>DOSU01000120.1:35614-36322 GCA_003513895.1 Rikenellaceae bacterium
ATGGCCAAGTATAACCAACTCCTACGCATCGAAGAGGAACTTGGCGACCTTGCTCAGTACGGCAGAAAATAATTTTCATAATCATTAGTGCCTAAGAGGCTGTCTAAAAATACTTTTAGACAGCCTCTTTCATTTTAAAAAAAAGTTTTCAACTTCTGCAACAAATATTATAAAAGTCGCGTCTAATAGCTAAACTTTATAACTAATATAATGATCAAACTTAAACTCTTTTCAAGCTTACTCCTTCTGATTTCATTCAATTTATGCTTTTCCCAGGTTTCCGTTAAAGGAGTCGTAAAAGACAACGACAATCTTCCTGTTCCTTTTGCAAATGTGGTTATGTACAATACTCTGGACACGACTATATTCAAATACGGAGGCATAACAGACCTTAACGGAAATTATGAGATTAAGAATGTGGCCGCGGACAACTATTGTCTTGTCGTTTCATTTATTGGTTACAGAAACATTAAGGATACTATTGTGGTAACCGGCACAAATCCAATCCTTCTCAACTACAAAATGGAAGCAGATATTAAAATGCTTAATGCTGCATCTGTTCAGGAGAGCCGGGTAAGGACTCTTCCGGACAAGACAACATACAGCATTCTCCCTAAGGATATAAAGAGTTCAAGAAATGCGCTTGACCTTACTACAATTGTCCCGCAGATAATATTCGATCCGGTAAACGAAAAAATTTCCGGGACC
>DOSU01000030.1 GCA_003513895.1 Rikenellaceae bacterium
CTGAAAGAAATCAGTCCGGGGTTGTTTCCGTGAGGAACCATAAAAATCGCCATGAGCACCGACGAAAAATAGATTGTGGGGGCTATGCGGAATATAAAAGTTGTTGTCCTGCTGTAAACCGATCCCTTCTTCCATAGACGGAATATATCCTTCATGGGCTGAAACATACCGGGGCCTTTCCGTCCGGAGGCAATGCTCTTCGTGCGAATCACAACTCCCATAAAAAACAGGCTCGTCAGCAGTATAAGTATTAAACTAACCATTTTACAACCTGTTTAACAAATTAAAAAAACCGGAAATATTATCTATTATCAAAGGGAGCAAAATTGCCAGCCCTATGAATATGAGCCCATATAATATATATGCCTGAATATTACCGTTCTGGAGAAACACAAAGCGGCCAAGCAGTTTTCTGATTGAAAGCAAAGGCTTTTCAATAAACCAGTTCTCAACTTTATCATGCGGATGTGTAACCTGATTTATGTGCTCCGGATATAACCCGCATGCCTCTCTCTTCTCTTTTTTTATCATCAGAAACGGACCGGCCAGCTTTCTGTAGGTACGCACAAAAGATGATGCAGTGTACTGCATTTTTGCCGCATCGCCTGTATAACCGCATCCCCATGTGGCATCTGCCGTTACTTCCCTTTTAGCAGTTATCAGATGCCTTATGTAGTACATAGCCGCAACGAGAGCAATAAAGCCAAGCGAGTACCAGCCTACCGAAGAGAGAATGTCAAGTATCGATTTTAACTGAACAGTTGTAAAAGCTACAGACCCCGGTTGGTACAACTGGACAATTTTCTGAATTGCAGGCATAAGCAGCAATGGCAATATGCCTATGATAACAATTGCCAGAGCCACAAGGTACATCGGGAAAATTTTCAGGGGCTTTTCGTCAACCAAGCCTTCGTCAAATTTCTTTCTGGGGGTTCCAAGAAAAACGATTCCGAAAGCTTTTGTGAAACACATTAGTGCCAATCCGCCTATGAGAACAAGGCCAAAAATTGCAAAAAGAATGAAAAGTGTAAACAGAAAATGGTTTGATAGCAAAGCGTTAAACAACCCTGTATATATGAAGAACTCCGACACAAATCCGTTAAACGGAGGAAGCCCGCAAATTGCAAGCGAACCAATTAAAAACAGATATCCCGATCTTGGCATCCTTTTGAGCAAACCGCCCATAGATTCAATATCCATAGTATGGATTGCCTGATAAATATTTCCTGCGCTGTAAAACAAAAGTGACTTAAAAAGAGAGTGGTTTAGGGTATGAAGCAAAGCTCCTCCAAACCCGCAAATTATCAAAACAGGAATGCCATACCCCACTCCAAGGCATCCCAATCCGATGCCAATTCCTATGATTCCTATATTTTCAATGCTATGATAGGCAAGTAATTTTTTAAGGTTATGCTGCACTATTGCAAGCATAACTCCGTACACACCGGTAATTACGGATATCGTTACAATAAAGTAGCCTATTGTAATCATATCTGTTTTTATGAGCATCAGCATCCTCAGCATTCCGTAAATCCCTATTTTTATTATCACACCCGACATTATACCCGAAATATGTGCCGGCGCAGCAGGGTGAGCCAGCGGAAGCCATGTGTGAAAAGGAACAAATCCGGCCTTAATTGCAAACCCTGTAAAGAACACAAGGAACAACCCTATTCCGGTAACTGCCGGCTGCGAAGATGTATAAGCAGTAATTGCAAGAAAGTCAAATGAACCGGTTTTTATTTTGACCCACATGAATGCAAGTGTGAGAAAAAGTATGCAAACATGGGACTGTATTAAGAAGTTAATCCCTGCTTTAAGAGTATCAGTTTTATGGTGCTCAAAAATAATGACCATAAAAGAGCTTAGTGCCATAACCTCCCATATCACAAGCAAGGCAAATCCGTTCTGAATTATGCAAATATCTATAAGTGCTGTGTAGACAAGAATAAATGCAATTGCGTGAAGTGCAATGTTGGCACTCTGATTTCTGTACTTTTTAAGGTATTGAAAACCATACCATGCCCCGGTGAGAAATGTAAAACTGATAACAAGCATAAACCAGGCAGAGAGATAATCAATGCGAATAGGAATTTCACCTGTTATCCAGGAACCGGGATAGAAATATTCGGCTTCTCCTTTGGCAAAAACCGTCAGGGCCACTATTGAACTTATGACAACCTGTATGGAGATTACGCTAAGAGTTAGTATTCCCCTGCCTTTTGTTTTTAAAAAAGGAAAACTGAAGATTGCTGCGATTGCCAGCAAATTAAAAATTTCGACAAATAGCTTTTCCATTAGGTTCTGCATTCAAAGTTACGGGTTAATACTAAATAATCAAAAACTTAAATAGAAGTAAAATGAATAATTCTTATATTTGATAGAGTAAAATCATTGCCTATGTCCGAAATTATGAATTCAAACGATGACATTACCCGGAGTTGGGAAATGTATAAACTTCTGGCAGAAAATATCCAGGATGTAATTTGGGTTTATAATGTAAGTCTTGACAAATTAACTTACATAAGTCCGTCGGTATTGCGTCTCAGAGGATTTACCGTGGAAGAGGCGTTAAAGGAAAATCTTTTAGAGAGTCTTAGTCCTGAGTCTGCAAAGATTGTTTCGAAATTACTTCCAGAGAGGTTCTCATATTTTATAAAAAATCCATCCGAACATCCGTACTTTATCAACGAACTTCAGCAAAAATGCAAAGACGGAAGTCTCGTTTGGATTGAGACTACTACTCAATTTCAGACGGCTGCCAACGGAGACATTGAAGTACTTGGCGTTTCGCGTAATGTGCAAAAAAGAAAAGAAGCAGAACTTGAGTTTAAGAACAAAAACGAAGAACTTGAGAGGTTCTTTTCGCTGGCTCTGGATTTGTTATGCATCGCAGATACCGACGGTTATTTTCATAAGCTCAACAAATCGTGGGAAAATACTCTGGGATATAATCTCAAAGATATCGTTAATACCCGCTTTCTCGATTTTGTTCACCCGGATGATGTTAAGAAAACGATGGATACCATGTCTCGTCTCTCTTCCGGGGAGCAGGTGTTAAATTTTGAAAACCGATACAGGGCAAAAGACGGCTCATATAAATGGAT
>DOSU01000070.1 GCA_003513895.1 Rikenellaceae bacterium
CCGCCGATGTTGTAGGTTTCACCAACTTTTCCCTTGTGAAAAATAAGATCAATTGCCGATGCATGGTCCTCTACATAAAGCCAGTCGCGCACATTTTCTCCCTTTCCGTATACAGGCAGAGGTTTGTTGTGGCGTATATTGTTTATGAACAAAGGTATCAGTTTCTCAGGAAACTGATATGAGCCATAGTTGTTCGAGCAGTTTGATATTTTGATAGGCATCCCGTATGTATCGAGGTATGCCCGTACAAAGTGGTCGCTGGATGCTTTTGAGGCAGAGTAAGGCGAATGGGGGTCATATTTTGTCTCCTCGGTAAAGAAAGTACCGTCGTTTTCTAATGAACCATATACCTCATCAGTTGAAACATGATAGAACAACTTACCCTCAAAACCTGCCCTCCCTTTTTCACCCTCGCTCCAATATAGTCTGGCTGCCTGAAGAAGAGAAAGAGTCCCCATTACATTTGCACGGGCAAATGCGAACGGATCCTTTATGGATCTGTCCACATGCGATTCCGCAGCAAGGTGTATCACTCCGTCAATCTCATATTCTGCATACAGCTTTTGCATATGTTCATGGTCACAAATATCTCCCTTTACGAAAGTATAATTCGGCAACTTCTCAATATCTCTGAGATTTGCCAGATTACCTGCATAAGTAAGCAGGTCAAGGTTAATAATCCTGTATTGCGGATATTTATTTACCATTAGCCTTACAAGGTGCGAACCAATAAACCCTGCCCCTCCGGTTATGAGTATGTTTTTCATGTAAATATGTCGTATTTGCGGTTAAATTTTTGTGTTTTAAAAAATTATTTTCCCAGTTTTCTCCAAAATTCTTCTTTGGCAATGGCTTCCCTCCAGTGCGGAATTTCAATCCCAAATACCGATTTGATTTTTGATTTGTCCAGTACAGAGTAGTGCGGGCGCAGAGCTTTTGTTGGAAACTGATCAGATGTAACAGGTTTTACAATGCAACTACTGCCTGTTTCTTTCACAATCTCCCGCGCAAAATCGTACCAGGAACAAACTCCTTCGTTTGAGAAATGATAAACTCCGCAAATAGATTTCTGTACTGAGGGCAGAACAGTCAAATATTTCTTTACTACTGCATCAATCGCCTTTGCAAGATCGCCTGCATAAGTGGGAGTTCCAACCTGGTCAAAAACAACATTCAGGCTCTCCTTTTCCCCTGCAAGCCGGGCAATAGTTTTAACAAAATTTGCCCCATAGGAACTGTAGAGCCACGAAGTGCGGATTATCAGATAGTTGCAGCCCGATTTCTCTACCGCTTTTTCGCCCTCGAGTTTTGTGCGGCCATAAACACCTGCCGGATTGCAAGCGTCATCTTCGCGGTAGGGTTTGTACCCCTTGCCGTCAAAAACATAGTCCGTTGAGATGTGTATGAGCAGGGGAGATGTTCTGCCGGCATCAGAATTATTATTCAATTTCGCCAATGCTTCGGCCAGATTTTTTGCAGCATCAACATTAACAGCAGTGGCACTATTTATATCATCCTCTGCTTTGTCAACCGCAGTATAAGCCGCGCAGTTTACAATTATTCCGATCTCTTTTTCTGCGATAAATTTTTCGACAGCTTCGCGATTGGTTATATCCAACTCTGCGACATCTGTAAAATAGAGATAGTGCTCCCCTTTATGAACTAGAGCTTCAAGGACACCACTTACCCAAAGATCCTTAAGCTCATTCCCCAGCTGGCCATTGCTTCCTGTTATAAGTATGTTTGCCATAAGAAGATTTTATCCGTAAAGGTTTTCGTTGTAGTCAAAAAGTTTTGCATCGGCAAGAAAAGGATGAATTTTATCCTTCTCGCTTAATTTTATGTCCCCTTCCGGCAGACCCCAGTCGATGGAAAGCGCCGGATCGTTCCACCTTATAGCCGCCTCAAATGCAGGCGAATAATAGCTGTCTGTTTTGTACTGAACGATAGTATCATCCTCCAGAACAGAAAATCCGTGCGCAAATCCGCGGGGGATAAAAAGTTGTCTTCTGTTTTCGCTTGAAAGTACCGTCGATATTGATTTTCCGAATGTTGGAGAACCTTTTCGTATATCAACTGCAACATCCATTATTTTTCCTGTAACTGCCCTTATTAATTTAGACTGAGAAAAAGGTGGCAGTTGATAATGTAATCCCCTAAGTACACCATAAGATGAGATAGATTCATTTTCCTGTACAAAAACTGTCAATAATACCTCTCTCTCGAATTTCTCTTTAAGAAAAACCTCCATAAAATAACCCCTTGAGTCACCTCTTACAATTGGCTCAATGATTAGAACATTCGGAATTTCTGTTTTAATTATATTCATTTTATAAGTTCCAAAAGATATTGACCATATTGATTTTTTATCATAGGTTGCGCAATTTCCCTAATTCTGTCTGCGGAAATCCATCCTTTATTAAATGCTATCTCTTCTAAGCATCCAATTTTAAGACCTGTCCGTTTTTCAATTACCTCAACAAAGTTTGATGCTTCCGAGAGAGAGTCGTGAGTTCCTGTGTCGAGCCAGGCGAAGCCACGGCCCAGTGTTTGGACCTTGAGCCGTTCCTCTTTAAGAAACTCCTGGTTCACAGTTGTAATTTCAAGTTCGCCCCTTGCCGAAGGCTTTATACGCTTCGCCACCTCTACTACCTTGTTGGGATAGAAATACAGTCCCACAACCGCGTAGTTGCTTTTCGGATCTTTAGGCTTCTCTTCTATGCTAAGGACTTTGCCGTTTGTATCAAATTCAGCAACCCCGTATCTCTCCGGATCGTTAACCCAGTAGCCAAAGACAGAAGCATCTCCATCTTCGTCCGCAGCCCTAACTGCCTCCTTTAGCATGCTGACAAACGACTGCCCGTAGAAAATGTTGTCTCCTAGAACAAGACAGGCTGTGTCTTTGCCAATAAATTTTTCTCCAATTATAAAAGCCTGTGCCAGCCCGTCGGGAGATGACTGTTCCGCATATTCAAAACGAACACCGTAATCTGATCCGTCTCCAAGCAGCCTCTTAAATCCGGGCAAATCCGAAGGAGTAGAAATTATCAGGATTTCACGGATGCCAGCAAGCATCAGTACAGAAATAGGATAATAGACCATCGGTTTGTCAAAAATAGGGAGAAGCTGTTTTGAAACTCCCTTTGTAATAGGGAAGAGACGGGTACCGGAACCTCCGGCCAACACAATACCTTTCATATGACTAAGTTATGATTACTATATACAAATATAGGCAAAATGTTCCCTAAATTGTTACTTCCGGTCTATTTTGATGTTAAATCCGCAATCACTCTGTCGAATACATCGCTATTATGGTCAATATAATTTTGAGCTGCATTCTTCAGCGCCCGGATATTCCACTGCCTCGCATTGTCCATTCGGATGTCAGCAGAAAGAATGGGCGGTTCAATTCTTACATAATTATCCGGAACTCCAGCTGCGGTAAACATCTGCTTAGCCTCATAACCAACTGTTTCCGCAACGGAAGACATCAGAATGTCAATAATGGGAACCAGCCAGTCTATATATCCGAACTTTTTTGTTTTGTCGTAAAAATAAGGCTTTACAACTTTCCCTGTTCCAACCGAAAGCATCCAGTAATCCTTAAGAGTGAGTTCAGGCCATAGTTTAATGGATTCAACCACTGCACACATTGAAGGATTGTTTGCATACACTCCGCCATCCACAAGGTGTCTGGGAGAATTATCCTTTGCAAATATTTGTGCAGGAGGAAAATAGGAGGGTGCTGCAGAAGTTGCGCGTACAATGTCGCAGAGTTTATAATCGGCCATTGAGCCATATTTTCTCACAGAATACTTCGAAAACAGAAGAGCCTTCCTTGTACTTAAATCGTAGGAAGTAATCAGGCAATCCTTTGCAACTTCCGAAATATATGTGTCTCCCAGTATTTTATGTGCAAAATCGTATAGAGCATCTGCTCTGTACCTGCTTCTGAAAACTCCCCATCCCGAAAATATCAGCTGTTTAAACGACCGGCTGAAAAGTACCGGTCCCAGCTCTTCGTAATATTCCAGAGCCTGCGCTGCCGTGTACTTTGGCCGGAATTGTATTCCGGCGCCGGCCTTATCTTTATTTATTTCCCCCGGAGAAACCTCACTACCGGGTACAAGATACAGAGCAGTAAGAATTCCACCGGCAGAAGTGCCGCTGAGCAAATCAAAAAAATCTGAAATCCGGGCAGACTGGTCATTTGTTGCCACCTGAAGCCTTGCCTCAAGGTGTGCGATAATAGAAGCAGAGATAATTCCGCGGATTCCGCCTCCATCGAGAGAGAGAACCTTTTTCAACTTAATTTGTTTAATGAGTAATTTAAATTGGTACAATACTTATTCCAAATTTAAGATAATTTAACTAAATTAGCAACAGCTTATAATTGAGAATAATATTAATTATTAAACCTTTAGAATATGAAATTTAATAAAAAAGTAGAAGAGATTTTAAACAAACAAATCAATGCAGAATTCTGGTCGTCATTTTTGTATCTATCAATGTCAGCCTGGTTTGAAACAAAAGGCCTCAAGGGATTCGCAAACTGGATGAAAATTCAGTATCTGGAAGAGACAACACACGCAATCAAACTTAACGATTACATAATTTCCCGCGGAGGAGAAGTTAAACTTTCTGCCCTCGACAAAGTGCCTGTTTCATGGAAAAGCATTACTGCAGTATTCGAGGAGACATACAAGCACGAGTGCAAAGTTACCGATATGATACACAACTGCTATGAAGTAGCTTTTGCCGAACGCGACCACGCAACTGCCAACATGCTTCAGTGGTTCATAAACGAACAGACCGAAGAGGAGCAAAATGTTCTCAATATCATCGACCAGTTAAAGCTTATCGGTGAAAATGGACAGGCAATCTACCTGCTCGACAAAGAACTCGCCACCCGCGTATTTGTCGATGCCACCAAGGCCGCCGTCTAAAT
>DOSU01000158.1:0-1040 GCA_003513895.1 Rikenellaceae bacterium
GCAATTGCCGAAAGAGGAAAAAGATTCAACAAGGAGATGCGCGATCTTGACGATATCCAATGCCAGATGCGCAAAGTAGGAACTGCCCACCTTATGGGAGTTCTTGAAAAATACGACATTCTTCCCGTAATGAATTACAAATTCGGCGACCATAAAGACTGTCCAATGATTGACATGGAAGTGTGGAAGACTTTCTTCACACAGGGAGTTCCGGACGGCTGCTGGATAGGATGCAATATGGCCTGCGCAAAAGGGGTGGATGACTTTGAACTTCGCACAGGACCTTATAAAGGATCAAAAGTAATCGTGGATGGGCCTGAGTATGAAAACGCTGTTGCATTAGGTTCAAACATAGCAGTATTTGATCCGAGAGATATTATTGAACAAAACTTCTATTGCGACACATACGGGGTTTGTACCATTACCTGGGGAAATACCGTTGGATTCTTAATGGAGTGCTGGGAAAACGGAATTCTAAATGCCGAACGTACAGGCGGTGTGGTCCTGAGCTGGGGCAATGCCGATGCTTCACTCGAGCTGCTGCATCTGATGGCACGGGGTGAAGGCTTTGGGGTTACTGCAGGGCTTGGCGTGAAGCGGCTGAAGGATATGTTTATTGAAAAAGGATGGGGCGACAAAGGATTCCTCACCGATATTGCAATGGAGAACAAGAGTCTTGAATACTCAATGTACCTTTCAAAAGAATCTCTTGCCCAGCAGGGAGGTTATGCTATGACAAACAAAGGGCCTCAGCACGACGAAGCATGGCTCATTTTTATGGATATGGTAAACAACATGATTCCAACCTTTGAAAACAAGGCAGAGGCTCTTCATTATTTCCCATACTTCCGCACATGGTTTGGCCTTGCCGGATTCTGCAAACTTTGCTGGAACGACGTAGAACCGGCAAACAATGCCGAACAGCCGGAACCGAACAAAGTTCCAGAGCATGTGGACAACTATGTTGCAATATTCAAGGCGGTTACAGGTCGTGAATTTGACAAGGAGGAGATGATAAAAATGTCCGAAAGGGTGTACAA
>DOSU01000158.1:1174-3611 GCA_003513895.1 Rikenellaceae bacterium
CGTCAGCCTTATCGCGCAGCCGGTCCTGTTACAGCAGAGGAATATCTTAGCCGTCAGGAGAGATACGACAAACAGCTCGTAGACAAAATGGGGCTGGACCCACAGGAAATGTCCCTCAAAGAAAAAATGGCCAAACAAAGAGCATATCGTGAAGATCAGTACGAGAAGCTGCTTGATGCCGTATATTTCCGCAGAGGATGGAATAAAAACGGGATCCCTACGATTGAGCACCTGAAAAAAATTGGTATGGACCTTCCGGAACTAATTGAAGTTGTTAAACCCCTACAATAAATTAAAAAAATGGAATCATCACTTTCTAAGTTACGAGTGAAGTTATCCGGGCTCATCCTCCTTTTGGTGGTGAGCCTTTTCTTCACAGGTTGCGGCTCAAATGCCGATAAAGAAAAAAACCCATACGGGCTGGATATCATTAACACTACCGAAGCTTATCTGGGCAGTGTTGCCGAAGACAGCAGTAATCTTATGGTGGACCTTGAAAAGATGATACCCGGAATAGTTCTGGATATCCGTTACGCCGACACTAACAATTTTACACATACTAAAATTTACACCAGCCCGAGGGCATTTCTCAGAAAAGCAGCAGCAGATTCGCTTATAAAAATTCAACAAATACTTGCAAAAGAAGGAATTGGCCTAAAAATATATGATGCATACAGGCCATACTCGGCAACGCTGTATTTTTATAAAGTTTACCGCGACACAACATTTGTAGCTGCTCCGTGGAAGGGCTCAATACACAACAGAGGCTGTGCAGTTGACCTCGCTCTTATAGATCTTGCAACCAAAGAAGATCTGGCAATGCCTACTCCTTTCGACGACTTCAGCGAAAAAGCCTCGCTAAACTACTACGACCTTGACTCTGCTGTATTGACGAACCGCAACAAATTGGTGAATGTTATGACTTCACACGGTTTTACTAGCTACGAGTTTGAATGGTGGCATTTTAATCTCGTTGGCCGGGATAAATACAAATTATTAGACATTTCATTTGAACAACTGGAGGAGATAAAATGAAGAAATTAAAATATTCTTTTTTTGTAATATTAATAACAATCCTGTGTGTTTCTCCAGTTAATGGACAAAGCACAAAAACTACCCTTAATCCAAATAAGGTTACATATCCGTCATATGGCTCTCAGTCACGAGCAACACTTCTCTTTCCAAAAGTAATGGGATATGAAGTTGTAACATGCGATTTTCATATGCACACAATGTTTTCTGATGGTCTTGTATGGCCTTCGATAAGAGTGTTGGAAGCCTGGACAGAAGGACTGGACGCAATAGCAATCACAGACCATATTGAATACAGGCCATATCGCAAATATACTGTAAACGACCACAATACATCCTATCTTATTGCGAAGGAGGCTGCAGATGCTGCCGGATTAATTGCAATAAAAGGAACTGAAATTACCCGTACTCAAAAAACAATCGGGCACTTTAATGCTCTGTTTATTCAGGATGCAAATCCTATAGACACTTCGGATGCAAAAGCTTCAATTATGGAGGCAAAAAAACAGGGAGCATTTATAATCTGGAACCATCCGGGTTGGGCAGTCGATTCAACTTATATTAAAGAGTTTCAGGAAGATCTTTTTAAAGATGGTCTCATTGACGGGATTGAAGTATTCAACAACACAGAATTTTATCCGAGAGTTCTTGCATGGGCAATCGAAAAAGGGCTCACTGTTATTGCAGCAAGCGATGCTCATGGCGAAATTGAAAAGAGCGTTCTTGCAAAGATGGGAGTTCATCGGCCTATGACACTTGTTCTGGCATCTGAACGAACTCCTCAGGCAATTCGTGAAGCTCTGGACAAAGGACGAACTCTGGCGTATTTTCATAACAATATTGCCGGCCGTGAAGTATTTGCAAAGGGTTTTGTCGATGCTTCCATCAAGACAGGACTTGTTTCGAGAAGGGAAAAAAGCAGTGACTATCTTTTGACAAATCTCGCAGATTTCTCCTTCAAGTTTACTTACGGAAAAAAAGAGTTTTTTCTGCCGGCACTCTCCTCTATAATGATTACAGTACCAAACAACACTAAATCAATACATTTAGTTTTTGGTAATATTTTTATACATGAAAACCAACTTTTGGCACATGATTTGCAACTTAAATAAGTGAAGTTTTTTCATAGTTTAAGTTTAAGTTTTAGGTTAAGAAGTGGAGAGCATCGTTCAAAATGGACGATGCTTTCCTTTTTTTTATTTCTATGTCCAACTTGTTTATAAATAAAAAGATTGTATATTTGCGGACCTTTTCTCGAGAAGATTAGGAAGTTAATTTTATAAAAACTTTAAAAACAGAGTATTATGGCTGTTAAAATTCGTTTGTCGCGTCATGGTAAAAAGAATGCCGCATTCTTTCACATCGTAGTGGCAGACAGTCGCGCTCCGCGCGATGGTCGTTATAT
>DOSU01000158.1:3676-4079 GCA_003513895.1 Rikenellaceae bacterium
GCGCGATGGTCGTTATATCGACAAAATCGGTTCTTACAATCCAAACACTAACCCTGCAACTATCGAGTTGAACATCGAAAAAGCCGCAAAATGGCTTTTCAACGGTGCTCAGCCTTCAGATACATGCCGCAGAATTCTCTCTTACAAGGGAGTGCTTTTAAGAAAGCACCTTCAGGAGGGAGTAAATAAAGGGGCAATCACTCAGGAAATTGCAGACCAGAAATGGAATGCATGGGTGGCAGAGAAAGAATCAAAAGTTGTTTCCAAGACTTCAAGTCTTGCAAAAAATTCCCTTGAAGCAAAAAAAGTTGCAATAGAAGCTGAGGCGAAAGTTAATGAGGCGAGAGCTGCTGAACTTGCGAAGAAAAAGGAAGACGAAAGAAAAGCTGCTGAAGCTGCTGCA
>DOSU01000131.1 GCA_003513895.1 Rikenellaceae bacterium
CGATAAATTTTTGGAATGAATATCTTAAGGATAGAGATTATTCGGATATGAATGAAGAAGAGGAAAAGAAGGAATGGATAGAAAAGTCAATAAAAATAGATGAATATCAAAGGAAGTTTCTAAATCGTGAATTTACAGCATTAAAAGACGAGCCAAGAGAAGAATAGTAATATTCTAACTTTTTAAAATTACATAAATTATTTGCTGATTGTTTATACCTAAACTATGATGTTTATATAATTATCACTTCATAATAAATTGTAAGATTGTTATCAACCATGACACTCATACCACTTTTCACAAAAAAGATAACCCTACCCGATTTAAAGATAATAAATACTAAAATCGGGAAAAACATGGTACTCCGCTTTGCATTTAGAGAAAGAAAAGTTGAAGTAACTGTTTTTGATTCAATTTTTGAAGGCTGGTACGAACTAAGGACACAACTAGAAAAGCCTTATGACTATCTTTATCTTCGCAAGAAAAAGCCTCGTAAGACTGCTCCAAATCAAAGGCTTTGCCTTGAATTTGTAGAGCCCTGTGATATTAATGACCTTGAGGAAACCACAAAGCTTAAGTGGATCGAGCATCCAGGCATAAAAGATAAAAAAAGCCCAGATAATATTGTTTCAGATTGGGTTGGTAAATTTCAATTCAAAGAAGACAGGCCTGATCTTAAGCAAAGCGGTCTTAGAGTTCCACAATTAGGCGCACTCCATGCTATTTCAGCTTATTTTACGTTAGAGAAAAATTTGGAACCTGCTACCGTTGTTTTGCCAACTGGAACTGGTAAAACAGAAACTATGCTTTCTGTTATGGTTTATCGAGGACTCCCAAGGGTATTGGTAATCGTACCATCAAACTCATTGCGTAATCAAATATGCGATAAATTTTACGGGTTAGGTCATTTGATAGACCTAGGATTGATTCCTATTGATACTCCTTTTCCTGCTGTTACAATAATTAAACACGGAATAAAGTCAATCGCAGAAGCTGATGAACTTTTACAAAACTCGAATGTATTTATTGCTACAGCAAACGTAATTAATAGCAGCGAACAAGATGCTATAAATCATTTATGTTTAGGTATTTCTGATTTATTTGTCGATGAAGCTCATCATATCAGTGCTTCCATATGGAGTAAAATTCGAGATAGGTTTATTGGAAAGCGTGTAACTCAATTTACTGCGACACCATTTAGGACTGATGGAAATTCTCTTGGTGGTAAAATCATCTATAACTATACACTTGGTGAAGCTCAAAAAGCTGATTATTTCAAGCACATCAATCTCATACCTGTTGAGGAATATTTTTTAGAGGAGGGTGATCGGTCTATAGCTCAAGCTGCTATTAAGCAACTAAGGCATGATCTCGAAAAAGGCCATGATCATTTGCTAATGGCTCGGGTAGAGAAAAAGCAACGTGCGGATGAAATTCTATTATTATATCGTGAGTTAGCGCCAGAATTTAATCCTATCGTTGTTCATTCTGGCATGAGGAATAATCTTGTGCAAAACGCTTTATCCTCATTGATTAACCGCAAATCTAAGATTGTTGTCTGTGTTAACATGCTTGGAGAAGGATTTGATCTTCCTAATCTCAAAATAGCTGCAATCCATGATATTCATAAAAGCCTTGCAATTACTCTTCAGTTTATTGGTCGTTTTACAAGGAAGTTAGATAGTGACGCCTCTGTCGTCGTTAATATTGCCGATGCTGAAGTTGAGCATGGATTGCAACAGCTATATTCGCAAGGTGCAGATTGGGATTCAATATTAAAAAGATTATCCGAAAAACGTGTTGATCGTGAGTTGGGACTTCAAGATATTGTCGAACAGTTGAAAGAGAATGGTACTTTACATGAACAGTTAGCGCTTTGGAACTTGCGACCTGTGTGTTCAGCAATTCTTTTTAAGACTACTTGCGACAATTGGTCACCTCAGAAATTTAAAGAATTAATTCCAGATAAATCTGAACATTGGTATTCGATCAGTGATGAGCGAAAATTACTGATAGTATTAGCAATCCACCATGCGCCAGTGACATGGGGTAGCTATAAAGAGCTAAATGACAGTGTGTATAAGCTATTGATTGTCCATTGGGATGTAGAAAGATCTGGGTTGTTTATATTTTCTAATGATTATAAGTGGTTCCGTACAGATCAAATGGCAAAGCTATTATGTGATAATCAATGTGAATTATTGTCTGGACCTAAGGTTTTTAATGTTTTCAACGGCCTTCAATATCCTCTCGTCAGAAATCTTGGTGCTTCACAAGTAGGGGCGATTAGCTTTACGCAATATTTCGGGCCAAATGTAACAGAAGGATTAAATAAAATCGAATCTGCCAAATCCGATTTAAGTAATTTGGCCGGACTTGGTTATGACAATGGTGAAAAAGTTCTTTGGGGTTGCTCTCAAAAAAAAGGAAAGATTTGGTCTGTAAATAGCGGATCAATTTTTGATTGGACTGTCTGGGTAAAAACAGCCTGGGATAAAGTTACGAGTGGCAAGGTGGACGAAACGAATATTACTCGTGATTTTTTAAGACCAAGGAGAATAACCGAGTATCACGATAAGCATGTAATCGCTGTCCAGTGGGGTGAGCATATTCAGGCTGATCCTGAAGACAGGGTGATGATCATTTTTGGTGATGTTGAAGTCCCACTCTATCTTGTTGAATTGAAAATCGTTGCACAAGGCAATGGAGATCCTTACAAGATTTCCGTGTCTAGCGAGGAAAGCTTAGAATCAGTCTATGATTTTACAATAGACGGAAAAATAAATAGTGGATTTAGTTATCAAATAAAAGATGGAAAATCAGTATTTATCAAAAGAGGCAATGGGGTTAACGAGCCTCTTGAAGATTATCTATTGAGAGATCCATGGATCCTCCAATATGTAGATGGCTCTTTTTCTTATAATTGTTTTCTTATAGAGTTGCCACATACCATTGGAGAGTTTCCAGCTGAGCAGATAGAGTCTTGGGATTGGAGTGGTGTAGATATAAGTAAGGAATCAATGGGAAAATCAAGAGAAACTGACACAGTTCAGTGGCGATCTTTTGAGCAAATAAAAGAACAATATGACGTGATTTTTAATGATGATGGGCCTGGCGAGGCTGCAGACTTGGTTGGCCTCAAAATAATTGAAGATAAAATCCACCTTGGATTAGTGCATTGTAAATACTCTGGAGCAAGCACTCCTGGAGCAAGAATAAATGATTTATATGAGGTCTGTGGTCAAGCTCAAAAAACAATTAGATGGAAGCACGCGGGGATATCCCGTCTTTACGGTCATTTAAAGGGTCGAGAGGCGAGGTGGCAAACTGATAAGTGTTCACGATTCCTTAAAGGGTCTATGTCAGACCTTTCGAATATTAAGCGTCGAGCACGTACTGCTCAAGTAGTGCTCAGTGTTAGTATTATTCAACCTGGCTTAAAACGAGACACAATTACACCTGAGATGTTGAGGGTAATAGGGAGTACGTTTGTGTATTTAAAAAATACAGCACAAGCAGATTTATATGTGATTGGAAGTTAAGAATATAAAACAACAAACGGAAAGAGATCTAATACGGAGTAGGTTGTTGCCCATCCGACAATATACCTATATTTGCCATCTCACTGAGATTCTGATAAAATTTTATGTACAGTAAGAATATCCCTTTCGTTGAGCCTAGATCGTTTCTCTTTCTGACAGCCAGGCAAACAGGCAGAAGTTCGAGTTCTTGCTCGACATGGGGTACAAATATATACCAACCTCGAAAATTC
>DOSU01000140.1:0-1914 GCA_003513895.1 Rikenellaceae bacterium
GCAATAAGAAAACACAACTCGGCAGCCGGGAACCTACCTACTCAATTTTAAGGTCCTGAAACGCTCCGATATGGCCATCATTTGGCGCAGTAACAACTATTCTCACTGCTTTCACCGGTTCTTTCGGGCGGATAACCGCAGATCCTCTGTTTAGGTCCGTTACTTTTAAAAACGAAATACCGTCATAGGAAACCTCGGCATATCCGTCTGTAACCCAATAAAAAGCAATGTTTGGAATGCCGGTTTCGACAATGATTTTTTGGGTAGACACAGGTGTTTTAAATCGGTAAGTAAGGTAATCTCCGGCTTGCAGTTTTCTTGAGCTGCGGAAATATGTGTTTTGTTTTCCATCGGTAAGATTTACAGTTGGATTGCCTTTTCCGGCCTCGATGTTTGTTTCGATTTCCAGTTCGGGTTTCTGATATTCGTACTCAACATTTGAAACTTTCACAGTTATGCTTTTGAGTTCGTCGCGGAAGAATGTCGCAAAACGGAATTTAAGAGGCTTGTCGGTATAAACATCGCCTTTATAAACAGGAGACTGAGCATTAGGTTCGCTTTCATCCATTGTAAACCTAACGACTGCCCAGGGATATGGGAGAGTAACTTTCACCGCTCCGTCTTCAAATTTTGCAAGGGGAGGAGTAATGCGGAAGGCTATTCCCATATGGTACATTCTGTCGTAATGGAATTTCATAAGCCTGTCGTTAAAATCTTCCCAGTTTCTGAGGTTTTGATTTGTCCAGGCGGCTTCTGCGTTGGCAGAAAGTCTGGGATATGTTTGATATTCAATAAATCTTGAAGGCCATCCAAGAAGTTCTGTCCACAGGGCTCCCTGTACTCCTTCAATAAGTTTAGACTGCTCTTCGTCCAGAAAAGCTGTTCCTATAGGGTCAAGCGAATAGGCCTTTTCGACAGATACTATGCCTGCCCAGTTATGTCCCCTTTCAAGTTCCGACTGCTTCATATCGAAGTATCTGTATGCCCCGGGCATCATTATAGTCGGCTGACCTTTTTTAACTGACTCAATCCCTTTTTCTACGCTTCGCCATGCATAAACCCTGGTTTTAGGATTAAGCGCTCCACCTTCCAGAATCTCGTCCCAACCTGCCATGTGTTTACCGTGCTTCTCAACAATTACCTCCATCCTGCGGACAAAATAGTTTAGAAGTTCTTCATGACTTTTCATCCCTTCTTTCGCCATCAGTGCCTGGCAATGAGGACATTTGTCCCAGGCCGAGTAGTTTACTTCGTCTCCTCCAATATGGATGTATTGGCCGGGGAACAATTTTGATATCTCCTTTATAATATTGTCAAGCATTTTGAAGTTCTCTTCTTTTCCAACGCACCAAACATTTTGGCCTTCGCCCTGAACACTTAATGTGTTTTCGGGATTGTCGCAGGCAACATTCGGATATGTGGCGGTCACTGCTTTACTGTGGCCGGGAAGGTCTATTTCGGGTACAATTTCAATATGTCTTGCTGCTGCGTACGCAACAATCTCCTTAATCTGTTTCTGAGTGTAAAATCCTCCGTATCTCTTATTGCCGGAGCCGAAAGAAGGGGCAAGTACTTCGCCGGGTCCTCTCCATGCTCCCTTTTCGGTAAGATCGGGGTATTTTTTTATTTCAATTCTCCAGCCATTGTCGTCTGTAAGGTGCCAGTGGAAAACATTTAGTTTATGATATGCCATCCAGTCTATATAATTTTTAACGACATCTGCACTAAAAAATGTTCTTGAAACATCAAGCATCATCCCTCTGTAGTGGAACCTGGGGGAGTCTTCGATGGTTACTGCGGGAATGCTCCATACTTCATGGCCGGTTGCTCTTCCGGAAAACACAGTTGGAGGAAGAAGCTGAAGAAGTGACTGAATTCCATAAAATATTCCGGACGAAGCAGATGCTTTGATGC
>DOSU01000140.1:2007-2245 GCA_003513895.1 Rikenellaceae bacterium
AGCCCCGTTTGCATTTATAGTGAGGATATATCCCTCTGCGGGAATCTGATAGTTCCCGGAAACATCAAGAAAGATACTGTTAAAAGGCTGAATAGTTTTAGATACAATAACTGGGAAACCTGTAGCCCTGAACAATATGTCTTTTAAGTAATTAAGATCGGATAAATTTTTGTCGTTAGTACCAATTGTGGTGTTTTCGTTCAATATAAAAACCCCCTCTCCTGTTGTAACAGAATTT
>DOSU01000140.1:2313-5371 GCA_003513895.1 Rikenellaceae bacterium
CTCCTGTTGTAACAGAATTTGGTTTGGGTATTATTGAAACCTGGGAATAAAGAGACAGGCTCGCCATTATGGCTACGATAACTGTAAAAAAAGCTCTTTTCATTTTTTGTGGAATTAGGGTTATTTTTCAGTTTTTAGTTTTCCGTGATAGGACATTGAGTCCCGGTTACTTGAGATTAAGTTGATGCTTGCGTTTGCATTACCGTAGAAAGAGATATAAAACTTGAATATTTCATTGCTTTTTTGATCCTTTGACGATAACACATCAAGGTTAAAGGTATATTCTCCTTTTTTTGTTTCTCCTTTAACGACTTTTACTATTTCGTCCTTTAAATCAACAGAAAGATTGGTTGAATATACAGCGGGAGAGTGGGCACTTCCGAAAAATGGAAGATAGCAGTTTAGTGTGTCGCCGGATATCTTTACGAAATATCCATCGCTGGAGTACTGAGCTTTTCCGCCGATAGGGAAAATTCTATCCACAACAATTACAAACTCGTTTTTTTCAAAAGCTTCTTTTGCGATATTTTCTATTCGCGCATTCTCTGCAGCCCGTTTTTGGGCCTTTGTCTGGGCAGTTGCACTCGAAAACGTAATCAAAATAAATGCAGTCAGAAACAAAAAAAACCTACTCATTTTTATCCTTTTTCATAGTCAGGTAAATATACGAAAAAAGGGCTATTCTTTGCTTATCTTGCCCAAATTGTATAGTTTTGTGCACTTTTTTAATCAAGCAGAATATGTCTGAAAAACTTATTTCAAAAATCCCTGAGGGACCTTTGTCCGACAAGTGGACAAAGCATAAATCTCAGATTCGTGTAGTGAGTCCGGCAAATAAACGAAAACTGGATATTATAGTTGTGGGAACCGGTTTAGGAGGTGCTTCCGCAGCAGCTTCGCTTGGAGAACTGGGTTACAATGTAAAGGTTTTTTGCATCAGCGACTCGCCCCGCAGAGCACACTCAATAGCAGCGCAAGGTGGTATAAATGCAGCCAAAAATTACCCAAATGACAATGACTCTGTATACAGGCTTTTCTACGATACAATCAAAGGCGGAGACTACAGGAGCAGAGAGGGCAACGTGTATCGTTTAGCAGAGGTGAGTAACGCCATTATTGACCAATGTGTTGCTCAGGGAGTTCCATTTGCAAGGGAGTACGGAGGATTGCTTGACAACCGCTCGTTTGGAGGAGCGCAGGTTAGCCGAACTTTTTATGCAAGAGGCCAGACCGGTCAGCAACTGCTTTTAGGAGCGTATGCTGCACTTAACAGGCAAATTGAAAAAGGCTCTGTAAAATCATATGTAAGGCATGAAATGCTTGATGTAGTTATGATTAACGGCGAGGCAAAGGGAATTATTGCAAGAGACCTTGTAACCGGAAACATTGAGAGATTTGGAGCGCACGCTGTTGTTATCGCTACAGGCGGATACGGAAACGTGTTTTTTCTTTCGACAAATGCAATGAACAGCAATGGGTCTGCCGTATGGCAGTGCTTTAAAAAAGGAGCTTTCTTTTCGAATCCCTGCTTTGCTCAGATTCACCCAACATGTATTCCTGTACACGGTGAACAGCAGTCGAAGCTAACTCTCATGAGCGAATCTCTCAGAAACGACGGAAGGATTTGGGTTCCTAAAAAGAAGGAAGATGTAGAGAAGCTTAAAACAAAGAAAATAAAGGCGTCACAAATACCCGAAGAGGACAGGGATTATTATCTCGAACGCAGATATCCGGCTTTTGGAAATCTCGTTCCAAGGGATGTTGCTTCAAGAGCAGCAAAAGAGAGGTGTGATGCAGGTTTTGGAGTGAATGAAACAGGTCTGGCTGTTTTTCTCGATTTTAAAACTTCGATAGCCCGCCTTGGCAGGCATGTTATTGAAGAACGCTACGGAAACCTCTTCCAGATGTACGAGAAAATAACCGACGTAAACCCATACGACGAGCCAATGATGATATACCCTGCCATTCACTACACAATGGGTGGTCTTTGGGTAGATTATAACCTCATGACAACAATACCGGGTCTTTATGCAATTGGAGAGGCAAACTTCAGCGACCACGGAGGAAACCGCCTGGGCGCTTCTGCCCTTATGCAGGGGTTGGCAGACGGCTACTTTATTCTCCCCTATACAATTGGAGACTACCTTGCAGGTAAAATTCAGGTTGCCAAAACAGACATTAATAATCCTGCCTTTGAAGAGGCAGAAATAGCTATTAAAGAGAGAGTTGCAAAGCTTTTTGCAATAAAGGGAAAGCAACCTGTAGATCATTTTCACAAGAAACTAGGCCATATCATGTGGGACTATGTTGGGATGGCCAGAAACGAAGAGGGACTTAAAAAAGCTTTGATTGAAATAAAAGCCTTAAGAGAAGAATTTTATAAAGACCTTTTTGTACCGGGCGAAAATGCCGAATTCAACCAGGAACTTGAGAAAGCGCTAAGAGTCGCGGACTTTATTGAAATGGGAGAGGTAATGGCACTTGATGCTCTTACCAGAAAAGAGTCCTGCGGCGGCCACTTCCGGGAGGAAATGCAAACAGAGGACGGCGAAACACTCCGGGACGATGAAAATTATATGTATGTAAGTACGTGGGAGTATACCGGAGAGGACAAAGAGCCTGTAAAACACAAAGAGATACTCAAATACGAATTTGTAAAAACTGCAACTCGTAATTATAAAGATTAATAGGAAAACAGATATGGACTTTACATTAAAAGTTTGGCGCCAGAAAAGCGCGAAAGACAAAGGAAAGTTCGAGACATATATTGTTAAGAACATCTCGCCCGATACATCTTTTCTAGAGATGATGGACATCCTGAACGACCAGCTTATTAGAGAGGGTTGCGACCCGGTTATGGTTGAAAAAGGTTGCAAGAGCACTGGCCCTGTCGTTTTTGACCACGACTGCCGGGAAGGCATTTGCGGCATGTGTTCGCTATACATCAACGGAAGAGCACACGGCCCGGATGACGACATCACAACCTGCCAGTTGCATATGAGGCATTTTAAAGATGGCGAAACAATTACCATTGAACCATGGCGTTCGGCAGGTATGC
>DOSU01000084.1 GCA_003513895.1 Rikenellaceae bacterium
AATCGATTTATCTTTGACACGGAGTTCTTAAACGAGGAATATCATGATTATAGGAATAGACATTGGAAGTACGACAACAAAAGCTGTTGCCGTACATAATGGGGAGGTGATAAAGACTGTTAAAACCAGGGCTTTTGATGCAGTTACTTCGGCAACAGGTGCTTTTGGCAAAATTATTATTGAGAGTAATCTTAAAATTTCTTCTGTAGACAAGATAATCATAACAGGGGCAGGTGCTTTAAAGATCAATGACGATATTTTCGGAATTGAAACCCATAAAATTGATGAAATTACCGCTATTGGTTTAGGTGGTATGTTTCTGTCAAAAAAAGAAAATGTTATTATTTCCAACATAGGAACGGGAACCTCAATTATTGAGGCGAAGAGAGATAAAATAACTCATATAGGCGGTACGGGCATAGGTGGCGGAACAATAATCGGATTGTCTAAAGAGTTGATTAAAACATCTACTTTCGATAATATTTTAAAACTTGCCGACGGGGGAGACCTTGAGCAGGTAGATTTACTCATTGAAGATATTTCAGATGCCGATATTAGTTTTTTAGACAGAAAAGCTACTGCGTCAAATTTCGGAAAGATGCTGGACACAGCAAAAAAAGAGGATATTGCTCTGGGAATTATTAATATGGTTTACCAGGTAATTGGGATGATTTCGATTTTTGCTGCAAAAAGCAGAAATATTGATACTGTTTTAATCACTGGAAACGGAAGCAAAAATCTCATTGGGAAAAAGATCCTTGAAAACATATCCGGGTTATATAACATCAGTTTTGAATTCCCGCCGGATGGAGAGTATGCAACTGCAATTGGTGCTGCATTGTCTGAACCCAGATAAAAATTTTCTTAAAAATTTGATCAACAGGTTAATTTATATAATACCTTTATAGAGTCTTGTTTTTGAAATATTCGTAAGAACTTAAAATTCAGGCACTATGAAAATTTACTATATTTTTGTTGTTTTCGTTTTAATATCTGTGAGTGCCACCTCTCAGAGCCGAAAAGAGCAAATAGCTATTCTAACAAATCAAATAGACAGTTTAAAACAAGCTGTCGAGAAAAACAAAAGTGAGATAACAAATAAGAACACTGCCTTAAAGCAGGCTTTCGAAACTTTAAGTGACAGGGACTCTACTATCGCAGAACTTACTGCACAATTGAAAACTTTTGAATCCCAGACAAGTACATACGAATTACAAATTAAATCATTATCGGAAAACAATTCTTTGCTTACAAAAAAGCTGGAAGAACTGGAGAGCCGGCAGAGTTCGGTTGCTGCGGAATATTCAAAACTAACTCAGGAGATTGAGAACAAGAACTTTCAAATTGTTACTCTGAAAAAACGATATGAAGTATTTGAAATCAATGAATTTGTTAAGAATATTTATGCATCACTTGAACCTCTCGGATTAGAAAACCCTAAAAGCAGCGCAGGAGACAGCACTTTGCTTGACCTTACAAAATTCAACTCCTATCTGGACTCAAATGCTGTTTATTCGGATAAAAGAGTTGCAAATCTCTCAGGAAACCTTCATAAACAAAATCTCGTTAAGTTAATTAAGATAGAATCAGTTAATGTTCAAAGTGACCATATAATAGTTATTGCGAATGTTATGTATGATATCTATCAAACAGGTACTTTTTACAACAATGAATTGCTCATTATTATTAAAGTAAAAGATCAGTTCAAGCTATCCAGGTGGTCCGATATTAACTTGCAAAAAATGGAACTCATTCAAAATGAGGGAACACAAAATTATACTGAAAAGGACTTTTATAATACAATAGGCAGTTTAAACAAATAAATTAACAAGGAATATGAAAAAGATTTTTTTCCCGGTTGTTGCTTTCGCGATGTTATTGACTTTTTCCTGCAGCAAAAATGCAGAATTGCCAACAGAAAACAGTGAAATGATACAAGAAGATGCTTTTATGGAGCAGACCAGTGCAGAAACCGATGGGATACTTGGCGAAATGACTCAATTTATTGGGTTTTCGCTTAATGCTCCCGAAGTGCCAACAAAGGGATCCTTTTGGGGTGAGCGTTTTTTAACCGGAAATGTCACAATTACAATAAGGGACTCTTCTTCTGTAAAAATCATTACAGTTGACTTCGGAACAACAGGAAATGTTGGAATTGACGGTAAAACAAGGACCGGAAAACTGATTGCATACATTAGCAGTTCAGGTAGGCTCTTTTCCGAACAAGTATTAAGGTATCTGGATTACAAAGTTAATGGTTTCCTTTATAACGGAAGGATGACAAAAACCATAACCAGGCAGGTAGATGCCAATAGTCAGGTAGCCGTAATAGCCGAAAACATAAAAGTAACTTTTCCGGATGGGGTAGTATTTAATCAAAGAGTGTCGAATATGACACGCACATATATATTTGGGGAACCTTTTGTACTTGATGATAATTTCATTGACACTTTCGGAACTATAACAATTACGAATTCAAAAAGAGGCACTCAGAGTAAACAGATTTTGGAATCTACTCCTTTGGTTTATAAAGTTGTACCCGGAGAAATTGTAAAAGGTATCGCTACAACAACATTCAGTGACGGGAAAGTGAATGTTATTGACTATGGCGATGGAACTGTTGATAACAAAGCAACTGTTTCAAACGGAACCAGGACCTGGACAATATTACTTAAAAAGTAGCAGCTTCTCTTTATTCATAA
>DOSU01000143.1:0-17471 GCA_003513895.1 Rikenellaceae bacterium
GCCTCTCTCAATAAAAAGTAAATGGTAATAATTGTTTAGGGTAATAACAAATTGTATAATTTACTTTTTAGGTTCGAAGACGAAGGTCATGCGGTTTTTGGATTTGAATACCTTGCCCGCAAACTTCTTGATGTTGGCTGCTGTAACTTTATCCAGCATTTTTGGCTCGGTAAGAGCAAGATTCTCATCGCCTTTGATTGCATCGGCAATAATTCCTGTCCACAATATTTCGACCTTCTTGTCCTGATATACTTTTTGCAGATATAGCTTAATCTCCTTCATCTCCTTCTCTGTTGGTCCGCCTTTGACAAAAATGTCAATTTCGTCCTGAACAACCTGGAGAAGTTCATCTACCAGTTTAGGGTCGGTATCGAAATCTATAAGAAACTGAACCGTGCTCTCCGGATATTTAAGCAGCTCGTTGGCCACTCCCACATGGTAGGTTCCGCCACGCTCTTCTCTTATCGATTTCATATATCTGTCGCGAAGAATGTAGGCAATGAATTTCGAGTACATATTGGTCTCCGGCGAATATGGTGCTTTTGCATAATAAATTCTCGAAACCGAAGCTTTTGTGCTTAGGAGGTTTTCTGCCTTATATCTCAAAGATACTTCGCCTGTGTTCAAGATTGGTTCTTTATATTTATATACCGGAGCAACTTCTGCCTTCTCTCCCTTTAGAGAACCAATATACTTTGCAATTGTAGACTTAACTTCGGATGCCGGCATTGAGCCTGAAAATACAAAGGTATATTCGTTTGCATTTCCAAAAACCTGATCATATGTCTGAAGTAAATATTCTGCAGTTATTGACTTTATAAAACTCTTGTCGAAGTCAATTTTGAGCGGATGAGACGAATATTTGAGGATGTTTACGGAATCGCGAAACTTGTTAGATTCGCTGGTGCTTGCATCAATGTTCTTTATCCACGCATTTTTAAAGTTGTTAAGACTGCGGTCGTCTACAGTAACACTATTAAAGTAGCTGTAGAGTAGGTTCCAGAAAATTACAGAATCCTTTGGCATAAACGATCCCGAAACGCCGGAATGTCTGTAATCCATATTGAGCTTAACAGTTACTGTTTTTTTGCCAAGCATTTTCTGGAGTTCTGCCTTGTTAAATCCGTTAACAGAAAGAGACGAGATAAAACTTTCAAATATCCTAAGCTGCTTTGGATTGGCAGGTACAGAATATCCTCCTGTTTTGAAGGCTCTCATTCTAATCTCCCTTTTGCTGCTGTCTTCCTGCTTCCATATTACTCTGGTTCCGTTGTCCAGTACCCACTCTGTTGCAGAGTCGAGTTGTCTTTCAAAAACAATTCCGAGGTCTTTTGAAGTAACTTTTTTCTCGCTGATGATATTACCCGGCTTTAAATTCGGATTTCCAACCAATTGTTTTTCGGCAACAGGAATGAATTTGTCTAAATCGGAGTTCCTTACCTCTTTCATCATTGCAAGAACCTGTTCCTTTGAAGGCAGATATTGTTTGTCACTCTCAGGAACCGCAAATATTACTACCCTGTTTTTTTCGGTGAGAATATTGGGAAGATTTGAGTTTATGTCTTCAAGAGTTATGCTTCTGAGACACTCCTTTGATAATTTATAGTAATCTTCTACGGAAATAAGCGGATAGTTTCTTGTGAAGTTGTCTACTGCCGCACTCACAAAATCGGAATTTTTAGGATTCTTGGCCCTTAAATAGTTCTGGTCCAGGCTCTTTTTTATCCGAAGAACCGCATCGTTGAACTCCTCCTGATAGAATCCGTACTTACTGGCTCTTTCGACCTCAATAATAAGACCTCTGAGAGCTTTGAAAGTTTCTGTATTCTTGTGGGGCATCGTTGTGGTTGTAAAACTTTTGCCAGCATAACTTATTGCTCCCATTACAGGAACAGCTGCACGAAATGCAGAGTCCGGACCCTCCTGCGCAACAAGACATCTTGAACGGAACATCTCAAGGAATGTGCTTTTCACAATCTCCTCATAAATTGCCTTGTTTGTCTGAATTTCAGAAGCCGGCAAAACAGGTAGCTTGATTGTCATCCTCACAGAAAAAGCCTTCGATTCCGGGTCGGTGTTCAAGCCAATAATTGGCTCGTCATTTTCCGGTAAATTGTAGAATTCTCTCTTTGCTCCATTTTTGGTAGCAGGGATTGAGGAAAAACGGGCTTTTATGCGCTTTTCAATATCATCCACATTGATGTCGCCTACTACAACCACAGCCTGGAGATCGGGACGATACCATTTGTGATAGTAATCCACGAGTGTTTGGCGGGTAAAAGTGTTGATGATATTTGGATCTCCAATAACATCTCTCGTTGCGAAACGAGAACCTGTTTGCTCAACCCTCATAATCCCCTTTATCATTCTTGTGCGGGCGTCATCGCCCCTGCGCCACTCTTCGCGTACCACACCTCTCTCGGCTTCGATTTCGGCAGGTTCGCACGAAATGTAGTGCGACCAGTCGTGAAGCGCAAGCAAGGCAGAATCTATAATTGTGCTGCGATCCAAAGAAGGAACTGCCGATATGTTATATACCGTACGTTCCATAGAAGTGTATGCGTTAATGTTTGCGCCGAACTTCACACCGATGCTTCCAAAATATTCAAGAAGTCTCTTCTTGGGGAAGTTTTTAGTTCCGTTGAATGCCATGTGCTCAAGAAAGTGCGCAAGACCCCTTTGACTGTCTTCTTCCTGAAGCGAGCCAACATTGTGGATTATAAAAAATTCCGCTCTGCCCGCCGGATTCTTGGCAGCCCTTATGTAATAGGTCATTCCGTTTTCCAGCTTTCCAACCTTATACTGCTCGTCCAGAGGGAGAGGCTTGCTGATTGCAAATTTTTGAGCGAAAGTGACTGAGCTGCAAAGTACAAAAACCAATACAGCTAAAAACCCAATTTTAATTCTCATTTTGTAATTCCTTTATTCGTAAAAGAGAGTCTTGGACCTGTTTCCTTAAGATCTCCCTCGTTTGTTCTTATTGTCCATTTGTCCCTGGTGAGCACTTCCCAGATTTTAGCGTCGTTTAGTACATCTTTTGAATATCTGATGCGGAAACAGTACTGCTCGTTCTCGTTAATTGCTGTCTCTACTCCCAGGCAACCGTCAATAGTTGAAAGGTAGCTGGTAAAGAATGGAAGGGTGCGCAATATAAGCGGCTTGTCCAGACCGGGATATACAAGTTCGTATACGGCCTCATTCTTTCCACCCCACTTTTCAATATTCTGACTATAGTCTTTTTTCATGAAGTTGAAATGACGCTCAAGAAAAGCACGGCTGGTTATAGTTTCTCCCGTGTTTTTTTCAAGAGAGACAAACTTGAAATCGACATTAACCAATTTACTTCCTCCACCGTGAACACCCATTTG
Source organism: Rikenellaceae bacterium (assembly GCA_003513895.1). Taxonomy (GTDB): domain Bacteria; phylum Bacteroidota; class Bacteroidia; order Bacteroidales; family UBA932; genus Bact-08. The sequence goes on from DOSU01000143.1 coordinate 3,369, forward strand.
GAGTTCTTTCTTCTCAACAATAGATTTGATATATTGCTCATCAACCGGCTCCTTTACATCCATGTAAATTCTCACAATTAGCGGAGTTGCATCTTCGGATTCCAATCCATAATATCCCTTCGCTTCATTGCGGAACTGCATGCCCAGATAATTCAAATCCATCCTCTCGGTCATATTCTCAGTGCGGATTGTTATAACTTTGATTGTAGATCCGGCTGGCGGTGATGCGATTTTGAATTTTGAACCTCCGTAACTTACTGTTGTGCTGCAAAAAACCATAATTAAGGCAGCAATAATTCCTGATTTTATTTTCATTTAGTTGTTCCTTTATTTGTGAAAGTGAATTTAGCGTCAGGTGTCTGAAGCTCTCCATCTTTAGTTTTAATTGTCCACTGAGCTTTTGTAATAGCTTCCCATATTTTATCTTCGTTCAAAACATCTTTTGAATATCTGATGCGGAAGCAGTACTCCTCGTTTTCGTTAATTGTTGTCTCGATTCCAAGGAAGCCGTCTATAAGAGAAAGGTGGCTCGACAAGTACGGAATTCCGCGTGTGATAAGCGGTTTGTCCAAATCGGGATACACAAGTTCGTATACAGCCTCATTCTTTCCACCCCATTTTTCCATATTTGCAGCATACTCTTTCTTGTAAAAGTTGAACTGACGCTCAAGAAATTGAATTCTGGATATTGTGTCGACCTTTTCTTCCATTGAAATAAATTCAAAATCGACCTTGACAATGTTTGTTCCGCCGCCGTGCACAAGCATCTGCAACTCCTTCATCTCAACAACCGACTCAATGTATTTTTCGTCTATTGGCTCATTAACATCCATATAAATTCTTACTATGAGCGGACAAGCATATTCTGTTTCAATACCGTAGTATGCCTTGCCATCGTTTCTGAACTGAAGGCCCAGATAGTTAGGATCCATCTTGTCGTACATCTTTTCTGTGCGGATTGTAACAACTTTTACAACTGCACCTGCAGGAGGGGTAGCAATTTTAAACTTAGCCGGAACATAAATCAACTCTTTGATTTTGTCCGGAGTAGTTTCGGATGAGTTGTAATAAACCTCTGCAACCGACTTTTTCACAAATGTAGCAACACCATATACTCCCGGGATTTTCTGAAGCTGAGCGGAAAAAGCCATCGAGCTTCCGTAGCACTTCACAGAACGCAGGCCATCAATTTGCACAACCTCCAGCGTACTGTGTTTAGTTTTGTCCCCCCATTTCATGTCAATTGTAGGCAGTTCCCACAAAGTACCCATATAAAGAGCCGCAGCAAACAGAACAACTGTAAGTATCGCAGGCAACCAGCGGAAAGATTTCTTACGGCCAAAAGTGAGCGCGTCTTTATTACAACTGCTTATACACTCTCCGCAAAGAGTACAATCTACATGTTTTACTGTTTTTACCTTGTCTACATTTATACTATATGGACATTTTTTTGCACAAACGCCACAATCGTTACACTTTTCTGTCGAGCGGTTTACTTTGAGAAGCGGGAAAAACTTTGGCTCGGGGAAAATAATCTCCCAAAAATAACCAACGATTGTTGCTGCAGCAAGAAGGTATATCCATGAAACAGCAAGACCAGAATAATTAACAATTGCAAATATCCCAACCAGAACGCCAAATGTTACAGCATATTTAAAAATATTGCTCAAAGCTCCAAGCGGGCAAATGTATTTGCACCAGAACATCTTTATGAAAAAGCTTCCCAAAACGAAAACTGCAATTGCCGCAATTGCCATCCAAAGAGTAAGTTCTCCCTGAAATCCTGTTGCAGCGGCGTAGTATGGATCGAAGTTTTTGCAAAACAGTTCGGAACCACTTACTGTGTAGTAAAAAGTAAGAAAAAGCAGAATATACTTGAAGGCCCTTAGAATCTTATCGGCAACGCTGTCGTTCTTAATGACAATTTCCTTAATCTTTGTTTTCTCTCGCAGTTTGCCCAGATATTCGGTACCCCATCCCAGAGGACACAGGTAGCCGCAAAAAAGTTTGCTGAACAACATCACGCCAACAGCCAGAACTATACCCATCATAATCTGGGTGACAGTCATGCTGCAAGCCATTGAACCGGCCACAAGGTATGAGCCTAATGTTTGAAGACCGCCTACAGGACAATAAGCCTCAGGATCGGCTGTTTCGTTTCCGAAGACTTTCGTGAGAATAACGATAATCGCTGCGAGAGTACCCCATTGCAGCAAATGGCGAAGCCAGTTTTTTCTAAAGTTTTTCATATTGTATTTTAAATGAAATTTCATCCTTCATACAATATAATACACTTTAGCCGACGGCTTCCGTGAAGACCTTACAGAATTATGTCGCCACCCGAACGAAAATCACGGACAATAATCTCAGCCCGTTTGCGGTCCATTTCATTTACAAAAAGATCGACTACCGAAGGAATTCCGGCAACAAATCCTGCAGAAAGCCCTGTTTGGAAATCATTTTTAATCAAAGAAGGAATCCCCTCCTCCTCTAGCTCAGCTTTTAACAGATTAACTGTTATTTCGCTGCCGGTAAAGACTTTAACAATGTCGTTATCGTTATCCATTTTAATGATGTTTGATAATCAAAGTTACTAAATGTTTTTTCTTACTGTCCAGATATAGGAAGACTGTTAAGATTACGAGCGAAGCACTCATAAATACAGGAACTAAATATGTCTTCTCCACCGGTAGCAACAGCCCGAGAGCAAGGGCACCAAACGAAATTATTCCGGCAAATATTGCATAAAGACTAGTCTTGTAAAACCAGGCATAAGGAAAAAAGTGCGCTCCAGTAATTATAACGTATACCATGGCAAAATAATCCGGCATCTTCATAAGAGTGAAAATGAGAAAAGGGAAATAGAGCAACTGAGCAAAATTGAGCCAGAGGCCCAACGGCTGCAAAGGATTATCCTTATTTGTCCACACTGTTTTAAGAACCTTCGACAGCAAAAGCGCAAGCGGAAGCATCAGGCTCCCAACAATAAAAGTGAGTATAGATTTATCGTACGAACTGCCATTCAGAGTCCAGATAAAAGCTATCAACAGCCATATAATACTTGCCGACAAAGTAAAATCAAGACCATTTTTTGATTTCACCGATAATTCAACTCTTAAGTTGTCGAAATTTTCTTTTGTTACCATTCACAAAAGTATATAATATCCATTGACGATCAACTATATGCTCAGAAGACGCAGAGGATATTTCTGCGTTTTCTGAGCATATCACTGGAAATGTGTGATTTATAACTCAACCTTCTCGATACTTGAGCCGCCGGAAAGCTCCGATGATATTTCCGGGTTGCCTTTATAGGAGATGTATGTTCCGCCCGAAGCATCAACATTGAGTTTTTCGCTAACGTTTACCTCGGCAGATGCTCCGCCGGACATATCGAGACGGCATTTCTTAGTCAAAAGGGAGAAATGTTTGTGAACACTGCCGCCGGAAGAGCCAATGTTCAGGTATTCTGCAACACCCTCAATATCGGACTCCGACCCTCCGGACATATCTAATTCAAGCGATTGAAGTACGACCTTGCCAAATACTTTACCGCCGCCGCTAAGAGAAATGCTAAGTTCATCACCTGTCCAGCCGTTGTTCAGATTTATGCGTCCGCCTCCACTGGAAGATAATTTATTCAGGAACTTGCTGGATAGATGAACCTTAACTTTTGGATCTCCGGCAAAACTAATTCCTTCCTCCGGATGAACTTCAAGCGTGTTGCCTACAACCTCAGCAACAATGTATTGATGGATGTTTTCGTATGTCTCAACTGAAAGCGTCTGTAAAGAGTCCTGAGTGACTATCAGCTCGAAACCGCTTGATACAGATACATTTTCAAAAGATTTTGTCTGGATTTTTTTGGCCACATATTGCCCTGTAGGGTCAACTGAAATAAATCCAAAGTACGAGCAGGATTGTGCACCAATGAGTGATGCTGCAGCAAAAAGTAAAAAAAGTTTTTTCATAATAGTATTCAGATATTAGTTTAGGTATCGGGTACATTATTCATTTGACGAAGAACAGTGTTCAAAAGTTGCATACTTTCCATCAAAGTTTGAAAAAATATTGGATTACTGCAACATTTCGTGTTGTAATTTCGTCAAATAGAGAACTAAACAAAATATTATAAAATTATGAAAAGGCTCATCGCATTATTCTTATTTATCCTGATTACCGCTGTTTCCTCATTCGGGCAGTCCGCAACAATACCTTCGAAAACAAAAATAATGACACTGGGCGTTTTTCATTTCGCCTATCACAACCTCGACCGTATAAAGACAGAGGCAAAAGATCAGATATCCGTATCGGATGAGCCATATCAGTCGCAGATTGCCGCAATTGCCAAAGCAATAGAAGAGTTCAAGCCCACAATTATTGCGATAGAACTAGACCCTTCAAGACAACATTCCGTTGATTCTCTTTACTCCCTTTATAAATTCGGAAAACTGCCCCCCGAAAAGGGCGAGATTTACCAACTTGCCTACCGGATTGGCAAAAACCTTAATCTGCCTAAAATATATTGTGTCAATGACTGGGGGCGACCCTATGAAAACATTCAGACAATGTATAAAGACAGCGTCCGTATGGAGAGGTTTGGAAATTTCATAGACTCACTGAATAAAATTGAAGGGAAAGAATTGTTGAGCAAAAAAGTGACAAACGTGGTTGATAAACTTATTGATTTGAACAACCCGCTAAGCATAAAAGAGGGACTGGGGTCGTATTTGACCGCCGGGTTTCTTTACGAAGAGAATCCGGGCGATTTTACAGGTGTCGACTTCGAAACCGGCCGCTGGTTCAACCGTAACCTGAGGATTATCCGCAACATCCAAAGAATCCCGCGTACCCCCGACGACAGAATATTAGTGATATTTGGCGCCGGACACATGAATCTGCTGAATCCCCTTCTGGACATCTCCAAAGAATTCGAACTTGTATCGCCGCTGCCATATCTGGAAAAGGCATCCGCTTTACAAAACAATAAATAATTGCCTTTCGTTTAAAATGTCAAATTTTCCAGATACTGTAGTAGTTATCTACTAATCAGATATATTACATCTTCTAAGCGGTTTTTCTTTTTATATTTCTTTATTATCCCTTATTCTATCTCGATTTCTTTGATTTTTTATCGGAAATTTTACTAATTTTGCTGATGTTCAAAATTATTTATTGTGGGAGCGAAAGGAACTGTATTATCTATTATTGTTCTTGTGTTTTACCTAACCTCAAATATGGGTATAGGGAGGTATTCCTGTCATTGTAACCATGCTTCCGAAATTTCACTTATTGGTATCAGTTCAGAGTGCACATGTATCCAGGATGAACATAAAGAAGACCACAACCACCATTGTCCCCATTGTGGCAACGAACTTGTTGTAAAAACTATTAAAAGAACCGACTGTTGTTCGCTGAAATATCACTTCCTGGATGCGGATCAAGACTCTTTCGATAATTCATATAAAATTTCAGTATCTCATTCCCTGTGGTTTACACCCATTGAATCAATAGACTCATTTACGCAGTCAGTAATTTCACCAAGAATCAAAACATTTCAGGCACTGTTCCATCAAGTCGGTCGATCCCTACTTATTAAATACATCCAGCTGATATTATGAAATAACAGATAAGATGAGTTTGCTCGTCTTTCTGTGTTGTTGTATTTATCGTAAATAAAAATTTACGAGCATATCGAATTAAGCATTAACCCAAAACTAATTTTTTATGAAAAACACATTTAAATCTTTATTTATATTTTCCTTACTGATCTTTCAGCTGAACGTTGCAATTGCTGCTCCTGTAAAAAGAACTGTGGCGATAGTGGTAGACAAGGTTACTTACGAAAATTGCCGTCAGGCCGTTGAACTCTATTCACAGTCAATTTCGACAGAGGGACTTAACGCTATTGTAATCGTAGATAAATGGGGAGTACCGGATTCTATTAAGATCCGCCTTCTGAACTTATATCAAACACAAAATCTTGAAGGAACCGTGCTTATTGGCGACATTCCTGTTCCAATGATAAGGGATGCTCACCATCTATCAACAGCATTCAAAATGAACCCAATAAGACCTTGGCAGGATTCCTCAATCCCTTCCGACAGATTCTACGACGATTTCGATCTCAAGTTCAACTACCTTAAGAGAGATACCCTTCAACCTCTGTATTACTACTATTCCCTGGCAGGAAACGGCCCCCAGGAAATCGAGTGCGATATTTATAGCGCAAGGATAAAAGCTCCGGCAACTCCCGGGAAAACAAAGTATCAGCAAATTTCGGAATATCTGCAAAAGGTTGTTAAAGAAAAGGCAAACAGGCATAAAATGAGCCAGATAAGTTATTATGCAGGTCATGGTTACAACTCAGACTGCATGGTGGCAAGAATTGACGAGAAATATTCTCTTATGGAGCAATTCCCTTTTCTGAAAGAGCCGCAGAGATCGATCAATTATATCGACTACACATATGATGATAATGTAAAGTATAGACTTCTCTCCGAGTTGTCACGCAAGGATCTTGACCTTGCAATACTTCACCATCATGGCTCGGAGGATGGACAAATGATGAATGGTTCACCAATTTCATCGAGTACAGAAGTATGGCTATCACAGGCAAGAAAATTTTTCAGAGGAAAAATAAGAGGTGCATCCGATACAACAGCTTCCAAACAGTATTACATTGACAACTATAATATTCCGGCATCCTGGATAAGCAACACTTTTGACCCTGAAATAACAAAAAGTGATAGTATAGCCGACTTAGCCTTGGATATAAACATCCCTGACCTGTACGATTATAAACCCGGAGCAAAAATCATCCTTTTTGACGCCTGCTTTAACGGATCATTCCACTTGGAAGATTACATAAGCGGCCATTATATTTTTAACTCTGGTTCTACAATTGTGGTAAAGGCAAATTCTGTAAACACCCTTCAGGATACATGGACAAATCAGCTTCTTGGCCTTCTTGATATGGGCATTTCTGTTGGTAACTGGGCAAAAGGTCAGCAGACTCTCGAATCCCACCTGATTGGTGACCCTACATATATGTTCATAAGCAGCTCTAACAATAAACTTGACCTTAACCAGGCAGTAACTCTTCATAAAGGAGATATTAAGTTCTGGCGCAAACAAATGGCAAATTCAAATCCTGAGATAAAATCTCTGGCAATGAAAATGCTCTCTTCAAATAATGCTATTACCACAGACGAACTGCTTACTATCCAGAAAGAGGAGATGAGGCCAACAGTAAGGCTTCAGGCTTTTAATCTATTAAAGAACTATTCCGACAAAAATTTCATTAGTTCTATTAAGCTTGGACTTTATGATAACTACGAACTGCTCCGAAGACTCAGCTCTTTGTACGCTGCCAGAAATGGATCTCCGGAACTCATAGACGACGTCTTTACACTGAGGTTCCAGCCAGGAGTAAGCAAGCGCGTCGAGTTCCAGCTAAAAGGTGCAACTGAAATCTACAGCAGAGATTTAGCAATTGCAGCTTATGAAAAAGCGCTCAATGGCAAGGACGGCAAATGGTACGAAAGCTGCAGAACTAAAATTAACTCATTAAAATATAATCTGGACAATGGAGAGAAGGAATATGCAGCCTTGCTTGATCCTAAGACTGCAGTAAAGGCAAAAAGGTTCACAATCTCCGCTCTAAGAAATAGTTGCGAGTCTACTCATCTGGACATATTGTTTAAATTTTTCAACGAATCGGATAACGTTGAACTAAAGTGCCAACTGGCCGAAGCATTCGGATGGTATCGTTACTCATACAAAAAAAATGAAATCCTCCGTTTTTGCAAGGATCAAGTTAATGTACAAAACGATGACGTTCTTAAAAAAGAACTCGTAAAGACTATCAACAGACTAGAATTACCTAAATCAAAATAACCCTAATTTATAATTACAACTATGAAGAAACCCAAAATTCAATCAGCTTTTGCGTTGTTTCTCCTTATTTGCCTGAGTTTGCAGTTAAGTGCACAATCTGCAGTTAACAATTACGCAGCATTAAGGGGAGTCGTGACTGAGAAAGGATCTCATTCACAAGCGGTAGAATTTGCCACAGTGCAGATTTTACCTCAAGGCGCTCTGACTACTACAAACTCAAATGGAGAATTTTCATTTGAAAGACTGTCTCCAGGAAATGTGAGTGTAAGAATTCAATTCCTCGGAATGGAGACCATAGATACTACTCTTGTTCTGGTAGCAGGAAAAGTTACACGGGAATTTTTTTATATGAATTACAGTTCATTCCGACTTAACGAAGTATCAGTTGTTGCTCAGGAGAGCAAAGCCGGACAAGCTACCGCATCAAATATCTCAAGGCAGGCAATGGACCACCTTCAGGTTACTTCGGTTTCTGATCTTCTTCAGCTTTTGCCTGGGGGGCAGATTGCCAATCCCGACCTAAGTATTGCAAAATCTTTCAATATCCGGAATATTTCAGGTTCTGTAAACAAAGAAGGAACAGCCGGTACAGAGATGAACTCATTAGGTACAGCAATTTATGTAGACGGCTCTCCTCTTTCCAACAATGCCAACCTTCAGACTCTGAGCCCTTCAATCTCAGGTAGTGGAGCATCTGTTTCAGGAGGATCTTCGCCTAACTCTGGTCTTGACCTCAGAATGTTGTCCACAGACAACATAGAATCTGTAGAAGTTATTCGTGGTATACCATCTGTCGAGTATGGCGACCTTACATCAGGAGCTGTAATAATAAGGTCTAAGGCAGGGAAAGAACCTCTCAACATCCGATTCAAAACCGATCCAAGAATTTATCAGATGTCTGCCGGTAAGGGATTCAGCCTGGGAGAAAAGGCCGGTAACCTTAACGTAAGTGGAGATTATGCATACAGTGTCAGCCAACCTACTGAGTCTTACAAATATTATCAGAGAGCTACTGCCAAAGTTTTATATTCAAATGTATTTAAGAATTTGTCGACAAATACTTCACTCGACTTTTCACTTGGAAAAGATACACGTGAAAAAAACCCGGATGACATGAGAAACCAACTGGCTTCAGGAGCACAAGATATGGGCCTGAGACTTAATACAAACGGAACAATCAATGTGAATAAGGGATGGCTTAACAATATCAAATATACTCTTTCGGGAAACTATACGGATAAACACTCTTACAAAGAAGAGCTTCTTGGTAACGCATTTTCTGCCTACTCTATGTCAAGAACAGATGGAGCTTCTCTCAGTAACAGGCCGGGACAAAAGGTATATGACATAAATGGAACAGAACTTACTAATATCCCGGATTCCGAAGGCAGTTATTATGCGACTTATTTGCCCAATGAGTACTTTAGCAAATATGACATTTATGGTAAGGAAGTAAATTTATTTGCCAAAGTAAACGCTACATTTTCCAAGAGAATCGGGAACATAAGCAATAGGATTGTTGTTGGTGCCGATTATAAAATCGATGGTAACATTGGCGACGGAAAAGTATATGACCTTGCTAATCCTCCTTTCAGGTCGGGTGATGCTAACTCTTCTCCAAGACCAAGGAAATATTCAGACATTCCTTTTGTTTCTCAATTAGGAGTGTACATAGAAGAGAACTTCAACTGGCAAATCGGGGAGAGAGAGTTCAACTTTCAGGCAGGTGCCAGATATGACAATATTGAGGGAAAAAGCATTGTCTCTCCCAGAATAAATATTTCATTTGACATCATTCCATCCAAGCTGGCAATTAGAGGAGGATATGGCATAAACGCCAAAGCACCCACGCTACTTTACCTCTATCCCGAAAATGCTTACTTCGATTTTGTTCACTTCAATAATCTGAACAGCTCTTCGGTACCTGCTGCAGAACAGTTGCTTCTTGGATCTACAAAAGTATATAATACAGAAAACAAGGATCTCAGGATTGCATCCAATGAAAAGAGCGAAATTGGATTAGACTTCAAATGGAACAAGATGCGCTTTTCGGCAACCGTCTTCAATGAGAATTTGAAGAACGGATACGATATGGCAAGTCAGTTTAAACTGGTTAACTATAAGGAGTACGAAATAGGAATTGCCAATCCGGGTTCTATTCCGACTCTGAAAGAAAAGGCCAGCAACAATATTTTCATTAGTTACTCTACTCCAACAAATACAGGGAGATCACATAACAGAGGGGTTGAGTTTGACTTCGACCTGGGCAGGTTTGATGCAATACGTACATCTTTTGTATTAAACGGAGCATACATCAGATCCACAAACTGGGATGAAACCTATACATATAGTACACAAAAGAACCTTAACCAGCTGGAGCGGAATATTGGAGTCTATGCGGCTGGTAATACAAAGGAGGAAAGGGAGAGGCTAAGTACAACACTTCGTGTTACTCACAATATTCCTTCAATAGGTTTTGTTATTACACTTACAACACAAGTGAATTTACTATACAAAGAGTGGGATAATATCGGCAATGACTCTATGTTTGTTTCATACATCTCGAGAACAGACGGTCAAATGCACACATTTGATCCTGCGATGAAAAATGACCCCGAATTCTCTTATCTGTTTAAAAGTAACGACCCGAGAAGGTTTATCGGAGAATCATGGTTTCCTACAGTTCTTTTTAACCTTCACTTAACCAAAGAAATCGGAAAAATGCTTAGAGCATCTTTCTTTGCGAACAATATGTTCCAGAGCAAACCGTTATACGAGAAGAAAAGATCACCCGGGTCATTTGTAGTTATCAATGACAAGACTCCTCTTTTCTTTGGTTTCGAATTAGCAGTAACGATTAAGTAATACTAAAGAAGATAACGATGAAAAATACATCAAAAATATTAACGGGGATGTTTTTATCCCTATTTCTGTTCACATCTTGCGAACAGTTTAAGGAGGCAGGGGAAGCCAGGGAAATTAAATCACTAAGCGCTGTTGTTACAGTTAATCTTAACATTGGTAATGCACCAACGCCAGAATCATTCAATGTAAGGCTTATTAACTATGAAGAGAGGTTTGAAGTTACAACAACCGTTTCTGCAAATAGTTCTGTTAAAATCGGAAATTTAATTCCAGGTATATACACAGTAACTGCTTCATCTGAGATGAGTAAAGATGGCTTCACATACAATTACAGCGGTAATGTTGTGAATATCGATATTGTTAATGACAACAAGGAGATTGACATTGAGATCGGTTCATCAAAATCTGGTGCTCTTATAATGAAAGAGATATTCTATTGTGGTTCAAGAACTCCTACCGGAGGCTCATACTTCAGGGATCAGTTTTATGAAATATACAACAATAGTGAAGATGTTCAGAACGTAAAAGGACTTTGCATAGCTCTTCTTAATCCGAATACGGCAACAGCAAATCTACCGATATGGCCTGGAGATGATGCTTCCGATTTTGTATATGCAAGTTCTATGTGGCAGGTTCCATTGGACAAGGACTATCTTCTTAATCCGGGCGAATCTATCATTATTGCACAGATGGCAGACAATCACAAAAAGATTAACCTTAACCCATCTTCTCCTGTTGATCTTTTAAGTGCCGAGTTTGAGACTTTAGTAAAAACGACATCACTTATAAGTGACAATCCGGCAATAAACATGCAAATGGCATTTTGGCCCAAACAAACTCCTCAATGGCTTACAACAGTATTTGGAGGAGCTTTTGTAATCTATATTCCTTCTGAGGTTATTGATCCGAGTGTGTATGTGAGTCCTATAGGAAGAACAGATCAAAACTACAAGATTCGCATAGACGAGGTTATCGATGCCGTTGAATTAGTAGGAAATGCAAACCAAGTCCAGTTAAAGAGGGTTCCGTCCGTGCTGGATGCAGGTGCTGCTACCGTAGGTGGCACTTACCTGTCAAAAAGTGTTGCACGAAAAATAAAGACAACTCTTCCCGACGGGAGGATCATTTATTATGATACAAATAACAGCTCCGACGATTTTGCCGTTATGGATGTACCAGAAATCAGAAGAAATGGTGCAATGGCTCCATTATGGAATAATTGGAAATAATGGTTAACAACTACAATATTAAAGCAATGAGAAAATTAAAAAATACATATTTGGCTGGAGTGGTAGTGTTAACTCTGCTGCTTTCCCAAAATCTAGACGCTCAGAATGAGAAAAGATCTCAGACAAGTCCTGCTTCATTAGAGCTATTAAAGGCAAAATCTTTATGGTTAAACTCAAATAACGGAGCAGGTCTCATTTTAGACGAAATTCCCGATTTCAATGAACTTCGACTGAATTACAACATCAAAAACGGTGACTTTAAAAGAAAGTTTGAAGGAGAGAGGGAACGCCTTGCCGGTGTTTCCACAGAAGGGGGATTGAACCTTGGTGGAGGTTATATTTGGGGAAAATTCGGGTTCAATAACGAAAAGCAGAAAGGAACTGTATATAATACTACTATGCTTGATCCTACAAGAGGAAATCCCTATTACGTTGTTGACAAAAACCTCAGCGACTGGGTTAAACAGGACTACAACCTGCAAATGAAAGCCTCTTCAAAACCGCTTTGGAACAAGATTCTGATTGGTATAGAGGCTCAGTATATTACTAAAACCGGAGCAAAGCAAATTGACCCTCGCTCCGAGACTGATTATTATACATTTAATGTGAAACCAGCAGTTGTTGCCATTTTTAACAACCATGCAGCAGGACTTAATTTTGACTACACAAAAATCAATCAGGAGTCTTCTACAACAAACAGCAACAGCCAGCAAAACCAGGATGTGTTTGTAATGAAGGGACTCGGGAACTTTTATTCTGCAGTTGTAGGCGGTTTACAATCACTCAAAAAATTTGTTTATAACGGGAACAAACTGGGAGGAGCAGTTCAATACTCTTTTACCGGAGAATCCGTTAAGTTTTTATTTGATGGTAATTACTCCTTTATGGTTGAAGATGTGATAAGTGATCAAACCAAGCCCAAAAAAGAAGGCACAATAAAGGAAAACAACTACGGCGCAAAACTTCAACTGGTTACAACCGGTAAAAACATAAGCAAAGCCGAACTTTCATATTCCGACAACAAAATCAGCGGAATAGAATATGTTCAGGTTCTTGACAACTCGTTTGAAGTACAAAGATGGATAACCATGTATCAAAGCATAAGATCTACATTCTCTCAGAAAGATGTAGCCTTAAGATATGACTTCTTCAAGGGTGGCGATGTTGAATACAAGTGGAGAGGAGGTATATCTGCAGTTTATGCGAACTCCGATGATCTTTACATTATGCCTGAATCTTACAGGAAAATAGAGGATCTTATTCTGGGCATCAACGGAAAAGCCAATCTGAAAATTGGCAAAACCAGCAGACTACTTGCAGGCCTGTCATTTAACTTCAAGAACAACCTTAATAAGGCATATGTATACGGTGGTGCAGATGCAAACTCTCATATCATTACGGAGTACATGAATCCTGAGTTTCAGTTCCTTGGAAGAAGCTATTACAAAATTGGCGGTGAATTATCATTTTTTACCGGCATTGGCAAGAGTAGCAAATCAGGTACATATATCAAAGCAGCTGTCGATTATTACAAACCGACGGAGGGCAGCGATAACAGATTACTTACAAATCTTGGGGTAGGCTTTAACTTCTAAAGTAAATAAAATAAGATGATTAGAAAGGTTTTAACATTTCTAATAGCATCTACTTTCTCTCTGTTCACCTCACTTGAGGCAACAGAGAGAAGTTTTGCTATTATCGTGGATAACGATACATACAAAGCCTGCAAAAGTGAAATCAATTCCTATAAAGCTCTCCTGGAAAGTGAAGGGTTATATACATTTATAGTTGAAAAACAGTGGATGAACCCGCAGCAGGTAAAGGACGAACTTTTCTCCTTGTACAAGGGAGAGGGACTTGAAGGTGCCATTTTTATTGGCAATATTCCTATTCCTATGATAAGAGATGCACAGCATTTTACCTCTGCATTCAAAATGGACCAGGAAAAATTCCCATTAGACCAGTCCTCCGTTCCTTCGGACCGGTTCTACGACGACTTCGACCTTAAATTCGATTATCTGTCTCAGGATTCTGTAAAAAAATTATTTCACTACTACTCCCTTCGCTGGGATTCTCCTCAGAGAATAGATTGCGACATTTATACAGGAAG
>DOSU01000143.1:17613-22865 GCA_003513895.1 Rikenellaceae bacterium
AAGTTGCTTGCAGAGAGGGCATCGGACAACAAGATGGATGTACTTGTATCCTATACCGGAGAGGGTTCTTTCTCAAACAGCCTTACAGCATGGAAGGAAGAGGGTGTTACAATGAGAGAGCAATTTCCACAGGCTTTCAGCAACAAAAACTCTGCAAAATTCCTGATGTTCCATATGTACCCCTACATGAAACAAACGATTAAAGAAGAACTTAGACGAGACGATGTCGATCTTATTTTGTTTCACGAACATGGAATGCCAGAAAGACAATATCTGACTGGTATTCCATTAAGTAAGGGGGCAGAAGCAAATATGGAAGCAGGTAAGAGGCTTTTCAGGAATTGGTTGAGAAAAAATAAACAAGGCAGTGAAAAGAACGAACAACTGAAAAGCGCATGGAAAAGCTATTACAAGATTGATTCAACATGGTTTGCAGGAGCATTCGATAAAGAGCAAATAAAAAAGGACTCTCTGGACGATGTTAGTATGGGAATTGTTTTGGAAGATGTTCCAGCCATTAATCCTAATCCCAGAATAGTAATTTTTGATGCCTGTTATAATGGAGACTTCCGCGAAGAGAGCTTCATTGGAGGCGAGTACATATTTGCAAAGGGAAAGACACTGGTTGCCATAGGTAATTCGGTGAATGTTTTGCAGGACAAGTCTTCCAGCGACCTTCTGGGGATTATTGGATTGGGATACAGAGTGGGAGAATGGGCTCAGCTCACAAACATTTTGGAATCCCACATAATAGGTGACCCAACCTTTATGTTTAAAGGCCACAAAGCGAGCAAAAAGATTAATCTCAGATCAACAGATATCCCATACTGGCTAAAGGTTTTTAAGACAGAACAGCATCCGGACATCAAGGGAGTTGCCCTCCACAAACTATTCAATCTTAAATATGCAGCTCTGCCACAACTCCTTACAGAGACATATCACTCTTCTCCTTATGCGATGCTCCGGCTTCAGGTATATCATCTTCTCCAGTTCTATAATGACGGAAGATTTGAAAAATTGCTTAAAACATCGGTTTATGACCCTTACGAGTTTATCAGACGAAAGTCTACATATTCGATGGGCAGGATAGGCAAGGATGTATTCATTCCATACATTGCATCAATCTATCTGAACGATGGATTGGACGAGAGAGTACGATTCAATGCAGAATTCTGTTTTGACCTTATGGATATGAAGAAACTCAAGAGTGAAGTATTGTCACAGATCGAGAGCAGCACCTCTCTTTACAATAAGGAGAACATTAAACTGGAGTTTACAAGAAAGATGAATTCCCGTATGAGAATCTCCGAGATGGGGTTAGACGTGGCAAACCCAAATCTTAAGATGAGTTCCAGGTTGATGGGTGTAAGCTCCCTGAGGAATAACAGTTACCACATTATGGTGGATAACTATCTTAAGATTCTTGAAAATCCCACCGAGAATCTAAACCTAAAAATAAAACTTGCAGAAGCTTTAGGATGGTTTACCTTATCTCACAGAAAAGGGGATATTATCAACTCATGCAAAAGCGTAGCCTCCCGGGCAGGAACAGACGAGAAACTTAGGGACGAGCTGCTTAAAACAGCAAACAGACTAGAGATATACATGCGTTAAAACCTGAGATGATGAAGAGAAAATATATTATAATAGCACTGCTTCTTACAGCAATTGTATTTGACATAAATGTATATGCAAAGAGTGAAGTAATTCCTGCAAAAGGAAAATTTGATTCCAGATTTTTGATAGTTGTAGACTCAGAATCTTTCTCGTACGCAAAGGACGAAATTCTGGATTACAAATCGGTTCTTGAACGCGAGGGTCTTGGAGCAGTAATATTGGTTGGGGAATGGAGCAATCCCGAAATTCTAAGGTCGGAAATCAAAGAACTCTATTCACGGAAACCAGTTATGGAGGGTGCCGTATTCATTGGAAAAATACCGATTGTACGAGTTCAGAACTTTCAGCATTCAACTACCGCATTCAAGATGGACGAAGAGAAATTTCCCATAGAAGAGTCTTCGGTAACTTCAGACAGATACTACGACGACCTTGATCTGGAATTTGAATTTATGCAGCAGGATGCAAAAAATCCCATGATATTTTACTATCGCATAAAAGAGAGTTCTCCCCAGATTATTATGAGCGACTTCTATTCTGCAAGAATGACTCCTCCAACAGACATGGGTATTGAGACCGGTCTCTTGCTAAAGAGGTACCTTAAAAAAGTTGTTGCAGCACATAAGGAGAGCAATCTCCTGGACCAACTTGTAATTTTCAACGGACACGGATACAACTCGGACTGTCTTACTGCCTGGCAGAATGAGCAATTTGCGATAAAGGAGCAAATTCCTCTTGCATTCAAAACGTCAAAAGGGAACGGATTTTATAACTTCCGTCAGGCTCCTTTCATGAAGTACAAGCTTTATGAAAAATTGCAGCAAAGTGGTACCGATTTGTTTATATTCCATGAACACGGCGATTTTCATATTCAGTATATAAATGGAGAATATCCGGCACCTAACGAACTGGAAGTCACAAATCCTGTATTTGACAAGAACAAGGCATCGGACAAAGTTGGCCCTATGAGTGCTATGGCTGCATCTCTTAGACACTCATACCGAAAGTATAAGGGAGAGAGAGCTGCCAAATTTAAAAAGGAACTGATTGAGGAATATGGCTTTACCGAGGAGTTTTTTAACAAAAGCACCCTTGACTCACTCAGAGTACAGGACTCGATTTTTGCAGCAGATCTTAACATTGTTCTGAGTGATCTATCCAAGATAAGGATGCAGCCAAGATTAACCATCTTTGACGCCTGCTACAACGGATCGTTCCACCGACCCGGATACGTTGCAGGATACCACGTTTTTGGAGACGGGAACACAATCGCAGCACAAGGTAATACCGTGAATGTTCTTCAGGACAAGTGGTCACTTGAATTGCTGGGATTACTGGCTGAGGGTGCAAGAATTGGTTTCTGGCAAAAAGAGTTTCAATATCTGGAATCTCACCTCATTGGCGACCCAACATATCAGTTCGCTTCGTTAGACTCAAAGGAGGCAAAAGTGCTTAATACCAGATTAGCCACAAAAGGCGGAGAGCTGTCTACATGGAAAAACTACCTTAATTCAAACAAGGTTAACGAGCAAACAGTTGCAATCAAACAACTTTCAAAAATACCGTCGAAAGACTTTTCTGCACAACTGCTAAAGCTGTTCAAGGAAAGCAAGCACTACAGTGTTAGGATGGAAGCATTAAAAAGGCTGCTGGACACAAGAGACGCAAACTCAATTGAGGCAGTTCGCCTGGGTTTGGACGACTCCTATGAGCTCATACGAAGATTTTCGGCCAGGTTTGCCGCCTATTACGGCGATAAAGTATTCATAGCCCCTCTTGTCAACATAGTTATCTTTTCAAACGAGAGCCAGCGGGTACAGTATGCGGCACAAGGTTCGCTTCAAATGCTCGACATAAAAGAAGTGGTGAAAGAGATAGAGAATCAGGTAAATGCCTCTAACCTAACAGATAAGCAGGAGACAATAAAAAACCTGTCCGAATACTACAAAGGGCAACAGAGAGCACAGGATAAATCGCTCAAGACAATTTTGGACAAATCGGCAAAACCTGAGAATAGACTTTCTGCGATCAGGAGCCTGAGGAACTATAACAACCACAAGCAAGTATCGAGCCTTTTGACAATGCTTAAAGACTCATCCGACGATCCGGACCTAAGAGCTGCACTTGCCGAGGCACTTGGCTGGTTCAACCTGAGTATACACAAAGATGTGATTTTGGATACCCTCAACGATGTATACAAAGAGAGCTCCATCTCTGAAAAACTCAAAGCAGAAGTGCTACAAAGCATTAAAAGAATGTAACAACATTATTCTGCTATTTCCAATC
Organism: Rikenellaceae bacterium; assembly: GCA_003513895.1. Lineage (GTDB taxonomy): Bacteria > Bacteroidota > Bacteroidia > Bacteroidales > UBA932 > Bact-08. The sequence goes on from DOSU01000143.1 coordinate 21,517, forward strand.
CCCAGTCAATGCCTTTCATTGTTGCCGGCACACCTGTTTTCATCCATACGGGCATTGGAGCACCCTTAAGAAAGTGGTCAAAGAACTGAGATAGTCTTATGCTGAGATCTTTTGCGTTTACTCTGTTGCCAAGGTTGTGCGATTCTTTGTTGTACTGAAGCATCCATGCCGGTTTTCCGAGCCTGCGTAATGCCGTAAAATACTCAATACCCTGATACCACGGAACAGCCTCATCTGCATCGTTTGCCATTATCAGTACCGGAGTCTCAATCTTGTCTGCATGGAATAAAGGAGAGTTCTCTATGTACAGGTCAAGATCTTCCCAAAGAGTTTTTCCGATTCTGCTCTGAGTGTGCTCATACTGGAACTGGCGAGAAACACCAGAACCCCAGCGTATTCCGCCATACGCACTGGTCATGTTTGATACCGGAGCACCGGCACCGGCAGCTTTCCATTTGAATACCTGAGGCTGAGTGATCATATAGGCAACCTGATAACCACCCCAACTCTGACCCTGAATTGCAATGTTGTCTCTATCTACCCAAGAGTTCTTGCAAAGCATTTCAACACCCGGGACAATACAATCAAGCGCACTCTTTCCGGGATGTCCTATCTGATAATAGATATCCGGAACAAATACCAGATAACCGTTGCTTGTGAAAAACGTAATATTAACCGTTGAACGGCTTGGGGCAGGAGCCCTGTAGTAATGAAGGTAATCACTGGTTTTTTCGTAGAAATAAACAATCATAGGATACTTTTTCGAGGGGTCGAAATTCTCGGGTTTATGAAGAATTCCCTCAACATCAAGTCCTGTTGCAGATTTCCATTTAACCAGCTCATTTGTGCCCCAGATATAGTCCCTCTGCTGAGGATTTATGTCTGTATATTTCTGCTGAGTTTTGAAGTTGTCTCTTGTTATCCATAATTCAGGTGATGTGGCAAAGTTATGTTTTACGTAAGTAATAACCGAACCATCCTTAGATTTTGTAAGATACATGAAATTGTAAGGTTCCAGTACCCATTTTTTTAAAACCGGTTTGCGCTTGTTCATCTCCTTGAAGTAGTAACCGTTTTCCTTTGTAATATTGTCAAAAACAGATAAATAGACTGTTTCTTTTGGTTTTATAGGAGTAAGCTTTACTCCCGGAGTCCCCGGAGGAAGGAGCATCTTGTCAAGACGTACAAGTCTAAACATCTTGTTCTCTTTTCTTCCGGTTCCCCCGGAAATATTTACAGATGGCTGCTCTCCTCGTGGATCTACTTGCCACACATCGTACCTGTCGTACAGGTATACCTCCCTGTCTCCTTCCGACCATCCTCCGTGTCCATATGAAGGGACCATTTCC
>DOSU01000057.1:0-234 GCA_003513895.1 Rikenellaceae bacterium
AAAGGCCAGTTGTGTCTGCGGAGCATCTCCAACGGCAAGTCCGTCGCTGTATACATTCACATTTCCAATCTCCAGCCCTGAGTAGTCGTCATAAATCTTTGCGGACACATCATTCTTCCAGTTCCATTTTCCCAAAGAGATGTAGCTTCTTAGGGTAACAAGGCGGGATGGTTTGTACTCTGCATCTATCTCAATTCCCGTATGAAGAGCGTCCAGCCCCTGAATCATATACCT
>DOSU01000057.1:321-4904 GCA_003513895.1 Rikenellaceae bacterium
TGTGACTGATTGTCGAGCTGTTTGTACGGATCCGACATTATTGTCTTGTTTTTCCAGTATGCGATGTAGGCCGTTGCTTCTATTGATCCCCGCTGAAACAGAAAGCGGTAACCAAGTTCCGACAGCAAATTCTTCTCGTTTTTCACTCCCTGTGTAATTACATTATTGCCACTGGAGAAAAACACATCGGAATAGGGAAGGCGGCTGTATGATGCTGCGTTAAGGTAAACAGAACTCTGGCGGGTGAGCTTGTAGAGTGTTCCTCCTTTTATGCTATAACCAAGGCCGGTTGCGGCAGAACTGTATATTCCGCTTGCGCCGGAAACAGTTACGGCAACATCTTCTGCATTAGTTCCTTCAATATAATTGTATTTGTCCCACCTTTTATTTGTACTGCCCATTCCGGAAACACCTGCCCGTATTTCCCACTTGTCGCTGCTGTAATTTAGCATTGAGTAGAGGGTGAGATGATTGATTATTTTACCATTGTTTGTGCGGATATAATCTCCAACATGTTTTATCGGGTCTCTTCCTGCTTGCCCGGCAAGCGATTTGGCGGCATAATTCTCGTACCAGTAGTTGCCTCCGAGAAGATCGGTAATTTGTTCTTTTTCCCAGGTAGAATAAAATTGGTAATGCAGACCTGCTGTAAGAGTAAATTTTTTGCCAAGCTTATGACTGAGGTTGCTTTTTATTCCAGCCTGAGTGTGCCCAGCAAGGTAGTCGCTAAGAATATTTTTGGCCGATCCTGCTTCGTTTTCGATTGTGCCGGGAATTGTTTGGTTTGCTTCAACAACGGCATCCCAATCTATGTGACCCTCTCTCTGAAAGTCAAGTATTCTTTTTCCTTTGGACTCCGACCACCTTCCACCTCCATCTCCAATTGAAACATATGCAGTGTTTGCAATTTCGGTTTTGCTGCCCGGGGAGTAGAAGTGGTGAAGTGTGAAGTATGGCTTATGGTAGAAGTTTTCGCTGAGGTTAAACGGCTCACTGTTTCCGTTTTGTGTGTTTCCGCGGAATCCCCAGTTTTTGCTGTACCGCAGGCCGTATTGCTCTATTTCAGAATTGCTAAGCCGGGCCGAACGCTGTTCGTGCCTTTCGGGCGATCCCAAAATCGTAAAGAGCAAGCTGTTGCGACTGTTTATCCTTTTGTTTATGCTAAGCAGATATGCCCACGAATTTACGGCGGATGCCTCAACATAGCCTTTCCCCCCGGCATAGGAAGCCATCAGAGAAATCGCCCATCCTTTCTTAAGCAGACCGCTGTTCATGTTTACAAACCCTTTACCCAGGCCATAGTCCGTATAGAATAGTCCCGCAGAAACCGATGCATTTTGCTGAGGTGTGGATGTGATTATGTTAATAGTTCCCCCAACCGAATTGTCCGAAAGCATTGATGCGCCAATCCCTTTCTGAACCTGAATTGAGTGAGTAGCATCTGCAAGCCCGAGCCAGTTATTCCAGAACATGTTCCCCGTTACCAGTCCCGAAACCGGAATTCCGTTAAGCATAACAGAAATGTTTTCCTGCTTGAAACCGCGAATATTTATTTTTGCATCCCCGTAACTCCCGCTCTCGCTCGTTGCATAAATCCCCGGAATGTCCCTCACCAATTCCGGATAAGTTGTCCCAATCGCCTTCCTCTCAATTTCCCCCTTCCCAACACTCTTTAACCTGAGCGGAGTCCGCCGCTCATTTACAAACGACGCCGACAACACAATTTCGTTGAGACTTAAATTGAGAGTAGTGTCTTTCGCCAGTTGACTCGCCCGTTTACTGGTAGTGTCCGGGTAATAATTACCATTATAACTGCTTATTTCAGTTACATCGTAATACTCATCAAAAATAATTAGTTGATTTACAGCACCTTTGGCTGTGGCTCCTCCAAGGAGCAGTAGGGCAATGCCAATAGCTAAGACCCTACGATACAGATTTATTGTAGTCGTTTTCATAATTTCTTCTTCCTTCCAGACTTTACTGTCGGTACCGTAGTTTAAACGGTTCTGCCATTTTTGATGGCTCGCGACCTTTACCGCCGATCGGGAATTACACCCTGCCCTGAAGATATTTCGCCCGCAAAGGTATAAAAAAATACCAAAATCAGAAATCTTGCCCCCTGTGTTCCCATGTCCCATGTTTTTCCCCAGGGTGCATGTTTTTTCCCCTGGGGAAAAGAGCTTTTGTGTTTGTTTGTTTGTTTTGTATCTTTAGATAAATTTTGAGGAGGGAGATTTATGAGAGAGAAGAGAATAATCACAGAAGTGGGTATCTACCACATCTATTTACGAGGGAATTCCAGATTTGTAATTTTTTATGACGATGAAGACAGGAATGTCTTTTATTCGCACATCGAGAAGAGCGCTATAAAACACAATGTTCAATTATTTGCATATGCCTTAATGGATAATCATGTTCATTTGCTGGTGAAATCAAATAACCTTTCTGCTTTTGTATCATCGATTCTGGTTTGTTATGTAAAATGGTACAACGCAAAACACAAAAGTAGCGGTAATTTGTTTTCAAGTCCTTATTCAAGTGCGCCAAAAAACAGTATGCAGAAGTTTAAAAACAGCTTGATTTATATACTGTTAAATCCAGTGGAAGCAGGAATTGTAAAAAATGCCATTGATTATAAATGGTCATCTGCTGGATTATACTTCGATGAAGATAAATTGAAGAGCAGTAAAATAAAAATAGATACGGAATTCGTAAAACTTCTTTTTGAATCGGAAAGTAAATTTTGTGCCGAACTTAATCGGTCTGATTGTACAGACGGAGAGATAAAAGAGGGAAAAGAAATCCGTATTTTAGTTTCATACGCAGAACTAAATAAAATTCTTCTTAAGCAGTTGGCCGGAAGATCTCTTACTGAGTTGTCGAGAAAAGAACTTCGCACATTAGCAAATACCCTCAAGTCAAACACAAGGGCTTCATATATACAAATTGCAAATCTGCTGCATGTTAGTTATGAGTTTGTAAGGTGTAGTTAGACGTTGGTCGCTGAGAAGGAGAGGGAAGGAGAGGCGTTTTTCCCCAGGGGAAATTTGTTAAGTGACAGATAGTCAGCTAAATAATGCTATTGTGCTAGTGTAATTAATGTTCAGATAATTAGCGAATTAACAAATTTCCCCTGGGGAAAACCCACCAAATGTGTTGGATAATGGTGAAGAAGTTGTTGGCAGAGTTGTTGGCAGAGTTGTTGGCAGAAGCGTAGGCAGAGGTGTAGGCTGGTTGGGGGGAAAAAAACCACCCGGATTTCTCAGGGTGGTCATATCGATTTAGCTTTTGTTGCGCTAAGTCTTTCTTTTTGGTTTTGTCTTGACTGTCGCGCTTAGTCTTAACTGAAGCTCTTAGTCTTAACTAAAGTGCTTAGTCGTTGAGGGAGTATCTGTAGAAGCCGGTGATTTTTACATCGGGGTCTACACTCTTTAGGTATGCTGCAACGGTTAACTTACCGTCCTGAACGAATGTTTGCTCTTCGAGAGTGCTCTCTTTGAAAAATTTGTTCAGTTTGCCCTGTGCGATTTGTTCAACCATATGTTCCGGTTTGCCCTCTTCGCGAATTTGGACACGGTAGATTTCAAGTTCTTTTTCAATTACCTCTTTAGGACAGCTGTCTTTGCTTACAGATACAGGGTTCATCGCTGTAATCTGCATTGCAATTTCGTCGCCCACGACAGGATTGATTGCTTTTGAAAATCCAACAATTGTGGCAAGCTTGCCGTTTGTGTGGATATAGGTTGCAATAAAAGGAGCTTCCAGTTTCCCGTAAAATGGCACTGCATGTTTTTCTCCGCTCTTTCCGGTTTGATGAGTAACAGCTTCTGCTATTGAAACTCCATCGATCTTAACGTTTTTAAGTTCATCAAGATTTGCCGGCATTGATTCAAGTGCTGCAGCTGCAATTTGATTTGCAAGTTGTTTGAATTCGGCATTCTTAGCTACGAAGTCTGTTTCGCAACCAAGGCATGTCAGAATAGCTTTGTTGTTAGCTGAGTTTGCAAGCGCTATAACCATTCCCTCGGTTGTGTCGCGGTCGGCTCTTTTTGCTGCTATCAGTTTACCCTTTTCGCGGATAATGTCTTTTGCCTTGTCAAAATCTCCGTTTGCCTCAACTAATGCACTTTTACAGTCCATCATTCCGGCACCGGTCATCTGGCGCAATTTGGCAACATCTGTTGCTTTGATTTCCATATTGAGTATTATAAAATAAAATCGTTAGTATTAAATTTCAGAAGCTTCTGTAGGTTCTTCGTCCAGTTCAACTTTTTCGGTTGATGCCGGTTTAACTTCCTCAGGTGCAACTTCCACTGCAACTGGTGCAACTTCTGCTACTTCTTCAACTGCAACTGGAGCTACTGCTTCAACTGCTGCAGGTGCCGCAACCACTGCTGCTGCAACCTCAACTGCCTCTACTGCTGCCGGTGCTGCTTTCGCTGCAACTGGTGCAGCTACTGCAACTGCTACAGGTGCTGTTTCAACTTCGGGAGTTCCTTCGCCTTTGATAACAATTTTGCGTACGCGAGTTCTTTTTCCGGTTCCACTGTCTCTTCCACCTTCGGATACTGCTGAATCTTTGC
>DOSU01000057.1:4984-8412 GCA_003513895.1 Rikenellaceae bacterium
GGATACTGCTGAATCTTTGTTTTCAACGGGACCTTCTTTCTCTTTCTCCATCTTTCTCTCGGCCAGACCTTCTGAAATTGCCTGACTTACTCTTTCGAGAATGAGCGCAATAGATTTTGCAGCATCGTCATTTGCCGGAATCACGAAATCAATCGGACCTGGATCGCAACAAGTATCAACCATAGCGATTACCGGTATGTTCAAACGATTTGCCTCTTTAACGGCGTTCATCTCTTTTTGAATGTCAACAATAAACAGTGCAGAAGGTAGACGGTTGAGATCTGCGATTGAACCGAGGTTCTTTTCGAGTTTTGCTCTCTGGCGTGTAACCTGAAGTTTTTCGCGTTTCGCGAGAGTTTCATAAGTTCCGTCTGTCATCATCTTGTCGATGGTGTTCATCTTCTTTACTGCCTTACGGATAGTAGGAAAATTTGTAAGCATACCACCTGGCCAGCGCTCAGTTACGTATGGCATATTTACAGCTTTTGCAAATTCGGATACGATATCCTTAGCCTGTTTCTTTGTGGCTACGAACAGGATTTTGCGTCCTGCTTTTGCCAGGGACTTCAATACATTTGAAGCCTCATCTATTTTAATAACGGTCTTGTGCAGGTCTATGATGTGAATCCCGTTCTTCTCCATAAAAATATAAGGAGCCATTTTTGGATTCCATTTTCTCTTCAGGTGACCGAAGTGAACACCCGCATCAAGTAGTTCTTGGAAATTAGTTCTTGGCATTGTTTTTAATAATGATTGTTAATTTTTGTGTTTCTCTTTACTTCAACCGGGAGTAGCGAATTTTTCGATCTCCCTGATTTTCCGCAGTAGGACAAATTGTGGTAGCTTTTCAGATCCTGCAATTTTGTAATCCCGACTGTGCAATAAAACCAGCTTAATTAATAAATAAATATTAACGTTTGCTGAATTGGAAGCGTCTGCGTGCACCAGGTTGTCCCGGTTTCTTTCTCTCAACCTCTCTGGGGTCGCGGGTAAGAAGACCATTTGACTTTAGTGTCGGACGGTATGCCTCTACATCAATTTTGCAGAGAGCGCGGGCGATACCAAGGCGGAGAGCCTCTGCCTGACCTTTAATTCCACCGCCGTCGAGGTTGACTTTAATGTCAAACTGCGACATAGTGTTGGTAAGTTCAAGCGCCTGCTTTACGATGTACTGAAGAGTCTCGTCTACGAAATAGTTTTCGAGGGGTCTGTCGTTAATCGTAATGTTACCTTTACCTGTTTTTACATAAACGCGAGCAACTGCTGATTTTCGTCTTCCAAGGGCGTTAATTACTTCCATGCTCTGTTTAAATTTCTGTTAGTTTAATTACTTTTGGTTGCTGTGCCTCATGAGGATGCTCCGATCCTTCATAAACGAATAGATTACGGAATAATTCCGCACCAAGACGATTTTTTGGCAGCATGCCTTTGATGGCGTGCTCAACTACGGCTAATGGCTTAATTACAAATTGCTCCTTAGGAGATCTGAATCTTTGCCCGCCGGGATAACCGGTGTGACGAACGTACACCTTGTCAGTCAACTTTTTACCAGTGAGGCGAACCTTTGTAGCGTTGAGAATGATAACATTATCACCGCAGTCCACGTGTGGCGTGTAGTTAGCTTTGTGCTTTCCGCGAAGGATGAGAGCAACCCTCGAAGAAAGTCTTCCTAATACTTGATCGGTGGCGTCAATTACTACCCAACCTTTGGTTACGGTAGCTTTATTTGCCGACACGGTCTTGTAACTCAATGTGTCCACTTTGTTGATTTTTAGATTAATATAATTATTTGTTGCGATTTCCCCATAATATAGGGGGGTGCAAAGTTATAACTATTTTTTAAAGTGACAAAATCCTGCTGATTTCGTACAACTTTTTATTTATTTCATTGTGTCGGGTACAAGCCTCGTCAAAAGGTGTAAAGACAACCTGATTTAGCATCTGGCCTACCATTACGCCGCTTCTGCCGCAAATCAATGCATTTACAGCCTCATGCCCGAGCAGGCTGGCAAGAACCCTGTCGTTGCAGGATGGAGATCCTCCCCGCTGAATATGTCCCAGAGTTGTAACCCTTGTTTCATAGCTCGGCAAACGGTCTTTTACTTTTTTAGCTACCTCCATGGCACCGCCTCCGTCTTCTCCCTCGGCCACAATAATAATGCTTGAAGTTTTATTTTTACGTCTGTCCAATTCAATGTAGCTGCACAATTTATCGATGTCGGTGTGAATTTCGGGAACAAGAGTGACCTCTGCCCCTGTTGCGATGGATGTGTTGAGCGCAATAAAACCGGAATCCCGTCCCATAACCTCTACAAAGAAAATGAGATTGTGCGAGTCCGCAGTATCGCGTAATTTGTCCACAGCCGAAACAGCCGTGTTTATCGCAGTGTCGAAACCAATAGTAAAATCGGTACCATATATATCGTTGTCAATTGTTCCCGGAACACCAACCACAGGCAGTCCAAACTCCTTGAAAAGAAGATTTGCTCCGCGGAAAGATCCGTCGCCGCCAATAACTACAAGAGCATCGATGCACGATTCACGCATGTTTTCATATGCCACTTTCCTTACTTCCGGATCTTTAAACTCCGGACAGCGGGAAGATTTTAGAATTGTTCCTCCCATGGAGATCGTCTTTGAAACTGAGTGAGACTGCATGCTCATAAACTGCTTATTCAAAAGACCGGAGTATCCCCTCATAATTCCCACAACCTCCAGATTGTTGAAAATTGCAGTTCTCACCACGGCCCTTATAGCGGCATTCATACCCGGTGAGTCTCCTCCCGACGTAAGAACCCCTATCCGCTTTATGTTTCTTTTTGTAATCATGACCTATTTATGTTGCTTAAAATTGGAGCGACAAAATTACTCTTTTTTATTCGTATTCAAATTTCTACTTTTGCCGAATGAAAATCGGAGAAATTGAGCTGGGAGACAAACCTCTTTTCCTTGCACCCATGGAAGATGTTACAGATGCATCATTCAGGTATATATGCAAAGAATATGGTGCAGATGTAATGTATACAGAATTTGTTTCTTCCGATGCACTGGTGAGAGACATTAAAAGATCGCTGGACAAACTGGAGACATTTCCGTACGAGCGTCCAATAGGAATTCAGATATACGGGCACATTCCCGAGGCAATGGAAGAGGCTGCGAAAATTGCAGAACTGGCAAACCCCTCTTTCATAGACATCAACTTCGGATGTCCTGTAAATAAAATAGCAAACAGAGGGGCCGGTTCCGGAATGATGCGGTATCCCGAAAAGATGCTGGACATTACAAAAAGAATAGTTCAAGCGGTAAATCTTCCAGTGACTGTAAAAACACGGCTCGGCTGGGACGAGAATTCAAAAATAATTGTTGAACTGGCCGAGCAGCTCCAGGACCTGGGCACAACCGCCCTCACCGTCCACGGCCGCACAAGG
>DOSU01000057.1:8506-8881 GCA_003513895.1 Rikenellaceae bacterium
AAGGATGCAAATGTATAAAGGCGAGGCCGACTGGACACTCATAGGAGAGATAAAGAAGAATCCGCGTATTAAAATTCCGATAATAGGTAACGGCGACATTACATCGCCCGAAGGGGCAAAAGAGGCTTTTGACAAGTATGGAGTAGACGGAGTGATGATTGGGAGGGCGACCTACGGCCGCCCATGGATCTTCAAAGAAATAAAACACTACCTTTCTACCGGCGAACACATGCTCGAATTAACCGTTGAGGAAAAATCCGATCTGGCCAAAAGGCATCTGCTTAAATCGGTTGAAGTTAAGGGCGACAGAGTGGGAGTACTGGAAATGCGCAGGCACCTAAGCGCATATTTTAAAGCACTTCCCGATTTCAAGCC
>DOSU01000015.1:0-1557 GCA_003513895.1 Rikenellaceae bacterium
CTTATAGCTGCCGAAGCTGCATTTAGCCAGCCAACTCCGGATAAAGTGAAAGCTTCCAATTATCTTAATGCAATTCGCAAAAGAGCTCCTTTATTGGTTCCTACGACATCTCTAACCGTAACACTGGATATGATTATAGATGAAAAGAGCAAAGAGCTTTTTGCCGAGGGTCAAAGATATTTTGATATGATTCGACTTAACAGGACTATCACTTTCAATGACGATTTTATCAAACCGGCGGTAATAATAACTCACCGTACAGTCTCAATTGACAGAACTTTCTACAAAGCTATTTTGCCTATTTCAAAAGGCGAAATGGATGCAAATCCAGCTATAGCAGGTCAACAGAATACAGGTTATTAATAGTTTTTATTTAGTCATTAAAGGCCGTATCTTTTAAGGATACGGCCTTTTTTGTTTTATATTTGTAGAAAAATTTCAAAAAAAACATTAAAGTATAAGTCATATGGAGTATTTTCATTTAAGCCTTAAGAGTCACACTCTGGAAGATCTTTTGCCAGTTTTTAATGAAAGCACAAAAATCAAATTAAGCGAAGAGCTGTTTGAGCGGATTAAAAAATGCAGGTATTATCTGGATAACAAGATGCAAAACCACAAAGAACCAATATATGGAATAACAACCGGCTTTGGTTCGCTTTGCAATGTTACGGTGAGCGTGGACGAACTTTCGCAGCTGCAGAGGAACCTGGTTGTTTCACATGCATGCGGAGTAGGGGCAGAAGTACCTCAAATCATCGTTAGACTAATGATGTTTTTGAAGATAAAGTCTCTTTCATACGGCTATTCAGGAATTAGAACAGAGACGGTACAAAGGCTTGTTGAAATGTTTAACAACAGAGTTTATCCTGTTGTTTATGAACAAGGGTCGCTGGGAGCTTCCGGAGATCTTGCACCTCTTGCAAATATGTCTCTTCCGCTATTAGGCCTGGGAGAGGTGAATTTTAAGGGGAAAAAATATGCTGCAGAAGAGATCAATAATAAGTTCGGATGGAAACCGCTTGTTCTTGCTTCAAAGGAGGGGCTTGCTCTTCTCAATGGCACCCAGTTTATGCTTGCATATAGCGTATGGAATTTATTCAGGGCAAAGAATCTTAGTTCCCTTGCAGATAAAATTGCAGCGATATCGCTTGACGCATTTGATGGAAGGGTTGAACCATTTACTACTGGAGTTCACGCAATCCGGCCCCACAAAGGACAAATTAAAACTGCTGCAGCAATGAGAGAACTGCTCAACGGCAGCGAAATTATTAAAAGAGAGAAAACGCATGTTCAGGACCCATATTCTTTCCGCTGTGTGCCTCAGGTCCACGGAGCCACAAAGGATGCTCTGGATTATATAGAAAATGCATTTGTAACAGAACTTAACAGTGCAACAGACAACCCTACAATACTTCCGGAAGAGGATATGATTGTATCTGCCGGTAACTTCCACGGTCAGCCCCTGGCAATTCCCCTTGATGTGCTATCAATTGTTCTTGCCGAGCTGGGCAGTATTTCGGAGAGAAGAACCTATCAGCTTATATCCGGAAAAAGAGG
>DOSU01000015.1:1659-3488 GCA_003513895.1 Rikenellaceae bacterium
TTCCTTGTTGCAAGGCCTGGACTTAATTCGGGATTCATGATTCCTCAATATGCACAGGCATCGGTAGTGAGCCAGAACAAACAGCTTGCAACACCGGCATGTGTAGATACCATTGACTCGTCTCAGGGTCAGGAAGACCATGTGAGTATGGGGGCAAATGCTGCTACAAAATGCTGCAGAGTTGTTGAAAATGTCGAAAAAATACTTGCTATTGAACTGATGAATGCAGCGCAGGCTCTTGAATTCCGCCGGCCTCAGAAAAGTTCTCCTGTTTTGGAAGAGTTTGTTTCACGATACAGGAAAATTGTTCCGTTCATTTCCGAAGATGAAGTGATGTATGTACATATTCAAAATTCAATTAACTTTATAAGGGAACAATACAATATTGTATAGAGCCGGACTATGAAAACACTCTTTATAAACATAAAAAAGCTGGTTCAAACGGAAGCAGGAGTAGCCGATGTGTGGCGTGCCGGGAAAGAGATGTCGCGCCTGGATTGTATTGATTATGCATATTTGCTTATCGATGGAGATAAGATAGAAGAATTTGGTCCAATGGTGTCACTTAAGGGGCGGGGAATTCTTTTGGAAAGAATTCCTAATTTGCACGGAGAGTCCGTGCTGGATGGGGAGTCGGTTGATGTAATTGATGTTGAGGGGAAAATGATTTTACCTGCTTTTTGCGATTCGCATACGCATCTTGTTTATGCCGGGAGCCGCGAAATGGAATATACAGACAAGATCAGAGGTCTGTCATATCAGGAAATTGCCAAAAGGGGAGGAGGAATCCTCAACTCGGCACAACTTCTTCACGATACACCGGAGGAGGAACTCTACAGGCAAACTCTTGCCCGTGCGAAGGAAATTATCTCTTTCGGGACAGGTGCTGTTGAAATTAAAAGCGGATATGGACTAACTCCGCAGGATGAGTTTAAAATGCTGAGAGTTGCCAGGCGGATAGGAGAAACAACGCCGTTGACTGTTAAAACAACCTTTCTTGGTGCACATGCATTCCCTTTAAGATACAAAGGCCGCGAGAGTGAATATGTAGATGAAATTATTAACGAGATGATTCCTTTTGTGGCATCGGAAGAGCTGGCCGATTATATTGATGTTTTTACCGAGAAAGGATTCTTTTCCGTTGAAGACACCGACAGAATTTTAAACGCAGGGATGAAATACGGGTTAAGACCAAAAGTGCATGCAAACCAGATGAGCTTTTCCGGTGGCGTGCAGGTTGGAGTAAAATATAATGCCATATCTGTAGATCACCTTGAATTTACAGGAGAAGAAGAGTTTAAGGTTTTAAAGGACAGCGATACAATTGCAACACTATTGCCCGGTTCAACATTTTTCCTTGAAATGGAATATCCGCCGGCAAGGAAAATGATTGATTTTGGATTACCGGTTGCGATAGCTACAAACTACAATCCGGGCTCTTCGCCTTCCGGCGATATGAAGTTCATGATGGCCCTTGCATCCCTCAAGATGAAACTTACGCCTCATGAGGTGATAAACGCCACAACAATTAACGGAGCATATGCAATGGGGGTGAGTGATACCCTTGGGTCAATCGCTAAAGGCAAAACTGCAAACTTCATTGTTACTAAGACAATTCCTTCAGTCGAATTTATACCATATGCATTCACTACTCCTTTAGTAGAAAAGATATTTTTGAACGGAGTGGAAATTGAAATTAATTAATAATCATAAAATTAGCGCATTATGACAAAATTTATTACCCCGCTTGGACAAATAGCAATAATAATCCTTGGACATGCATCGATACTTATTCAATGGGAAGGGCGCAATATTTTTGTTGATCCCTA
>DOSU01000083.1:0-2948 GCA_003513895.1 Rikenellaceae bacterium
CAGGCTGTGCTTGACTGCAGCCTGAAAAAGAAATCAACATTGCCAAGGCTAATCCGAGAAAATGTTTTTTCATGTTTGTTGTTATATAAAATAAATGATGCTGCTCCAAATAGACTTTAATCCAAAAAATATCAGCAATAAAGCAAATATCTTGAATACCGTACCAACAAGTTTTTGCTTCAATAACAAGGGTCTGAATTTCGAAAAAATATAAGACAATATTACTACTGACATCAACCATCCGATCTCGAACAGTATCAAAAACAGCATGTGTCCAAACGAAATCATTTGTTTTAATTCAAAAGCTCTCGGCACGCAAATCGTTATCCAGAAAATCCAGAAAGCTCCATTCAGGACCGTAAGCAATAGCAGTTTCGAAAATGAAAAAATCTCTTTTTTTTCGCTTGAAATCTTCTCAATCCCCCACACCTGTTTCGCAATCCAGAACAAAACGATCGCTCCACCGAAAGATATAATGTAAAAATAATCTGTCGGAATATCCCATGCAAAAAAGAACATCAACACTAAAACAGCCACGAGCGACTCTGCGATCAAGGCCTTCAGAGCCACAATCAAACTTCGTCTGAAGCCTTTGTTCAAGACTTCCGTGAATATTGCAGTCAAAATCGGCCCCGGCACGGCACCGCCGATAATTCCGAGCGTAAGAATTTCAAGAATTTTCAAGAGGAGAGTCTCGTACATGCAAATTTTATAAAACCTTTACTGTATGGCATTAGAACTATATATTCTTGTTTAGTAATTTAATAAAGACATTATGACAAATACTGAAGACATAACTCCTGAAGGAGAGAATCCAAAAACAATAGGTTTGAGACATATGCGACCTCAACCTCCACGCACACTTGGAAAAGGTAATATGGGTCGAGGGATGATATTCAACAACAAGATGTCGATCAAGAAAGGGAATCGAGGAAGATAGTATTACAATCCGCAGACCTCCGTCATCGAAGGACAATCTTGCGCTGTCTCCATGCATGTTGTTTTTTCGCCGTCCCATGACTTACACTCCTCCATACATGACGAGTATCCCTGATCCAATAATTCTTGATTTACGGTTGGTACGAGCGATAAGCACTGACTATTGTAATTATTACATGCCGCGTCGCAGTTATTACCCGTTTCTTCAGTAAAAAGACATTGTGAAATCTTTTCTTCGATTTTTCCACAATCCGTCTCTGACTATATCTCATCCAAAACATCCCCGCCGCAGTTATTGCATTTTTCTTTGCAAGCTTCCGGCGTGACGTCAGCGCACATTCCGGATATCTGTTCGCATGTTGATTCGCAACTATCGCCTTGCACCTGATTATTGCTGGCACAAGAACTTAATGAGAGAACCGCTAGTGACAAAACCATGACGGGTAATATTTTTTTCATAACTGTTTGTTATAGGATTCTTGGATGTTTTGATTGTATACTCCACACCGCATATAATTCAACCATGGAACTTATAGCTACATGTACATTCGGCCTTGAGAAGCTTGTCCGCAACGAACTTAAAAATCTCGGGCTGTGGATCGCTTCCGTCGAAGATGGGAAAATTACTTTTGAAGCTGATGAAGAAGGTTTGATAAAAGCCAATTTGTGCTCTCGCATGGCTTCCAGAATCCAATTGAAAGTCGGCGAGTTCGACGCGACAACATTTGATCAATTATTCGATGCGGTATCCGAATTCAAATGGGAAAACTGCATAGAAGTTTCAGATAGATTTCCCGTCCAAGCGACCAGCGCAAAATCCTTACTTCATTCCGAACCTGCAATACAGAGCATTGTGAAAAAAGCTGTTGTGAAGAGACTTCAGCGTGTTTACGCCACGGATGTTCTTCCTGAAAATTCAGACGCGCTTTATCAAATAACCGTTAAGTGCATCAAAGATCATTTCACGGTCTCAATAGACACTTCCGGAGAGGCTCTTCACAAACGAGGATACAGATCTATTGCCAATGCCGCACCTATGAAAGAAACTCTCGCGGCCGCGATGATAAATCTCTCGGATTGGGATCAGGCGCGCACTCTTATCGATCCGTTTTGCGGTTCCGGAACAATACCGATCGAAGCCGCACTTATCGCAAAAAAGATGGCTGCAGGCTTAAACCGCGAGTTCGCTTTTGAGACGTGGCCATGGATTCCTCAGGATAAAATCAAACAGGTGCGAGATGAATTGAGAGCGGCGCAACTTGCAGATGTTATGCCAAAAATTTTCGCGTTCGACATAAATCCCGATACGATTGAAATAGCAAAAGAAAACGCACGCAAGGCCGGTGTCGATGACATCATAGTTTTCAAATGCGTTGATTTTAACAATTTGGATTTCAGAAATTTCAAAAACTGTACCTTCGTCACGAATCCTCCCTATGGCGAACGACTTGAGGAGGAGGCATATGTCACGAAGATGTATCAGACGCTTGGAGAAAAATTCCGCCAAACCAAAGACTGCTCGCTCTTCTTAATCACTTCCCGTCAGGACTTCCCTCGGTTGTTCGGTCGCCTCGAAGATAAAAACCGAAAGCTCTTCAATGGGAATCTGAAGTGCTATTTGTATGAGTATCGGTGATCTGCTGGGGCGGTAGGAAGTTTTGGTTACTAATTCGTTTTTTTTGCAAGACCCTGTAGCCTTTCTTTCTGTTCATTTTCCTGCTTAATTTGTCTATCCTTTATTTCTTCATCTGTAAACAATCGCTCTTCATTTAAAGACTTGGCAAGAGACGCTGCTTCTGGCTGAATCGCCTTTATTGTCTCTTTCATATCATCAACCCCAGAGAATTTACCAGTAGAAGCGAGGAATAAACCCATTTCTATCCCATTAGCATGATGCTGCCAAACCTTAACCTGAGATTTATGAATTTCTTTTTCTTTGAAGATCAAATCTTTTTCCTTAATAGAAGAAGCCAAATGGCACTCCGCATCCACTAATGAAAGCCTATGGC
>DOSU01000083.1:3029-3408 GCA_003513895.1 Rikenellaceae bacterium
TATGGCTTGAATGCAGTACCTCTGGCACACGAGAAAATTGATGAATGGCGAGATTCTTTACGAAGAGGCATTACATATCATTTTCCAAATACGAATCTCTTAATAACAGGTGGCGTTGATGATGTTTGGATTACACCTGATGGCGAGCTAATTATCGTTGATTACAAGGCTACATCTAAGGAGGCTGAAGTTACGACTGGCAAGATGGCTATAAACGCCAAATGGAGGTCTATCAGTGGCTTTTCCGACAGAATGGGTTCAAGGTCTCCCCTACCGGATACTTCGTGTATTGTAATGGTGTTACTGATAAAGATATGTTTGATGGGAAGCTGGAATTTAATATCAAACTCCTGCCCTACAAAGGCGATGATTCGTGGGT
>DOSU01000083.1:3482-6049 GCA_003513895.1 Rikenellaceae bacterium
TACAAAGGCGATGATTCGTGGGTGGAAGGGACGATTAAAGATTTACACAAATGTTTGAATGGAAGTAAGATTCCGGAGTCGGGAGAGAATTGCGATTATTGTGCTTACCTGGAGGCAGTGAAGAGTATTTAATTTTCAACCTATATTAAACTCAAATGGAAGACGATGATGATGACTATAGGCCAAAAACCATAAAAGAAGCCGTAGAAAGATTCATAGAGCTTTGGGATAATGCAGATATAGAGCTATTAATTGAATCTCCAAAAAGCTATATGAAGTTCCTATATTCTAATATGGAAAAAGATGTAATAGAAAGGTGTGAATTATCAAAGGACAATTTATCTCTTTTGGAAGATTGTGGATCACCAGATATGCCGATAAAAGAAGCGGCACATGTAATAATAAAAGATCTTTGGGAAGAGTTTCACTCATAACCTCCCCCTGTTGCATCATAACAAGTTAACTGTAATAATATTATTTGGACGTCGTTTAATATTCCACAAAATATGAGCAAGCAACCAAAGCCAGACTCGAAAAAATACATAGATTTAATTTCCGAAATTCAAAAAGGACAAATAAAAGTTCCTAAATTCCAGAGAAATTTCGTTTGGAGTCTAGATAAAACAGCTAAATTGTTAGATAGCATCCTCAAGAGTTATCCAATCGGAACATTTATTTTGTGGGAAACCAACGAAAGATTAAATGACATCAAAAACATTGGCAATCTCGAGCTTCCTGCAATCCCAGATGGGACCAAGGTACAGTATGTTTTAGACGGTCAACAACGAATTACTTCTCTTTATTCTGCTTTTCTGGGTGCACAAATCAAAAAAGAGGGAGAAAAGAAAATCACAGATTATGCGAATATCTTTGTGGACTTAGAAGGAGATGTTGAAAACAATGATGAACAGATTGTTGTTTCGGAAGAACCTGAAGGTATTTTCATTACACTCCATGAAATACTTAATTTCAACGATCATTTTCTCGAAATAAAAGAAAAATATTCCGATGAACATTTAAAGAAAATCCACTTGTATTCACAAGCATTTTCGACCTACGATTTTTCGACAATTGTTCTTCGAAAAGAAGATATAGATTCAGCTATTGAGGTTTTTACAAGAATAAACACGGGTGGGCAAACGCTAACATTGTTCGAAATCATCTCTGCAAAAACCTACGACGAGGAACAGAAGTTCGATATGGAGGATAAATTCAGAAAGCTAATGGAGACACTGACAGAACGAAAATATAATGGCATATCAAGCTCTGTCATTTTGAGCATTTTGTCTCTCGTTTTAAGCAAGAATAAAGAATGTAAGCGAAAAACCATTTTACAGCTTGAAAAACAAAGCATTATTGATACTTGGGATAATGTTATTTCCGCATTAAAAGAAAGCATAGATTATTTTCGTTCAGTTTACCGCATCCCTGTTTCTGCAATTTTGCCCTACGATTCGCTTTTAGTCCCGTTTGCTTACTTTTTTTATTATCAAAAAGAGAAACCGAAAGGCGAACAAGTAAAATATTTAGAAGAGTTTTTTTGGCGTATTTCGCTTTCTTCCCGATATTCCAGTTCGACTGAATCAAGATTAGCACGAGATGTAAAACGAATTGATGAAATATTAAAAGGTAATCGTCCAAATTATGATGATATAAAAGTAGATTTAAACTCGCCCAAAGATTTAATAGAAACTAGCTTTAGCGCGGGAAGTAGTTACTGCAAGGCTGTTTTATGTTTATTGGCATATCATGAACCGAAAGATTTCCAAGACAACGGAAGAGTCATTTTAGATAACTCATGGTTAAAGATTGCAAATAGCAAAAATTTTCATCATTTTTTCCCAAAAGCATATTTAAGAAAAAATAATATTGGGAACGAGAACAGCCTGGTTAATATTTCTTTAGTAAGCGCTGACTTAAACAAGCGTAAAATCAAAGCAAAAGCCCCATCTGTTTATGTACAAGACTTTTTAGATGAGAATTACGAATTACCAACGACCTTAAAATCACATTTAATTGAGGATTTAGACGCTTTTGGACTCAAGAGTGATGATTACTTGGTTTTCTTGGAAAAACGTGCCGATATAATGTTTAAGGAACTTAAAGATAGAATTGATTTAAGGCATAAGGAAGATAGGAAGGAAGATGATCTTAGGGAGTTGATTTCAAGAATTGAAGATGAAAAACTGGAAATGAAATCAACATTAAGGTTTGATTTATTAGAAGGAAGTATTAACAAGAAGTTGGAATATGTCGTTGCCAAAACCATTTCCGCTTTTTTGAATAGCGAGGGTGGAACTCTAATCATCGGTGTTGATGATGATGGGAATATATTAGGTCTCGAAAAAGACATGGAAACTCTTTCTAAACAAAATTCAGACGGATTCGAATTGCATTTAAGGCAAGTAATAAAGAAATACCTGGGTGAAAATTATGAAAAATATTTAAAAATTTCTTTCCCAAAGATTGAAGATAAAGAAATATGTCTTATCAAAATATCAAAAAGCGGGAAACCTGTTTTTGTAAATTTTGAAGGCAATGAAAGTTTTTTTGTTCGTATTGGCAAC
>DOSU01000083.1:6124-6344 GCA_003513895.1 Rikenellaceae bacterium
GTTCGTATTGGCAACTCTTCTATCCCTAAAAACAGACAAGAACAAAGCGAATACGAGAAACTGCATTGGAATTGAGATAATCAACACCTTCGGATCACTCTTGTTAAAATCTACCGTTGCACCACTCGGGGGTATACCACCTGCATCACTCCTCTTTCACCGTACAACCTAAGTACTACAACTTATACATAAGCTGGTCCGCACTTCGTTCCATAAGGTG
>DOSU01000153.1 GCA_003513895.1 Rikenellaceae bacterium
TTGCTGTTATCGTACCCAAAACAGCAGAGGCTCCTCCCAGTCCTGCCAGCGAACCAACGGTTTTGCCGTAGTGGAAGTCCGAGGCAAGCGTTTGTATGTTGACGCAGAAGAACTGGTATCCGAATAATATGACTGCCATCATAAGAACAGCCATTGTTGCCGAAGTAGCCATCGTTGCTCCGATAATTCCCGGCATCGACAGGCAAGCTCCAACAACCATCGCTGTTTTGCGGGAAAAATTCTGGCTTCGTCCCTTCTTTTGAAGGAAGCCTGCAAACCATCCGCCTGCAAATGCACCAAATGCAGCTCCCACATAAGGTACCCATGCACTAAATGCAACCTCTTTAATATCAAGATTAAATTCTTCGATAAGGTATATCGGGATAAATGTAACGAACATCCACCAAACAGGATCAAGGAAAAATCGTCCTACGATGAGAGCATAATTTTTTCTCTTGCCCAAAAGTTCTCCCCAGCTTTTTGCTTTTGAAGGAGTTGTTGTTTGAGCCTCCGGCTGGCCCGAAAGAATGTACTCTTTCTCTTTTTCTGTAATCCAGGGGTGATCTTTAGGACCTTTTTTATTGATTATGAGCCATGGTATAACCCATAATATTGCCAATGAACCAATGATAATGAATGTAAGCTTCCATCCGAATGTCATAAACAGGAATCCAATAACTATAGGAGCCAGAATTGCTCCAACCGATGTAGAGGCATTGAATAACCCCTGACCAAAAGCTCTCTCTTTTGTAGGGAACCACTCTGCATTGGATTTTGTTACTCCCGGCCATGGGCCTGCTTCTCCAAGGCCCAGCATAAACCGGAATCCGGTGAGAGATTTGATTCCCGAAGCTAAAAAAGTAAAGGCATCGGCTGCTCCCCAGATAATAGCAGATACTGCAAAACCTTTTCTGGTACCAATCTTGTCATATAACCTCCCGGAAAAAATCTGGCTAATGCCATATGCAATCATAAAGAAAATCGTGATGGTTGCCAACACCTTCTTGGTTTGAATCTTAAACTCCGCTTCTGGCAGGTTTGAGTCTACAATTCCTAGTTCGGCAGCCAATCCTCCAACTTTTGTATATTGGTAATTGCCGTTTTCCAGTTTAATCACTCTGTCCGCAGGTGCGACTGTTTGACTTCCGTCATTTTCTAAAAGAATGTATGTTTTTGTCAAAGTGTCTTCGAGTACTTTTTCTGCCGAATACTCTGTCTTTTTATTTGCAACCCACATATAGCTCAGGGTGCCACGGTCCAGGTAGTTTATTATGGATACCAGCATAATCATGCCCAATACGATCCATCTGAGTCCTTTTACTTTCATTGGTTATATCTGTTATATTATTACTATTTAAGATTTTCCACTATAAATTTGTAGGATTCAAAGAACAATTTTTCTTTTAAGTTGGACTTGGTAGATGAAAGGTTGTGGTCGTAATTCGGATAAACATCAAGTTTAAGAATTTTTACTCTATTTCTTTTAAGTTTATCGGCAAATTCCTGACTTTGCTCCCATTCTACCGTTATGTCGCCTGTGCCGTGTATCAAATATACAGCAGGCAGATTATTGTTATTAATAAGATTCACTGCAGATGCTTGCGCCATAGTTATTGAGTCTTTATTGATGAAGTATGCCAGGCGCTGCGGCTGAACGGCTTTTGCGCTGATTTTTGCACTCTGAAGATTATATATCCCCGAGACACCTATTAAAACTTTGGTTCCCGGGATTGACATTGCAGCAACTGCCGATAAGTGTCCCCCGGCAGAACCGCCCATAAAACCAAATACTTTGGGATTTATGTTTAACTCTTTGGCATTGTCCTGAACCCATTTAACAGCATCCTTAACATCCTGGATTGTAACTGAGATTGTGGCTCCCGGTTTGTCGGCCAAAGTGTAGCTTATTCTTATGCCTGTTATTCCCGCTTTTTTCGCACAATATTGAGAAATATCCCTGTTTGCATTAAAATCGCCTCTTGCCCAGCCTCCTCCGTGAATATAAACCATAAATGGAGATGGTTTATCTGTTTGTGCAAAGTCTACTGCCAGTTTCAGGTCGTATGTCGGATATGATTTGTATACATACTCTTTTGTAATAACTCCTTTATAATCAAGGTCTGAAATTAATGATTGCTTGTGTGTATAAGGAACCAGCAGATCCTGAATTTTGTCCAGATCGATGATTTTTGAATATTGGTCTCTGTTAATCAGGGAAAAACTCCCATCGGCCTCTTTGAATAATTTCATTGAGTATTTGTTTGTATACTCTTCCTGCGCATTTAAAAAAGAGGCAAAAAACAGGGTGAATGCGATTATAAGTGTAAGTTTTTTCATGGGAATTTTAAAATTTAACTGGTCGACCAATATTGTTTTTACAAACTTACAATTTTTTTTATATATTGCGAAAAATTCTAACTTTTCGAACAAAATGTTAAGTAAATTCAATAACAAAGAAAATGCTACCGTTAAAGTGCTTCAGCATTTATATGATCTGATAAATGAAGGTAAACTTAAACCCGGCAGCAAATTGCCTTCGGAAAGAAAGATGGCAGAAGAGCTTTCGGTTGGCCGTACTCATGTACGGAACGCTTTCGCCGAGTTGGAATTTTACGGAATAATAAAGAAGTATCCACAGAGCGGTTCATTAATTGCTGCTATTCACCACAATGCACTTCAGGGTTTGATCTCCGACATTATGTCCATCGAAAATTACGACTTTTTTTCGCTTGTGGAAACAAGGATGATTTTAGAAATAGAGTCCGCCAGGCTTGCCTGTGAGAGAGCAGATGATAAAGATATTGAGGCACTTAAACTTGCCCACAAGGACTATCTGGACAACTTCAATACATCACGGCGTGTTGAAAAAGATATGATTTTCCACCGAGCAATTGCACAAGCTTCTAAAAATGAAGTTATTAAGTCTATGCTCCTGATTATAACCCCGGATATTCTCTCGCTATACAAGTCTAAAGATTTTTGCTCAACTCCGCTTCCTTCAGATAAAAACGAGCATCAGATAATCATCGACGCCATTGAAGCAAGGACCTCCTCAAAGGCAGTTTCGGCGATGAGACTTCACCTGGACAGGTTATATACTTTCGCAAAAAAATTAAAACTAGAGTCTTAGTTTTCCCCATCTGCAAAAATTTCTTAGAAATTTCTTTTTTTCAAAAATATTATTAACTTGCACGCAAATTGGTCGACCAGTTTACGGCGAGTGAATAACTTTTTATAAAAATATTTGCACCATGAAATCGAATTGCGAAGTGAGATATGCATCACATCCAAATGACACTAAAAATTACGACACAAAGGCAATCAGGGATAATTTTCTAATTGAGAAGCTATTTGCAAAGGATGAAGTTAACATGGTTTATTCCATGGTAGACAGAATGGTTGCAGGTGGTGCAATGCCAGTAGGTGAAGAGTTGGAATTAAAACCGGAACCAATATTTAAAGCCGATTATTTCACATCCAGAAGAGAACTCGGAATTGTAAATGTAGGCGGGGCAGGCATTGTATATGTGGGAGACACTAAATATCATCTTAATTACAAAGAGGCATTATATATAGGAAGAGGCGACAAGAAGGTGGTTTTCACAAGCCTGGTTGCTTCTGCTCCATCAAAATTTTACTTTAATTCGGTTCCTGCACATAAAAGCTATCCCGACAAGTTAATCACAAGAAAAGATGCAATTGTAATTGAACTTGGCAAACAGGAAGAGTGCAACAGAAGAATTTTAAACAAACTTATTGTTTCCGAAACAGTTCAAACCTGCCAGTTGCAATTGGGAATGACAGAATTGCTTTCCGGCAGTGTATGGAATACGATGCCTGCACACACACACGAAAGAAGAATGGAGGTCTATTTCTATTTCGAAGTGCCGCAAAGTCAGGCTGTTTGCCATTTTATGGGACAACCAAACGAAACAAGACACATCTGGCTGTCAAACGAACAGGCTGTAATTTCACCGGTGTGGAGTATTCACAGTGCTTGTGCAACCAGCAATTATACATTTATATGGGGTATGGGAGGAGAAAACTCGGACTATACCGATATGCAACCGGCTCCTACAGCGGAATTAAAATAAAAGAAACAGATGAAAGATATGTTTTCTTTAAGAGGTAAGATTGCTCTGGTTACAGGTGCTTCATACGGCATTGGCTTTGGAATCGCCGTTGCACTCGCTAAGGCAGGCGCAACAATCGTTTTCAACGATCTCAAACAAGACAAGGTAGACTCTGGAACAGATGAGTATAAAAAACTTGGTATTGATGCAAGAGGTTATGTTTTTGATGTTACAGATGAAGGACAGGTAATCAAGGCAATAGCGCAAATTGAAAAGGAAGTTGGCATAATTGACATTCTGGTCAATAATGCGGGGATTATTAAAAGAATTCCAATGCACGAAATGTCTGCAGCCGATTTCCGCCTGGTTGTGGATATTGATTTAAATGCTCCTTTTATTATGGCTAAAGCCGTTATACCTGCGATGATTAAAAAAGGGGGCGGAAAAATAATTAACATCTGCTCCATGATGAGCGAACTGGGAAGAGAGACAGTGAGTGCCTATGCCGC
>DOSU01000054.1 GCA_003513895.1 Rikenellaceae bacterium
CCTGTTGCCAGAGGCGAATATGCTTCAACAAGAATGTTGTGTTTATTGCAGAAATCCACATACACCTTTTGAGTACGGCCGATGTGAAAAGCTATCTGGTTTGCCATTGGCACAATTTCGCAAGTGTCAAGAATCGCCTGAATGTCCTTTGGGCTAAAGTTTGATACTCCAATTGCTCTCACCCGCCCATCTTTATAGAGTTTTTCGAAAGCTTTCCATGACTGGATGTTTTCGGCAGTATAATCTCCGCTCATATCCGACCATGGCCAAGGAGCATGAATTAAGTAGAGATCCAGTACATCGACACCAAGATTTTTCATAGTAGAATCAAACGACTTTAGAGCGTTGTCGTATCCCTTGATTTGTGCCGGAAGCTTACTGGTTATAAATATCTCTTCCCTGTTTAGTCCCGATTCCCGGATAGCTTTACCAACACCCTCTTCATTTACATATGCGAGTGCTGTGTCTATGTGGCGGTATCCGGCTTCAAGAGCGTCTGAAACTGCTTTAATAGCAACATCATTAGGAATCTGCCATGTTCCAAAACCGATTTTTGGAATCTTTACGCCATTATACAGTATGTAATTTTCATTTAGAATTGACATGATATGTTTATTTTTTGAAATAGTGATTAATCATTTTTATGTTATTGGCAATAAACGCCTGATAAGGTTCCGATTTTTTTAAAAGCTGATTTTTTATTGGTTTCTTAAAAAATGAAGTTAAGCATTTCCTAAACAAAGAAACTTTATTTTTTTCGATGTTGTAATAATCCCCTATTGAATCATTCCTAAAACGGAGGATGTTCTCCAAATCGTCGCCATCTTCATAAAAGCCACAATGGAAATTTCTTTGTGCAAATGCCTGTTCGGGGAAATTGAGTTTTCCCAGCCCAAATATCTTAAACGAATTGGTTAAGAAATCTTTGTAATTTGTCCTGCACTCCTTGCCTCCACCCAAATTGAATGTCTTTTTCGAAATGAATTCCTTTCGTTTCAAAGCGTTTACAAATGCTCTTGCAGTATCCCCTGGAGTGGCAATTTCCATTGACGATTCCAATGGCATATGAAACATCAGTTTTGATATTTTATGCTTTCCCATAATAGCCGTCAACCGAAAGATACTCCAGTCCAGAGAACTGTTTCTGATTATCCCCTCGGCAATAATTTTGGTTTTGGCATATTCATCTTTATCGCTCGGAACAAGCGGGTCTCCCACCCTTATCATTGGATTTTCAACTCTGTCGCCATAAACAGAAATTGACGAGCTGTAAATAAGAAAAGCCTTAGGTGAATACTGCTCAAGACTTCGTACAAGATTCTCTGTACCAATAACATTTACCCTGTTTGCGAGACCGGGGTTTTCATCGGCCAAAGGAGGAATTATTGCAGCTAAATGGATTACAAAATCTTTGTTGATGCAAACCTTTTTAATATCCTCAAAGACTGAGATATCGCCATAAACGATTTCCGCCTTATCCCTGAAAGGAGAAAGGACTTTTAAAGATGAGGCCGATTTAATGTCAAAAACCGTAATCTGATAGCTTTCTCTTAACCTGCACAACTGTTTTAACACCTCCTGACCAACCGTTCCAGAAGCACCCGTTAACAGAATATGAGGTTTAGGTTTCATCGTGAATAGTCGTGCAGAGCCAGTTTTATGCTTGATATAATAATTTGCGGATCGTCATTTGGGATATAGTGCCCGGAGCTTGAACTATAAAAGGATTTACCGTACCTGAGAGGATTAATCAGCTCTATCCAGCTCCTTATCTGTATGAATTTGTTTATCATGAACATCTTTTCCTCGTCATATAAAGTCTGCGCCACCTGACCAACCGGATAAAGATGCGGAGCAAATCATAAGAACCAAAAATAGAGTTGTTGTTTTCATATATTATTTCAATTCTGATAATATTTTTTCTGCAGTATTATTCTTTGGATTTAATTCTAAAGATTTTTTATAGGCTTTTATTGCATTTTCCTTGTCCCCTAATTTTAAAAGGCACTCTCCGTAACTATCATACGTATTAGAAGCGTTTGGGTACAATTCTGTATTTAATTTAAATATTTTTAAGGCTTCTTCTATTTTACCTTGGTTCATAAGTTGATAACCAAAGTTATTCATCCAATTTTCACGTAAATCATATTGAGATTCCTTATCTTCCCCTTGCTTGACAATTAGTATTATTTCATCAATGCTTTTCCCTTCAGCTACTAATTCTGTTAGTTTTTTTCGATTCAAATTTTTTATTTTCTCTCTTTGCTCAGCCAAGGTTTCAACCTTGCACTCTATTCTTTCAGCGTCAGTAATAATTGTTGAGTCCATTTCTTCTCTCACCACAATCTTATTATCTAATCTCTTATAATGCGTTCCATAAATTTGAGGTTTATTTATGCTCAACAAATATCTGTCAGTCATTACAGCCAAGTACCATTTATTTCTTGTTGAATCCAATTCTATAGATTTTTTCATCAGTTTTACAGCCATTCCATATGCAACAGAGTCTTCGCCATGGTGAAAAATCAACGCTGCATTATTATAGTCCGCAGATGTGCGTACTTTATTTGAATCTAACAATTGATAGACCCTTGCTTCCCTTATACTGTCGTTTTTTTGTACAATTTTCCAATCGATATTTGGAGTAGTTCTATCTGC
>DOSU01000172.1:0-1902 GCA_003513895.1 Rikenellaceae bacterium
GGGATCCGCGCCATCAGGGCGCAGGGTCCCACTGTCCGGGACATTGACGGAGATTTGGTAACTCCGCTCGTGACCGCCGGAGAAGAGTGTGCATATGCCCTTTTTGACGAAAACAACAATTGTTTTTGCGGAGTTGAGGTTGCACACGGCAAGGGCGACAGTGAATTAAAAAAACCAATCTCGTGCTGGCTATATCCAATAAGGGTTTCTAAACTCTCAAACGGAATGACCGCACTAAATTTGCATGAATGGCACATATGCCTTGATGCTTTTGCTAAAGGTAAAAAAGAGGGGATTCCCGTATTTCAGTTTTTACGGGAACCCCTTGTTTTTGCTTTTGGAAAAGAATTTTATGAAAAGCTGGAATTTGCTCATAAAGAACTTTTTCCGCCTGAAAAATGATTTTTTAAACTTAAATCTCTCTGCTACCCATATACCGGGTGAGTTCCATTAAATGATTTTTATAAATCGACGGCTTTAGTCCGTTCAGGCTCTCTTCTGCTCTTTTGCAATGATCGTCAAGCGCCCTTTGAGCCACATCAACACCATTGTATTTCTTAACCAGAGCGAATGCCTTTTCAACAAGTTTATCGTCATCCGGTTGTGCAAGGCGGATCTCTCTTAACATATCCTCTCTCTCATCCGATGATGCCGAATTAAGAGCAGCTATTATTGGAAGTGTGAGTTTCTTCTCTTTTATGTCTCCTCCCGAAGGCTTACCTGTTTTGAGCTGAGGAGTATAATCAAAAATGTCGTCCCTTATCTGAAATGCCAGGCCTAGATTGTAGGCATAACGCTCCATGTTTTCAATGGTCTCCTTTGAAGCTCCTGTTGAGTAGACAGTGCTTTTAATTGCCGAAATAAAAAGGCTGGAAGTCTTATAGGCAATTATTCTGTAATAATCTTCCTCCGTAGTGTCCAGCGAAGCGGCTTTTTGCATCTGGAAAAGTTCGCCTTCCGAAAGTTCTTCAACTGTTTTGGTAAAGTAGTCAAGAACTGTCATGTCTTTCTCCTTTATGAGCAGAGTGAGTGATTTTGCCAGCCAGTAGTCTCCTGTGAGTACTGCAGCAGCAGGGTTGTATTTATGCTGAACTGTATCGGCCCCCCTTCGTTGGGGTGCGTCGTCGGCAACATCATCGTGAAGCAGGGATGCAGTGTGAAGCATTTCGGATGCAACAGCACAGGATATTGTAAGAGAATTAACCTTTCCGCAGGACTTTGCGGCAAGAAGACCAAGCAAAGGACGGATTTGCTTTCCTTTGTAGTCAAAAAGGTGAGAGTTTATCTGATTTAAAAGATTACAATCGCTCCATAGTATCTTTTGTATCAGCTCCTCAAACTGAGCCCACTCTGTTTTGATGTCGTCTTTAATTGCTTTGATATCCATTTGCATTTATTTGTAGTTTAGGCCGGTGCGTAATGTCTTGGCTCAAGGCGCTCTCTTTTGGATTGCTCTATTGCTTCAATAAGATCATTAACATTGTCTACAACAATTAAAGCATCATTCCAGTTCGAATTTAACATGTTACTTTTTTCAAGATGCCTGAAGAGATCAAGCATGGGATCATAAAAGCCGTCCTGATTAAACAATATCACAGCCCCAGGATATACGCCGAGTCTTTTAAGTGTATATGTTTCAATAAACTCTTCTATCGTTCCTATCCCTCCCGGCAAAGCAACAACAGCATCC
Source organism: Rikenellaceae bacterium (assembly GCA_003513895.1). Taxonomy (GTDB): domain Bacteria; phylum Bacteroidota; class Bacteroidia; order Bacteroidales; family UBA932; genus Bact-08. The sequence continues at coordinate 1,691 of DOSU01000172.1, forward strand.
GTATCTTCCCTGAGCAGGTCTTTTCTTGTGCTCATAGTATCGACTATTTTAATGTTTTCAAGATTCGGATGGTGGAACTCCAGCTCCTTCATAAAATCCGGAATTATTCCCTCCACGGTAGCCCCGTTTTCGTTAAAAATGTCAATAACAATACCCATCAATCCACGGCAGGAACCGCCGCACACTACGATATATTTACGAAGAGAGGCCGC
>DOSU01000172.1:2009-18268 GCA_003513895.1 Rikenellaceae bacterium
GGCCTCTTTGTATTTATTCTCTAATGTGTCGCTTGATGAACAATAAACACAGATGCGCTTGCTCATTTAAAAATTTTTAGAAGAGAAATGCAACTGAAAGCTGGAATCCCTGAAGTTTTGCATTTTGATATTTCTCATCCCAGGTTGTCTCTGTGGCAGTTTGTAATTTACCGAGACCCCAGTTGTATTTACCCATAATCTGAAGCTTCCACAGGTCAAGACCTACTCCAAGACCAACACCATAATCGAATCTGTTTACATCGCTTATTGGCTGATCCTCTATTACTACGCCTGTTTGAATTGCATATTGAATATAAGGACAAACAACTACAAAAGGCCTGAGCAAAACCAGGTCTATACCAAACTGAAAGTTAATAGGAAGGGTAATGTAGTCCATCCGTATTTCATTGGATAAAACCACCGCATCCTGAGACATAAAGTCGCCGTTTATGGTTGGCTTGGGACCACCATAAGTTAGTGACGGATTAGGTACTGTTCTTATTGCATTGTACAGCAGTTCGGGTTGAATGGCAAGTCCCAGGAACGGAACCTTCATTTGTACTGCCAGACCAAAGTGATATCCTGTTTGAGCATCCCACGCCGCACTTGTGCTGCCGGCCTGTGTAACATCAGTTAATGTGTTAAAATTAAGGCCAGCCTTTACTCCAAATTTCGTTTGACCAAAAGACGCTGCACTTACTACAAGTAGTGCTAAAACAATTGTGATTAGTTTTTTCATTTTTTAAATCAATGAGTTGATTTTTGCTACAATATTTGCCTTAGTTGTGGATCCCACAATTTTATCCTTTAGTTCTCCGTTTTTGAAGAACAGTATTGTAGGAATATTGCGGATTCCATATTTTACAGGTACCTCCGAACTTGAATCTACGTCACATTTTGCAATTACAGCTTTGCCTTCATACTCAGTTGCCAGTTCTTCCACGATAGGTCCAATCATTCTGCATGGACCGCACCACGGTGCCCAGAAGTCAACAAGTACAGGTTTGTCTGAATTAATCACTATCTCTTTAAAATTCGAATCGTTTACAGTTACAGCCATATTTATATAAGGTTAATTAGTGTAATGCTTTTTAAAACTAAATGCTAAATTAATATCTATTTTTTAAATATCCTATAAGTGTTAAAATAAATGAAGAGGCAGCCTGCTGCCTCTTCAAAAAAATAATCGATGCTTTCCTTTCTGTTATATTGCACTCTCCGCTTCCCAAACAAAGGCGCGAAGCCCCTGTTTTTCGGCCGATGAGTTTATTTCCTTTAATTCGGAAAGCAATATAGTCAATATTTCCGGCTCTACAACCGCCATGACTGCCATGTTTATTGATGGCCAGGCGTGGGTACCAAAGTGCGGCTCTCCTTTATTGCTGCCGCGTCCCTGAACATCAGCCCATTTTGTAAAGCCCCGTACATTGCATTTGTCCAGTGCCTGTTGTACAAGAGAGTTGTTCGCCTGATTAAATACAATCATTACTGCCTTCATAATTATACTGCTTTTAGTTCGTTAATTTTTTTTGCCCACGCTTTTCTCTTTCTCTTAATATCTCCTGCGTGGAATGAGGTATAAACTGTTGGTATTACAATGAGTGTCAGAATGGTCGAAAGTGTTAGCCCTCCAATGATTGATATACCCATAGGCTGCCATATCTCCGAGCCTTCTCCAATTCCGAGAGCCATAGGAAACATACCCAGAATTGTGGTGAGAGTGGTCATAAGTACCGGACGCAATCGTGATTTACCCCCGGATATAACCGACCTCTTTACAGAAGAACCTCTCTCCTTGTTCAGGTTGATGTAGTCGATGAGCACAATACCATTTTTAACAACAATTCCCACAAGCATAACAGCTCCAATAAGCGCTATAAGACTGAGTGTTGTACCTGTGAGCCAAAGTGCAACAAATACTCCGGAGAATGCAAAAGGAAGGGAAAACATTATTATAAAAGGATCGCGGAAAGATTCAAACTGAGCCGCCATTACAATGTATGTGAGCAGAACCACAAGAGCCAGGAGGGTAAACATATCGGCAAAAGACTCCTGCTGTTCCTCAACAGCGCCGGAAATTTCCACTGTAATGAGCGGTGGCATATTTATCTTTGCAACCTCTCTGTTCACATCTGCGGCAATATCTCCAAGCGATCTGTTGTAAACGGTTCCTGTTACCTTAATAACACGCTCTCTGTCTAAGTGTTCGATTGAAGGCGGAGCAAAACTTTCAACAACATTTCCAACTTCACTTAATCTTACTGCCTTGCCCTGAGTATTATATATGAGTATATTGCGGATATCATCCACCGTTGTGCGGAACTTCAGATCGTTTCTTACAACAATGTCGTACTCTTCTCCCGACTCTCTGAACCGGGATGTGATAATACCATTGATTCTGTTTCTCACAACTGTTGCTGCTCCTGTCATAGTAATACCGTTCATCGCGAGTTTTTGCCTGTCGAATTCTACTTTAAACTGTGGCATATAATCTTCGCGGCTAAGCTTAACATCCCTCAAACCTGTGGTTTTTTTCATAATTTCGGACACCTGCTTTGCGACAGTCTCAGCATCATCAAAGTTATAGCCCAGCACGTCCATTTCGAGGACTGTTCCTCCTCCCCCCATGCCCATATTTGAACCTCCGGGAGTTACATTGTATCTGTATATTTCAGGAATTACCGCAAGATCTTTTCGCATCTCGTCCGAGATTTCAAACATATCTCTGTTCCTCTCTTTTGGTTTGGACAGCTTAACAGTATATGTGATGATATGGGAACCTGAACTTCTTAGCGACATAAAGACATTTGAGCCGTCGGACTGACCCATTGATGTTTGAAGAATTATTACTTCGGGATACTTCTCCTTCCACATTTCGTAAAGGTAGGAGTTGAGTTTTCTTGCTTTTTCAACTCTGGTACCAACAGGCAGCTCTACAGTAATGCCAATTTGCGAATTATCCGAAGATGGAAAAAAGTCGGTACCTACTTTGGCAACGAGAACAAGACTAGCCAAAAAGAGGGCAAGTGCAGCACCCATCACCAGGAATCTGTGATTTACAGCCCATTTTAATGCTCCTGCATATCCTCTGTCCAGAGCATCAAGCATTCTCTCAATTGGAGCATACAGGAACTGGAAGGTTTTGGTTCTTTTAGGATCGGCCTTAAGCAGCACCGAAGACATCATAGGAGTAAGGGTGAGCGCTGCCAGTGTAGATACCGAAATAATTATGGTAACTATCCAGCCGAGCTGCTTAAACATTATCCCTGCCAATCCCGATACCATTGTAAGAGGAAAGAATACCGAAATAATCGTTAGAGTCGAAGCTATTACGGCAACCGCAACCTCGTTTGTTGCATATATTGCAGCATCTTTGGGTTTACTGCCCCTTTCGATGTGCGTCGTTATATTTTCAAGTACAACAATTGCATCGTCCACCACCATACCAATTGCTATGGAGAGCGAACTAAGGGATATGATATTGAGCGTGTTGCCTGTTATCATAAGATATATGAAAGCAGCAACCAGCGACACAGGAATTGTGAGGATAATTATTAACGTTGCCCTCCATCTTCCAAGAAAGAAAAGTACAACTATCATAACAAAAAGTCCGGCCAGAAGCACTGTTTCGGTTAACGAACTAATGCTGTCCTTGATGAATTCCGACGTGTCCATAACCATTTCCAGCTTAACGTCGGGAGGCAGAGATTTTTGAATACCAGGGAGCGCCTCATTGATTTTATTGGCTATATCCACAACGTTTGAACCAGACTGCTTTTGAACAACAATTGTTGCTCCCCTGAGTCCATTTGTATACACTTCGGTGGAACGCTCCTTAAGAGTATCTTTGATGGTGGCAACATCCTTTATGTAAATGTTCCTACCCATGAAACTTCCTACAATTAGGTCCTTAATCTCATCACTCTCCTTAAACTCTCCGTCTACGCGGATTGAGTATGTATCGCTGCCCACATCTATGCTTCCGGCAGGGATATTCTTGTTTTCCATCGAAATAAGTGAGGCAATTTGCTCAATAGATAGCTTATATGCCTCCATTTTCTGGGGGTCTGCAGATATCTGTATCTCTCTTTGCGGAGCTCCGGAAATTGATGTTGAGGCAACTCCGTCAATTCTGTTTAACGGATTTGCGACCTTTTCTTCAAGAATTTTATAGAGACCCTCCGAACTTACATCGGCATGTGCCGAAATAAATGCAATAGGCATCATATCGGAACTGAACTTCAATACGACAGGAGATTCACACTCTTCCGGAAGGAAGTTGCGCTGCATATCGAGGACGGCACGAATGTCGTTTACAGCCTCGTCCATATTTGTACCATACTCAAACTCAATCGTAATGAGCGATACGTTGTCCTTTGATGTGGAATTTATCCTTTTTAAATCCGAAACAGTACTAAGGGATGTTTCAAGCCTTTTTGTGACATTCTGCTCTATATCCATTGCGCTTGCGCCGGAATAAGTTGTCATTATGGTTGCCGCATTGAGCTCAATTTTTGGATAAAGGTCAACCGAAAGCTTCGAAAACGAGAACAATCCCAGTACCATAATGGCCACAAAAATGAGGACCGTGGTAACAGGTTTTTTTACTGAACTTTCATATATTTTCATAGAATATTGCTATTTTAAAGTGACAAATTGACACCCGATTCGGTTACTTTTACCTTTGCTTTATCTACCAGGCTATTCATTCCGGCAACAACTACCTTTTGGCCGCTTTCAATTCCACTCAGGATTTCGTACTGATCTCCCACTCTGCGTCCCAGTTCCACTTTGGTGTACAATACTGTATCGCCGTCTAAAACATAAATGTATTTTTCGTTGGTTCCGCTCTGCTTAATAACTGCTTTATCGGGTACAACAACCCTGTTTTTTGATCCAAGCTCAACTTTTGTTCTTGCAAACATCCCCGGACGGATTTCCATCCTGGGATTGTTTATGCTCACCTGAACCTGGAAAGTACGGGATGCCGATTCAATTGTTGGATATATTAGACTAACCTTTCCAGGGAATTTTTTACCTTCATAAACATCAAGAAAGATATCTACAGGTGTTCCAACTTTTATCCTGGGGAAGAATTCTTCCGAAATGCTTATCATGATTTTTACAGGCTGAAGTTGCATTACAACCAGGATTGGCTGTCCCATAGTGAGGTCGCCGCTGTCAAAATTCCTTTGTGTAACAACCCCGTTGATTGGAGAGAGAAGTTTTGTGTTCTTGTCCAGATTGCGCAGACTCTCTTCTGCCACTTTCACCTGTGTTTGCATCTGATCATATTGCTGTTTGGATACTCCGCCGGCCGTATAAAGGGCTTCAATCCGGGACAGGTCGATTTTAAGATTTTCAAGTTGAGTTTTTGCGTTTGCATAGTTCAGGTTCTCCATTTGAACAAGAAGCTGACCTTTATGTACATTTGAACCCACCTCAACATAAATCCTTTCTATTCTTTGTGCCGAAGAGCTTGAAATACTGTTTTTTACATACGGTTCAATGCTTCCGGTAAACTCAACAATCTGATTTACCATTTGAGTCTTAGCCTCTGCCACCTTAACCAAAGGAAGGGATGATACCGCCTCGGTTTTCTCTTTATTTGAAGAGCAAGCGCTAAAAATCAAAGCGCCAAGAGCAAGAAGTAGTGTTACTTTTTTCATATTATTACAAATGTTATTTTTCTAAATTTTCCGTTCCTGTTACCTTTTCAAACTCATTCTTTGCTTTTATAAAATCGAAAAGAGTTTGGTTATAATTGAGCTTTGACCTTGTGAGAGCCACCTCCGAGTCATTCAATTCAAGTACTGTTCCTGCTCCTGTGTTAAATCTCACCTTGGCAATTTCATATCCTTTCTGAGCCTGCTGTACAGCCTCTCTGTCGGACATAAGCTGAACACCGGACATTTTCATTTCATTTACCGAGTTCTGTACAGAGAGCGACAGGCTCTCTTTTAGAAGTTCTCTCTGGTATTCCAGCTTTTGGATTACAACTCTTGTTTGTTTTTCCTTGAGAGAAACCGATAGTTTATTGAAAATCGGTATTTGAAGAGAGAGACCCACGGCAAAAGAGTTTGACCAAGGTTTATTGAATTTGAACTCTTCATTTTGCATCTGAAGCTGATAATTTGCAAAACCGGCAAGCACAGGAAGTCTTTGCGAGTGAATGAGTTCATAGCTTTTATTCATTTTTTCCATCTGAATGTCCATGGTTTTAAGAGTACTGTTCTGCTCTACATTAAGTTCTCCGTTCCATGCGTAATTTGTAATTTGATTACTGAATCCTTCAAAATCTCCTTTGATTTTTATGGGTTGATTCAGGTGAAGAGAAAGCAGTATCTTTAGCTGCATCTTTGCCAGTTCCAGACCATTACGAGCCTGAGTGAGTGAAGGAGATATGTTTCTTGCGGCAACTTCGGAACGAATCTTGTCATACTCGCTTGCCATACCCTGCTCATACATTTTTCTTATATTGTTTGCGCTCTCTGTCACATTCTTGAAGCTCTGCTCCAAAACCTCAATTGATTTTTCCATCATTACAACTCCGTAAAAGCTGTTTTTTACCTGCTGTATCAGTTCCAGTTTTGTTGTTCTGGCCGACTCAAGCGCTGCCTTGATCTCAAGCTCCGAAAGCTGAATGTTTTTGTAAATAGCCATGGAAAAGAGAGGTACCTGCAAAGTACCTGCAAGTGCATAACTGTTTTTAGAGCCTACCTCCATCTTGCCACCCGGGAAAAAGTCCGAAAAGAAAACCGGCTTTAAAATGTTGTTTGTATACTGTGCCGATCCGTTTATGGCCGGCAGCAGCGCATTCCAGTTTTCCTGCTTGAGATAGTCTACCCGCTGCAGTTCGGCATCTGCAATCTTAATGTTCAGGTTGTCGTTAAGAGCAATCTCAAGCGCCTGCTCAATAGTCAACTTAAGGGTGTCGCCCATGGGAACTTGCCCTCTCGAAGAGACAGAGGCAAGTGTGAGACCCAGTATGAGTCCTCCGATTTTAATGGTTCTTAAAATTTTCATATATAATTTTAATAAAATACTCTATTGTTTATTCTCGATATTAATATAGCTGTCTATTAATTCAATCCCCTTTGCTGTAGAGATGCCCCTAAAGTAAAATACGACCGACTCCCTAAACAACTCTTTTCTTGAAATATCTTTATTGGAAATAAATTCCGAACTTTCAATTGCATTGGAAATCTCTATTAATATTTTCGAAACCAATTCTTTGTTTATGCTCTCCAGAAAAAAGCCCTCCTTTTGTCCTCTTGCAAGAAACTCCTGAGTTTTTGTCATGTGAAACTCTACAAATCTTATATATGTTTTCTTGTAAATTTCCGGATAGAACTTCTTAAGTTCAAAAAAGAAATTTATCCTCAGGTTTACCATCATGTCGGACTGATTCTCGTGAAACATACGGACCATTTCCATTACATTTCCCGACTCATCAATTGCTTTTTGGGTGCAATATTTCATTTTGTTTTCCAGAAAGACCAGGCACTCTTCCAGTAAAGATGACTTATCGCTGAACTGCTCATACAAGGTCCTCTTGGAGATTCCGTTTTCCGTTGCAATTTCATCCATTGTAACAGATTTGCACCCGCGGTGCAAAAACATCTCCATTGAATTTTCGACTATTCTCTCTCTTAGTTCCATCAATATTTTATTTCAATTAAGGTCGCAAAAGTAATATCAGAAAACTTATAAAACAAAAAAAGTTTTTATATTTTTATTATTCGATTAATAATTACTTGTTAAATTTGTATACTCAAAGTCATAAGCAATAAAAACCAATCATATATGTACAACAATTTTCGGGATTTTCTCCAGACAGAACTGAACAATATAGATTCTGCCGGACTTTTCAAAAGAGAAAGAGTTATAACGACAGCCCAGCAAGCTTCTATAAAAGTGAGTACCGGGCAGCAGGTACTCAATTTTTGTGCCAACAACTACCTTGGGCTTTCAAATAGTCCTGTGTTAATCAAAGCGGCAAAGGAGGCCCTTGACACAAGGGGCTTTGGAATGTCAAGCGTAAGATTCATATGCGGAACTCAGGATTTACACCTGGAGCTTGAAAAGAAAATTTCTGAATTTTTTGGAACAGAAGACACTATTCTTTACGCAGCCTGCTTTGATGCAAACGGAGGAGTATTTGAGCCCCTGCTGGGAGAAGAAGATGCTATTATTTCCGATGCGCTAAACCATGCGTCAATAATAGACGGAGTACGACTTTGCAAAGCTCAGAGGTATCGTTATGCCAATGCCAATATGGAAGAGCTGGAGAATTGCCTTAAAGTGTCACAGGCTCAAAGATTCAGGCTCATTGTAACAGACGGGGTTTTCTCAATGGACGGGAATGTTCCTCCTCTCGACAAGATCTATGAACTTGCCGTTAAATACAATGCAATGATAATGGTAGATGAGTCACACTCTGCGGGTGTAGTTGGAGATACAGGACGAGGAGCAACTGAGCTATATAACCTTAAGGGAAAAATTGAAATCATCACAGGCACGCTTGGAAAAGCTTTCGGAGGAGCAATCGGAGGATTCACAACCGGCAAAAAAGAGATTGTAGCAATGCTTCGCCAGAGATCGAGGCCATACCTTTTCTCGAACTCTATTCCGCCAATGGTTGCCGCGTCGGGAATTGCAATGTTCGACATGATGTCAAAGACCAATGAGCTTCAGGATAAGCTTCACGCAAATACAGCATATTTCACAAAGAAAATGGTTGCTGCAGGATTTGATATAAAACCCACACAATCGGCAATATGTGCTGTTATGCTTTACGATGCGAAACTATCACAACAGTTTGCAGCAAAAATGCTTGATGAGGGAATTTATGTTACGGGATTTTATTTTCCTGTGGTTCCAAAAGATCAGGCCCGCATCCGCGTTCAAATAAGCGCCGGACATGAGCCTGAACATCTGGACAAAGCTATTGCCGCATTTACAAAAATTGGCAAAGAGCTTGGTGTAATCAAGGGTTAGTCGTTGTCATTCCACCTGCGTTCCCATCTACTGTTCCATCTTCGGTTCCAGTCATTGTCGCTTTCAAAACGGCCCCAGCACCAGTTCATGTCCCAGTCGCCGTGAATACTTTGATTTCCGTCGAACCCAAATTTGAGCGGTTCTTGAACAATAACTTTTACGTTGTCGGGAACATAGAGCGAAATTGTTTTATTGGTTCCGTCCCATTTGTTCGTTTTATCGTACACATCGGCATAGATAGTCAACAGAGAATCTGTCAGTTCAAATTCCGGCAGATTTTTTTGTGCCTTAATCATTGCCTCTCCGCTTGTATATGAAAATGTTTGAGTTCTAAGTTTAAGAGACCTTGGCATAGAGTCGCTTTGTCTAACAATTCTCACCTTAGGAAAAGCCACGAATTTATGGTCTTTGCCAGTGTCGTCGACCCAGAAAAGCACAAACTTCGATTCATCGCCTTCCATGATAATTTTATTCTCAGGCATTGTGCTTGAGGAGGCCAATTTAACATAAATTGTATCGCTCTGGCTCGCCACAGGAACTTCTGTAATCTCTCTTCCTTCCTGGAAGTAAGGCCTTGCAGCTTTTACAATGAGTGTAACAGAGGCAAAACCGGAAATTACCCAAAGAATAAATATTATAAGGCCCGGACGAATTTTAGAGCGTTTAAAATCAAATAAAATTTGTATACCCCCATACAACATTCCAATAAGAGGAAGGAAGAAAAATGAAAGTGTGCATATTTTAAGCCATAGAGTATCGTTTATTCCCAGCTGAATATAGTTAAGTATGTCTATAGGCATGAACCCTTTGAAAATTTCTGCCCCAAGGAACAGAAACGAAAAGAAAAGAATGCCCGAAACAGAAATCATAATGAAGAACACTGCAAAAATCTTAGAAATTACTCTGCCAACTTCGTTTATTGCTGGAGCAGAGTTTCTTCCGGCTCTTCTTACGTTTCTGCCTACATTGTTTATTCCTCTTTCCACATTTCGCTGTATATGCGACAAATCGGGTTTTTGCCCGCGCATGGCATACTTTTGCTCAACAGTTTTGGCTTCGGGAATTACGATCCATAAAATTATATAGACAATAAAAATAAACGAACCTCCTCCATAGTAGTGGAAATTGACAAACGGAGGAATTATCATATGAGGAATAGCCGAAAGAAACAGCAGAACAAGGAATATTGCTCTTACAATTGCAACATCAATGTTGAAATACGCACTCAGTCCCGAACATACTCCTCCGATTATCTTGTTGTCCGGATTGCGGTAAACTCTTTTAGACGCAGTACCCGAATAAGAGGCCGATGAAGAATAAGACGCGGAAGCCTGACCAGCCTCGTCGTCAATATCGTCCGGCCTGCCAAGAATTGTTATTACCTCTTTTACAACAGGAAGGGTAACCATAGCATCTTTACCGGCCTTTTCTGTAAACAGTTCGGCCATTCTTTCCTCGATGCCATCGATTATTTCATTTCCATTCTGCTTTGCCCTGTAGTGGTCATTCAACTCTTCCAGATAACCCTTAAGAACCAGATAACCATCCTCTTCAATTGTGAAGGCGATGTTACCAACACTTACTTTAACAACCTTTTTCATATTTATAGCTTATTATTTCTAATTAAGTCGATTGTTTGTACGAGCTCTTTCCAGGCGCTGTCCATTTCGGCCAGTAGCTCTTTGCCTTTGTCTGTAATTGAATAGTACTTTCTTGGCGGCCCCTGCGGAGATTCCTCCCAGCGGTAACTCAAAAGACTCTGGTTTTTTTGTCTGGTCAATAGTGGATATAGAGTTCCCTCTACCACTATCATCTTTGCATTTTTCAGCTCTTCAATGAGAGAAGAGGCGTATGCGTCGTTGTTGTTGAGTATGCTAAGAATGCAGTACTCAAGAACACCTTTACGCATTTGTGATTTTACATTATCGGTGTTAATATCAGTCATGGCTATTTCTATTTATATGATGAAAATTTCCTGAGATTCTCGGCAGTAACCGGAATGCCTCTCATTTCACATTTTTGTGCAGCAGTATGCGCAGCAGGGGCTGCGATCCAGAATATGATGTAGGCCCAGAATCCGATTGTTGTAAATAATGTTATTACAAATATTATTCTAATTATTGTAACATCAATATTCAGGAAGTATGAAAATCCGCTGCAAACGCCGCCGATTATCTTATTGTCCGGATCTCTGTATAATCTCTTAACGGAAGGTTGTGAATAAGCCTCCGCAGATGATGTGCCGGCCGTTGTGAAGTTTTCGTCCATTGTTCCTCCGTCCGGCATTCCCAGTTGTGAAATAATTTTATTTACTATAATAATGTTCACTACGTCACTCTTGTTTCCAAGGGCTTCAGTAAACAGTTCGGCGATTCTCTGTTCGAGATCGTCCATTACATCCCCGGTTTCGAAACCAAGGCCGGTCTTTTCTCTGAATCGTGTCAAATACAGATCCAGTTTTTGGTAGGCGTCTTCATCTATAATGAAAGTTCTACCGCCAATACCCACGTTTACAACTTTTTTCATTTTGCAGAATACTTAATATTGTTTAGAATTTGGTACTGCAAATATATATATAAATAATTATACCTTGTATCACATAGTACTAAATATTTTTACAAAAAAAGCTCGTTACTTGCGTAACGAGCTCATATACTGAGAAATAATTTTTTAATTATTTTTGTGTTCCTGGTTGAGGAGTGGTCGTAGGAGGTGTTTGAGAAGGGGTTGTAGTTGGGAATTCTGGTTGACCCTGAACCGGAGCCGTCTTTTCTATCCTCTCCTGAATTGAATTTTGTTTAAGAGTATTGCCTGTTGAAACAAATGCTGTTGCCATTACGCAAAGCACAATTATTACAATGGCAAGTGTCCATGTAGCCTTTTCGAGGAAGTCGGCAGTTTGGCGAACACCAAAAGTCTGGTTTCCCGATGCGAAGTTGGCAGCGAGCCCGCCACCCTTTGAATTTTGTACTAATACTACTATTGTCAGTAAAATACTTGCAATTACAATTAGAATGGATATTGCTGTGTACATATTAATTATGTGTTGTGTTTGGTCTTTAACTCTTTAACAAGGGTCGCAAAGTAAGCACTTTTTTCCGGATATAACAAAATAAGTTTTGCATAAACATCTAATGCTCTTTTGTAAAACCCTTGACTGGTATATATCCTGGCAAGTGTTTCGGTATAAAATCCCGAATCCTCAAAAACTTCCGCCGAATCAATTTCTACCTCATCCGTTGGAATGAAGCCCTCTCTTGAGGCCAGCGAAGAGCGGAGAAGAGATGGTTTTTCCACAATAAACCTGTCCAGAGGCATCTCCTCGTCAAGTACAATTGTATCAAAGTCTGTCCGTGAAAAGTAGTCTCCACCCGAAATAACTACCCTGTGAATTACCTCCTTATCCTCGTCTATATCAAAAATGAACTCAAAGTCGCTGTCCTTTAGGGCAGTGGATTTGCTTTTGTCCGGAACAAGTTCCTTCGTATCCAGTTCAAGCAAATCCGGCTTTTCTATTTCCTGATTTTTTTCTTGTTCTTCTTCAAATTCCACGCTTGTTTCCACTCCTGTTTCTGCGGGAGTATAAGAAACAACCAGTGCAGGAACAACGTTAAACGCTATGTCATACAACCTGTCGCGGGAATAGAGATAGGCTGCAGCCTTGTGAAGATATGCCTCCCTCTGTTCTCCGCCCAGTTCAGAAAGCCTTTTATAAAGCTCAAGATGAGCAGAGGAGTACCATGGATACCTCTCGATTATCTGTTCTATTGCAGAAAGGTCGTTGTCTTTCATTTACCAGTTTGCTACCGTTGCATTAAAAATAGATTCTACCATTTTCTCAATTATTGCGTCCACAAGCCGAGCCTCAACCTGGTCAATAGTTGATGTCGACGGATAATCTTCAAACTCTGCAAAAGATTGTTCGAAATCTTCTTTAGGGTGTTTCTTGTTTGTAAATCTTATCTTGACTGTAATAGTGAGCCTGTTTAGTGAAGCAACCTCATTTGATGTAACGGCAAGAGATGTTGTTTCATATGTGGTAATTTCTCCCTCCACAAGAAGGTCTCCATCGTCCGGTTCTACAGAAAGTTTTGTAAGTTTTTTGTATTTGTCCTTAAGAGCCTCCGTGAGCAGGTTGCTGAGCGTTGGATTGATTCTCATTGCCTTGTTGTCTATCTTCGCAACCATTATACTCTCTACATCGGGCTCAATTGATGTGCCCGAAAAAGAGTAAATCCCGCAAGAAGAAACAAACAGGGATGCCAACATTATATATATTATTCTGTTCATAAATCCAGATTAAGGTCCTTGATTTTACGATAGAGGGTCCGTTCGGATATTCCAAGTTCGGCAGCGGCCAGTTTCCTTTTTCCGCTGTGTTTCTCAAGGGCTTTTCTAATTAACTCGGCACTTACATCCTGTATTGAAAGATTACTTGCGGAATTCCCTCTGTCGATGCTTTCATCTTCGGTATCTTCTTCATAATCTACAATGGCAGCACTATCCGAAATATTTTTGTTTATCTCCCTGCCTGGAGTAAAGCGAGTTGTTGCAATAGGTTCTGCTTCTGCTTTATCTTCCCGGGAAAGGCTCGCCTTTATCTCTTCAACTTCGTGCCTCAGCTGGTAAAGTATCTTGTAAATAATATCACGGTCTGTCATGTAGTCGTTTGCGTGACCTTCGGTTTTAACCGGAAGGTACTCCGGGCCATCTGCAGGCAGATATCTTTTCAAAACCTCGGGGCCAATTTCCCTGTTGTGCTCGATAACAGAGATCTGTTCGGCAAGGCTTTTAAGCTGACGAATGTTTCCGGGCCAGCGATATGCCTCAAGCAGTATTCTCGCCTGTTCGTCCAGTTTTATTGACGGCATTTTGTATCTCTCGGCAAAATCGGAGGCAAACTTTCTGAAAAGCATATAAATGTCTTCTCTTCTTTCTCTTAAGGAAGGTATTGATATTGGAACAGTATTAAGCCTGTAATAAAGATCTTCACGGAACTTACCCATCTCTATTGCCTTGAGCAGGCTCTTGTTTGTTGCAGCAACAACCCTCACATCCGTCTTCTCAACTTTCGAAGAACCTACTTTTATGAACTCTCCCGTTTGAAGTACACGAAGGAGGCGAACCTGAGTGGAAAGGGGCAGTTCTGCAACCTCATCCAAAAAAAGCGTACCCTCGTTTGCAACTTCAAAGTATCCCTTACGCGTTTCTACAGCGCCTGTAAAAGCACCTTTTTCGTGCCCGAAAAGCTCTGAGTCAATTGTGCCTTCCGGGATTGCACCGCAGTTGACTGCTATGTATTTTTTGTGTTTTCTGGGGCTGTGCGAATGAATGATCTGAGGAATTGCCTCCTTGCCCACTCCGCTTTCGCCCGTAATTAAAACAGAAAGATCAGTTCCGGCTACCTGAACGGCCACTTCAAGCGCACGGTCAAGAGCAGGGCTAACCCCTATAATATCGAACCTCTGTTTTAATCCCCTTAAATCCATAAGTGCAAAAATAGACAAAAAATAATTATCTTTGAAGTTTAAGAAACGAATTTAACAACAAATCAGATCAATAATGAAAAAGAACTTTACCAAACTTTTATCGATTATCGCATTGGGTTTTGCAATAGTTTCCTGCAGTAATCCCTCAAAAATGGCAAAAGAAGCTATATTAATTGGAATTGATAGCAACCCAAAAGTATTAGAGGTTGTAGCAGACGAAATTACAGCAACTTACTCCATTACTTTCCCTGAAGGGTATTTCCATCCTAAAGCAATTCTTGAAGTTGTGCCTGTTCTTGTTTACGAAGGCGGAGAACAAGCTGCTCCTACTTTTAAACTTCAGGGAGAAAAGGTTGCAGACAACTTTACGGTTATGCCTGCTGCGGGAGGCAAAGCCAGCAATACAGTAAAATTTGCATATGTTCCCGGAATGGAAAAGTCGCGACTGGAGCTGAGAATATCTGTATGGAACAACTTGAAAAAACTGGAATATCCTGCCCCTTTTAAAGTTGCCGACGGAGCAAACATCACATACAAACTAGTACACAAAACAGGTCTCACAGCTCTTGCTACAGACAACTACAAGAAGATTGTCTCTGAGAAAAAAGAGACCCAGATTCTTTATAATATTAACAGTTCCGATGTTCGCACTAAAGAGCTAACCAAACAGGAAGTCAAGGATTTCGAAAAGTTTCTGGCATCAGTTAAAGCAGACGGAAAGAGAGAAGTGTCAAAAGCACAGATTGTTGCATATGCCTCTCCGGACGGTCCCGAAGCTCTTAACAGCAAACTTTCCGACGAAAGAAGCCAGAGTGCAAAAAATGCCTTTGATCAAATTACAAAAAATAATCCTGTAACCGGCCCGGTTGACGTAACAACAGTTGCCGAAGACTGGCAGGGTTTCCAGGAACTGGTTGCCGGATCCACCATTCAGGACAAAGAACTTATCCTCCGCGTTCTCTCTATGTATAGCGACCCAATGGTTCGTGAGAGGGAAATCAAAAATATGTCTAAAGTGTTCAAAACACTTTCGGATAAAATCCTTCCCGAACTCCGCAGAGCAAGGTTTATTGCCAATGTAGACTACACAAATTTCAGCGAAGCAGAACTTGTGGAGCTTTCAAAAACAAATATCGAGATTATGGATCTTGAAGCTCTTCTCTATGCTGCAACTCTTGTTACCGATTTGGATCTTAAGGTAAAAATCTATACAAAAGCCGGCGAGAAATTCAAATGCAACCGCGCATACAATAACCTTACTGCAACATATCTGGACAATGGCAAAACCGAAGATGCAAAAGCCGCTCTTGCAAAGGTTACAAACAAAACAACCAGTTTTTACTACAACAATGCCGGTTTAATCGCGCTTTTGGACAAGGACTATAAATTGGCCGGCGAAATGTTTGCCAAGTCCGATCTTAAAGTTTCCAAACAAAACAGTGCAATAATCGACATCCTTAACGGCCGTTACAACGATGCTGTTGCAAAAATTGCAGGAACAGGAGACCCCAACGAAGGACTTGCCTATATCCTTACAAACCAGCTTGACAAAGCGCTTGCAGCAATTACCCACGACTGTTCTCACGCAGCATATATGAGAGCAATCATTTATGCCCGCAAGGGAAACTTTATCGAAGTTGCAAAACAACTCACCAAAGTATATGAGAGCGATGCTTTAAAAGCACGTTCGGAAAAAGACATAGAATTTGCGAAATTCCGCGAATAATATCTGAGATTATGTTACCGGCGGCCGGCTAAAAGTGATTTTGC
>DOSU01000089.1:0-1515 GCA_003513895.1 Rikenellaceae bacterium
TTTTAAAGTTTTGGGAAGTAAAAAATTTAATACTGCGCCGGTGTGCGGATGCCCGCAGGTGAACTCAATGTTATGATTAATAAAATTATAGGTTTTATTGGCCTTACTTGTTTTTGGCTGTTTTTTACTTTTTTGTTTGGATCCTTATTACACTTGTATTCAAAATATATTCAAAAATTACAAATTCAAACTAAAAATTCTTTTATTGTTTTTGGAATAGACATTGTAATTGTTTTTGTAATTTCGTGGGGATTAATGGATATTTTTCCTGAACCATATCCAGGAAAGAGTGTTAATGCGAATGATAGACATTTTATTAATATTGTCGGGTATTCATTTATTTTATCATTACCAATTTGTTATTTACTTATCAGAAAATATTTCAATCAATCGGTGATGAGATGCATAAATCTGCTAATTGTTCCGATATTTACGTTTTTATTTGTTGTGTTTTTTTTAGCTTGGTTGGGTATGGAAATAATGTTTTTTAAAACATGGAATATTATAAATAATTGAATTATATTTTAATCGGGTAATTAGGAGGTCGTAGATTAACGCCTCCCAATCCCCACACCACCGGACATGCGGCTCCGCATCCGGCGGTTCATTGTGGATAATGTATCGCAACCCATAACTCTTTGACTGATATAAGACCTTGTTTTGCAAGCCATTCAATAGTCATTCCAGTTTGTGTCCCCAGCGATTTCGATAAGTGCCAGTAGCCTTTTGAGCTCATTCCGTGACTTATCGCACTGTCTAACCATACGCCGAGTTTCAGGAGATTCTTGATTTTGGTTTTAGGTTTGCACCACATTTTCCAGTAGCACATCCTCACCCTTCTCCGAATCCATCCGTCAATATCTGCTAATGGTCGGTAATATTCTGAAATGCCAAAATAGTTCATCCAACCTCGAAGGTATACGGCAAGCTTTTGAAGTCTGTATTCCATGGATACTCCCCAACTTCGTCCGGTAAGTTCACGAACTCTGCGTTTGAATTCCAGAAACGCTTTCTCGCTCCACCGGATTTGTTTTCCTACAAAGGTAAATCCAAGAAATTCACACTGGCTAATTTCTGCTACCTTACTTTTGCTCGCATTAACTGTCAGTTTCAATTTCTGCGTAAGAAATCTGGTAATGCTTTTCATTACCCTTTCTCCCGCACGTTTGCTCTTAACGAGGATAATAAAGTCATCCGCGTACCTTGCAAACTGGTGTTTCCGTTTCTCCAGTTCTTTATCCAGACCGTCAAGGACGATATTTCCAAGTAATGGAGACAGTGGGCTACCTTGAGGAACTCCCTCTTTGGTTGATTGAAATTTTCCGTTCACGACCACCCCAGAGCGCAGGTATTTTCCAATCAATTGCAAGACTCTTTTGTCTTTTACTTTTCTTGCAAGATTTGTCATCAGAATGTCGAAATTTACCCTGTCAAAGAATTTGGACAGGTCACAATCGATTCCGATTCTCCGACCTTTTCTGATTATTTCCTTTACCTGCTTGACTGCCTGATGTC
>DOSU01000089.1:1581-3177 GCA_003513895.1 Rikenellaceae bacterium
CTGCTTGACTGCCTGATGTGCCGAACGCTTTGGTCTGAATCCAAAACTATGCACCGAAAAGTTCGGGTCGAATATTGGAGTCAGAACCTGAGCAATTGCCTGCATTATCAATCTGTCTAATACAATCGGAATTCCGAGCGACCTTGTGCCTCCTGCATCTTTGGGTATTTCTACCCGCCTTGCAGGAGACGGCTCGTATCGGTTTTCCATAAGTGCGGAACGAATTCTATCCCAGTTGGCTTTGGCAAATTCGGGGAATTCCTCAATTGACATCGTATCAATTCCTGGGGCGCCCTTGTTCGCCTTTACCTGCTTCCATGCAACTTGCATGTTGCTTCGGGATAAAATCTGTTCCATCAGGTTTACTTGGAAGGTTGGCTGTATGGATTCACGCTGACAGAATACTCCCCTGTTCTGGTTCATCGTATCTTTCAAGTTCTCCATATCCTGTTTCCTTCTCCACAATGTTCAGCCCTTCACCATGTCCTTTCCATTACGAAAGGTATTTGACTACTATGGCTTTTGCTGACTCCTTGAAGATGTCAAAGTCGGTTTCCCTTCTTTCAAGCGACTCGGTGGCAAGCCACAACATCTTTGTTCTCGTCACGTTTCTTCAAGGTCTCCCCAGATAAGTGCATTAACTTTCATCAGACAAACGCCGTATTTACCCTGCCTCGTAATCACACGCCATCGTCATCTGGTGCTGACTCGGCTAAAGGCTAAGCCTTATATACAGTTCTTGTTCATCGTCTCCTGACTTTGCTCCATTCTTCCTTCAGACCATTTCTCACGAAATCGCCCTTGAATTTTGCTAGCGGTTATCATATATTCTAAAAAAAAAATATACGGTGATTTTCCCGCAGGGATTTTCACCCATTAGTTAATGCCCATGCTGGGCGTACACCAATCGCTCGACTTGACCCTAACAAAGCGGCGTCAAAATTATGTTTTTGACTTTGTTTTGCTACCGACCATTTTTGGCAGCGCAAAGTCCGGGCGGGCAAGTCAGCTATATGTTAGAATGAGAAAAATCATATTATGAAAAAGTTCAACATTTTATTTCTAATATTTATTTCTTTTTCAATCATGAGTAGTGCAAGTGAACCAGTTAGCAATCAAACTGCTGAAGATTTAAAGAAATATTTATCATTTAAAATACCTGATCCTATTGACATAAAAGAACATTATAGATTTATGGACTCATTATCAAGAGAGAGGAAAATTAATCTTGCTCGTGAATTACTTCACAATGAAGTTACTCTAATTTCATATCATGGATGTTCAACATTAATATTTGAAGGCATTGAGGATGAAACCGTTCCAATTCTCGCTGAAATGGTCGCTACTGGAAAAGTTCAACACGAATTTGAAAATAAAATTGGTTGGAATTGGTACCATCAAAGTGATGATCAAACGTTATTTCCTAGAATGTTGATAAAAATATCCGAATATTTATTGAAGAATATTAAAGTATATTCAGATGACCGTGAAAAGTATGTAATGAATTTTTTTGATTTCTTTCTTGAATGCGAAGGTGATCATTCGAAAAATAATATTAAATCTAAAATTAAAGGTAAGCGTCAAATTAACTGCATC
>DOSU01000097.1:0-3334 GCA_003513895.1 Rikenellaceae bacterium
CATGGTGGGGAGGATTTTCCGTGCTGATACAGATAACTGATATAATAAAAAAGGCTAACCAATTAGTTTTGGTCAGCCTCTTTACTTATATGACCCAAATTGATGAAGATAGTATTTGGGTAAGCGGTTAATTAGTTATGCATTATTCGCCAATCTCTTGTATGAATTGTAACGCCATTTTGCATACTCTTCGGTAAGTTTGAAGAGCTCTTCGGCCTCATTAGGGAATGTCGCAATCAAAGAAGAGTAACGAACTTCTCCTTTAATGAAGTCCTGGAACTTGCTCCAGTCCGGCTCTTTGCTGTCGAGGGTGAAAGGATTTTTTCCATCTGCTTCCAAAGTAGGATTATAGCGATAGAGATGCCAGTATCCACTTTCAACTGCAAGTTTTTCTTCCATTTGTGAAGCGCCCATGCCGCTCTTAAGTCCGTGACTGATACATGGAGCATAAGCAATAATGAGAGAAGGGCCGTCGTATGCCTCAGCTTCCTTTAGAACATTCAAAAGCTGGTTGTGGCTTGCTCCCATTGCAACTTGTGCAACATAAACATATCCGTAACTTATTGCCATCATTCCAAGATCTTTTTTACGAATCTTCTTGCCGGATGTTGCAAATTTGGCAACAGCTCCTGCAGGAGTAGATTTTGAAGACTGGCCACCTGTGTTAGAGTAAACTTCTGTATCGAGTACCAAAACATTTACATTGTTTCCCGAAGCAAGTACATGGTCGAGTCCACCGTATCCGATGTCGTATGCCCATCCGTCTCCTCCGAATATCCATTGAGATCTTGTAACCAAAAAGTCTTTAAGAACTGTAAGCTCTTTGCAGATTTCGCAATTGCATGAAGAAATAAGAGGAATAAGCTTTTCTGCAATGCCTCTTGTTGCTTCGGCATCGTTCTTCTTGCTAAGCCACTCACCAAACAATACCTTCATTTCCGGAGTGCACTTGTCGCTTTCAATACCCTCTGCCATAAATTTGGCGACTTTTTCACGAACTCGTTCAGATCCAAGATACATTCCCATTCCGAATTCGGCATTGTCTTCAAACAGTGAATTTGCCCATGAAGGCCCGTTTCCGTCTTTGTTTGTAGTATATGGCGATGCAGGGAATGATCCTCCGAATATTGAAGAACAGCCTGTTGCATTTGCTATCATCATTCTGTCTCCAAAGAGTTGAGTGATTGCCTTGATGTATGGTGTTTCACCACAACCTGCGCAGGCACCCGAAAACTCAAACAATGGCTGAGAGAATTGAAGATTTTTTACATTTTGTGTTTTTGACTGAATTGTGTCTTTGTATCCAATAACGCCATGCAAGTAGTCGAAGTTTGTCTGTTCGTGCTCCTGAGTTTCCAAAGGCTTCATGACGAGAGCCTTTGTTTTTGCAGGACATACATCTGCACAGTTGCCACAACCGGTACAGTCCATTGGAGTAACCTGAATTGTAAAGCTATACTCTTTGAAAGGACCATTTCCTTTTACTCTCTTAATGCCGGCAGGAGCTTTTCCCTGCTCTTCTGTGCTCATGAGGAAAGGACGGATTGCAGCGTGAGGGCAAACATATGCGCACTGGTTACACTGAATACAGCTTTCCGGCTGCCATTCAGGAACATGAGTTGCAATACCTCTCTTTTCATATGCAGCTGTTCCCGAAGGAATAGTACCGTCTTCGAGGTGCAGAAAAGCACTTACAGGAAGATCGTTGCCTGCTTGTGAGTTAACAACATCGGCTACATTTCTTACCCAGTCCGGTGCAAGCCTGTCAAAGTTAGAATGACGGAATTTGGCAGTAAGGTTCTTCCAGTCGCAAGGCACTTCAACTTTTTCATACTCAGAACCTCTGTCAATCGCAGCATTGTTCATTTCTAAAATTGCTTCTCCCTTTCTTCCGTAAGACTTTTCGGCCGCTTTTTTCATCTCTTTCACAGCTTGTTCCGAAGGAATAATATCTGCAATTTTAAAGAATGCACTCTGAAGAATTGTGTTTGTCCTGTTTCCAAGACCTATATCTTCTGCAATCTTAGTTGCATTTATGATATAGAATTTCAGCTCTTTTTTGGCTATTGTTGCCTTAATGTGATCCGGCAATTTGTCAATTGTCTCCTGGGTAGACCATAGAGTATTAAGCAAAAGCGTACCCCCTTTTTTGATTCCCTTTAGAACATCATATTTTGTAAGATATGAAGTAACATGGCAGGCAACGAAATCAGGTGTTGAAACAAGATATGGAGCATTTATGGGAGTGTCTCCGAATCTTAAATGCGAGCAGGTATATCCGCCCGACTTTTTAGAGTCATAGTCAAAATATGCCTGAACATATTTAGGTGTTGTTTCTCCAATAATTTTGATTGTATTTTTGTTGGCTCCAACAGTGCCATCCGATCCAAGTCCGTAGAATTTACACTCTTTAACGCCTTTCTTGGCAAGGCTTATCTCTTCTTTCAACGGAAGAGACTTGAAGCTTACATCATCTACAATCCCAATTGTAAAGCCGTTTTTAGGCTCTTTCATTTTTAAGTTATCGTAAACAGAGAGTATTTGTGCAGGACTTGTGTCTTTTGAAGATAATCCGTAGCGTCCGCCAACAATGAGAGGCATTTTTCCGCCTCTTTCTGCGATTTCCGATTTAATGTCCAGATACATTGGTTCGCCAACAGCACCCGGTTCTTTTGTCCTGTCCAAAACAGCTATTCTCTTCACGCTCTTAGGCAATACGCGGAAGAAATATTTTGCCGAAAATGGTCTGTAGAGACGAACGGTAATCATACCAACTTTTTCCCCTTTCGCGATTAGGTAGTCAACTGTTTCGCGAATTGTTTCACAAACTGAACCCATAGCGATAACAATGTTTTCTGCTTCGGGATCGCCGTAATAATCAAATGGAAGATAATGCCTTCCTGTTAGCTCGCTTATCTCGCCCATATACCTTGCAACGATATCCGGAACTGCGTCGTAGAATGAATTTGATGCTTCACGCGCCTGGAAAAACACATCGGGATTTTGTGCAGTACCTCTGGTTACAGGCCTAATTGGATTTAAGGCTCTGCCACGAAAACTGTTAAGTGACTTCTCGCTAATCATTTTCTTCAAATCGGCGGGATTTATGTCTTCAATCTTCTGAATTTCGTGAGATGTTCTGAAACCATCGAAAAAATGAACAAAAGGGATTCTGGATTTAAGGGTCGACAAATGTGCAACTGAAGCCATATCCAATGCTTCCTGAACACTGCTTGATGCCAGTAAGGCAAATCCTGTTTGTCTTACAGCCATTACATCGGAATGGTCGCCAAAAATTGACAACGCCTGAGCTGCAAGTGTTCTTGCAGAATCG
>DOSU01000097.1:3401-6082 GCA_003513895.1 Rikenellaceae bacterium
TGCAAGTGTTCTTGCAGAAACGTGTAATACCGCCGGAAGAAGTTCTCCGGCAATTTTGTACATATTTGGAATCATAAGGAGCAAGCCCTGTGAGGCAGTAAATGTAGTAGCAAGGACTCCGGCCTGAAGTGCACCATGTAAAGCACCGGCAGCTCCGCCTTCGCTCTGCATTTCAACCACACTCACCTTCTCTCCAAAGAGGTTCTTTTTACCGAAAGAAGCCCATTCATCTACATACTCTGCCATAGTGGAAGAAGGAGTAATAGGGTAAATTGCTGCAAGTTCGCTAAACATGTATGCTACATGTGCTGCGGCGTAATTACCATCACAGGTAATGAATTTTTTTTCTTTTGCCATAGCTATTTTTTTAGATATTAGTACTTATATTAATTTGTTTATTTCTGTATTATAATCAAGATGGTCGGTAATCACATAAGTGTTACTGACCATACAGGTTGTATTTCTAAGCTTGTGCCCTCTCTTTTGGTGGATGTATTTTTACACTTGATAAAATCCTTGCCCAAGGATTTTACCGGTAAAAGCTCTGTCTCTATCTCGAACTCAGTTGCTATTTGATGAGGGGTGGGCATAATATATCATCTATACGCCAAAAGTAGTAAAAATATTTAGATTTTAAAAGTAAATTCACTACTTTCAAAGTCTGAAATTTACTCAATAAAATGATTATGAAGAGAGTCGCTATTTTAATTATTTTTTCACTTTTTTGTTTTACGGTTCATGCACAATCCGGATATATCAAAGTTTCAAAAGGGAAAGTTGTCGAGGGCGATTTTTTCAAATCAAAAATTTTTATGCTTAAAAATTTTACAAATGCAGTTGTTAAATTTTCCAATGGAGAGGTGTATGAGGCCAAAATGAATATTAGTGCTTTATCTCAAACTCTAAGATTCATTAACCCTTCAGGCGATACTCTGGCTGCTGTGGATGAAAAAATGATATCTTCTGTATCATCCGGCAGATTGCTTTTTTTTAAGGTAAATAATCAATACGTCCAAATATTAAACACCGATGGGGAAACTTCTCTTGGCCTTACCAGAAATTTGAATATTGGTGCAGAAAGCCTTGCAGGAGCATATGGCGGAAAAAATGAAGTTTCGTCAATTCAGAAAATTGAAGTTTTCGACTACGAAAAAAAAATTGAGAAAGTAGTCTCAGATGCAACACTGTTTTTCGATTACCGCGAAAACTTATTTATTGTGCACAAAGGAAAACTTTTCCTGTTCACCAAACGCAATCTTCAAAAGTTTTATCCTAAACAGAAAGCCTTTATTGAAGAGTTTTATTCAACGCATTCTGTTAATCAAAACAACAATGCAGAAATCATCTCTCTCTACAGTCAAATAGTCTCCTATAACAGATAACTGGAAATATCACTATTGATATCCCTCAGTAATGCTTTCGGGAGCAATTTTTTTAATCATGTTTTGAAGAACACTTCCGGGACCGAGTTCAACAAACTCCCTTGCGCCATCTGCCCACATATTCTCCACAATTTGTCTCCATCTTACCGGAGCAGTCAGCTGACTTATTAAGTTTGCCTTAATCTCTTTTGGATCTGTGTGTGGTTTGGCATCTACATTCTGATAAACGGGACATATTGGTTTGTTAAAAACGGCTGCCTCAATTGCTGCTGCCAGTTCTTGCCTGGCCGGTTCCATAAATGGAGAATGAAAAGCTCCTCCAACGGCGAGTACGATTGCTCTTTTTGCTCCGGCCGCTTTGAGCAACTCACAGGCTTCTGTAACTGCATCAACCGATCCCGAAATAACCAGTTGACCGCTTGTGTTATAATTGGCAGGAACAACAATTCCTTTCACATCCCTGCAAATTTTTTCGACAACTTCATCTTCGATGCCTAAAACGGCAGCCATTGTAGAGGGCTCCAGTTTACATGCTTTTTGCATTGCATTTGCTCTGGCCGAAACTAGTTTTAATCCATCTTCAAAATTCATTGCCCCTGCAGCGACAAGTGCGGAAAACTCTCCGAGCGAATGTCCGGCAACCATGTCCGGATTGAAATTGTTAAAGCAATTTGCTAAAATTACTGAGTGAAGAAATATTGCTGGTTGAGTTACTTTGGTCTCTTTAAGTTCTTCGTCGCTTCCGGAAAACATAATGTCTGTGATTCGGAAACCAAGAATATCGTTTGCTTTTTCAAAAAGCTCCCTTGCCTTTATTTGTGTGTTGTACAGCTCTTTGCCCATTCCGCTGAACTGTGCGCCCTGGCCGGGAAATACGAAAGCTTTCATCTGTTTTGTATTAAAAATTCAGCGGCAAAGATACATTTTTTAGAGAATTATAAAATATGTATCTTTGTCGCCCGCATTTGGCCTAGTAGTTCAGCTGAATAGAACGTCAGATTCCGGTTCTGAAGGTCGGGGGTTTGAATCCCTCCTAGGTCACTACATCTAAAATCAGTTTAAAAAGAAAAGGAGCTTTCTATAAGCTCCTTTTCTTTTTAAACGAGTGATGTCAGCACTGCGAGATAGTTGATTGCTACTTATCCCTACCCGATACCTTCTTTAGCTCTGTGATGAATTCCGGACTAACAGCAGTTCCTAATCCTTCTGTTTTATGAACATCTGCCCAGGCCTTGTCATATTCTTTTATGTTATAATAATTTCTTCCACGGCCGTAATAGGCCTTTGCAAGTTTTGGGT
>DOSU01000097.1:6152-6379 GCA_003513895.1 Rikenellaceae bacterium
ATAGGCCTTTGCAAGTTTTGGGTCTATTTCAATGGCCTTGCTGAAATCGGAGATGGCTTGATTGAAATTACTTTGTTTACTGTAAACATACCCGCGGTTGTAATAGGCATCTGCATCCTGAGGAGTTATTCCTATGACATTAGTGAAATCGGCAACAGCTTGAGGAAAGTTGCCTTGTGTAGCATAGACAAACCCACGGTTGTTATAGGCCTTTGCAAGTTTTGGGT
>DOSU01000074.1 GCA_003513895.1 Rikenellaceae bacterium
CACCATATTCCTAAGAAAGCGGTTCGCAGTTATCGTGAAACATAAGGTGGTAATCTCTCCGCCTTTGTTGCCTTCTTTGCTCAAGGATGTGAAGTTGAGAGGAGCCCCTGGTGCCCAGATGGCCTCAGATACAGTGCAGATATTTGTCTTTACATCTGTATGAAGTTTTGACATGGATGTGAAATCCTTCTCGCCGAGCAAATACCCGGCAGCAAGATTCATTTTTTCCACATCCACTTCATACGGGAAAAAGAAGGAATATTCGCCTAAAAAAGGGTCCTTGCGAGTGTGTACATAGTAGTTGTATGTCCGACCGATAGCGTCAAAACGGGCATGCGAACTCTCCGGAACCTGACAAATTTTATAAAGAACAATGTCAGATGGAAGAATGGCATTTATTTTGTAAACTAGCTTTAACAGTTCTTCGGGGCTAAGAGGCCGCTGTATATCGAGGTGGGCAATATAGTTTATTGCGTGAACTCCGCTGTCTGTCCTGCCTGCACCGGTAATATCGATCTTCTCGCCCAAATAAACGGAGAATGCTCTCTCAAGCTCACTCTGAACTGAGGGATGTCCGAGCTGAACCTGCCAGCCGTTGAAAGCCCGGCCATTATATGAGAGGGAGATAAAATAACGCATTAACGATAAATAGATTAAATTTGTAAGTTGTACACGACAAAAATACAAAATCATTCAATATGGAAACCGTAAATATCAAAGAACTAAACGAAAAAATCCAAAGAGAGAGTGCATTTGTGGATATGGTCACTCTGGAGATGAATAAGGTTATTGTGGGACAGAAGCAGCTTGTTGAGAATCTTCTCATTGGGTTGCTTGCAAACGGTCACATTTTGCTGGAAGGAGTTCCCGGTTTGGCAAAAACATTGGCTATCAGCACACTTGCGTCAATTATTGATGCCAAGTTCAGCCGTATTCAGTTCACTCCCGACCTGCTCCCTGCCGACCTGGTAGGCACCATGATATACAGTCAAAAGAATGAACAGTTTCAAATAAGGAAGGGTCCTGTATTTGCGAATTTTGTATTGGCCGATGAAATTAACCGTTCTCCTGCAAAAGTCCAGAGTGCACTGCTCGAAGCGATGCAGGAGCGGCAGGTTACAATTGGGGACGAAACATTTAAACTTCCCGAACCTTTTCTTGTAATGGCAACCCAGAATCCAATCGAGCAAGAGGGAACATATCCGCTTCCTGAAGCACAGGTAGACAGATTTATGCTTAAGGTTATTGTGAGCTATCCAAAAAAAGAAGAGGAGAAACTTATTATAAGGATGAACAACAGCGGCACATTTCCAAAGGCAAACTCAGTTATCAGCCCTGAAGACATTCTAAGGGCCCGCGAGGTTGTGCGTGAAGTTTACATGGACGAAAAGATTGAAAAATATATTGTAGACATTGTATTTGCAACTCGTAACCCCGAAGAGTATGGCCTTGAAAAGCTAAAAGACCTGATTGCTTTCGGCGGCTCTCCAAGGGCAAGCATAAGCATGGCAATGGCAGCTAAGGCATATGCATTCATTAAGAGAAGAGGCTATGTTATTCCCGAAGATGTGAGAGCAGTTTGCTATGAAGTGCTTCGTCACAGAATTGGACTTACTTACGAGGCCGAAGCAGAAAACATCACTTCGGAGAATATCATAACCGAAATAATGAACGCAATAGAGGTTCCTTAATATGTCCAAAGAGTTACTTAAAAAGGTCCGTAAAATTGAGATAAAGACCAGAGGTCTCTCCAGGCAAATTTTCGCCGGAGAGTACCACTCTGCCTTTAAGGGGCGGGGTATGGCCTTTAGCGAGGTGAGAGAATATCAGTTTGGCGACGATGTGAGAAGCATGGACTGGAACGTAACTGCCAGGCTCAACGCTCCGTACATTAAAGTTTTCGAAGAGGAGCGGGAGCTCACGGTTATGCTGCTGGTGGATGTTAGCGGTTCAAGGCTTTTTGGCACAACCATAAAGACAAAACGCGAGCTAATCACCGAAATAGCTGCTGTTCTCTCATTTTCTGCTTCTGCAAACAACGATAAAGTTGGAGCGCTCTTTTTCAGTTCAAAAGTGGAAAAATTTATTCCGCCAAAGAAAGGAAGGAGTCATTTGCTTAGAATTATCCGCGAACTGCTGGAGTTTGAACCTCAGGAAAAAGGTACAGATATTGGAGAAGCGCTTCGCTATCTCACAAATGCAATCAAGAGAAGGTGCACAGCTTTTCTGCTTTCGGACATGATTGATGTGGACAGTTCTCTTAAACCAAGATTTGAAGAAGCATTGAAAATAGCAGCCAACCGTCACGAAATTGCTGCAATATCCGTATATGACCAAAGAGAGAGGGAGTTGCCGGATATCGGACTAATTAAAATTGCAGATGCCGAGAGTGGAAAAGAAGAGTGGGTGAACACATCAAACAAGAGTGTTCGTGATCACTTTAATAAATGGAACATGAGCGTTAATGCCTCAATCCAGCAGACTCTCCGCCGATATAAGGTAGATTCGGTATCAATTTCCACAAACGAAGATTTTGTAAAAGGGCTTGTGGCTCTGTTTAAAAAGAGGTAGCTGATATGAATGTAAAAGATACTTTGCTTATAGGCGATCAGGTTACACTGAGTTTTAAAACTACAGTCCCTAAAGGGGCAAAATTCATATTCCCGACGCCTGAGAATCCAATTACACAAGGCGTTGAACTTGTTGGAGTTCCTCGTTTTGATACACTTTCCAATAAAGATGGAGTTATGGAGGTTCAAACAAATCTTACCGTAACTTCTTTCGACAGCGGTTCCTATGTGCTTCCTCCGCTTGAGGCATATCTGCATAAAGTGGACGGCTCAATAGATACTGTATTTTTAAACGGTGGAAATCTTGAGGTCAAGACTATTCAAATTGACACAACATCATTTAAACCATACGACATAAAGGGGCAAATGACTGCTCCTTACTCTGTTAAGGAGTTTCTGCCTTGGGGAGGAGCTTTGCTTCTTCTTGTTGCTCTGATATATATAATTATCAGAGTGATAAAGAATTTAAGGGCAAAAAGGTCACTTTTCGGAAGAGAAACAGTTGTGGATCCTCCACATATTGTTGCATTGCGTAACCTGGAAAAAATCAGGGGAGAGAAGCTGTGGCAAAACGGACAGGAAAAACTCTATTATACCGAAATTACGGACACTTTGAGATTATATCTTGAGGACAGATTTGGTATTCAGGCTATGGAAAGAACTTCAGGAGAAATCATAGAGGTTCTGGCCAATAAGAAGATTGACCCCAAAGAGTTTAAGGAACTAAAAGAACTTCTAGGGTTGTCCGATTTGGTTAAGTTCGCCAAATATTCTGCCAATGTGCAGGAGAATGAAAATGCCATTCCTGTGGCTGTGAGATTTGTTAACTCTACCTACCAGCAGGAGCTGGAGGAGGATAAAAAGGTGAAGGAGGGATAATATGTTTTTTGAATATCCAGGCGTACTTTTTCTGGAGCTGTTGCTCATACCGTTTATTGCTCTCTATTTGTGGAGGGAGATTCACGGCGGCGCGCCGTCGATGAGGGTTGCGTCTCTTGCTCCATGGAGCGGGAAAGGAGGATGGGTAAAAAGAAATGCGCGCCACCTTCCCTATATTTTCCGTGTGATAACAATTGCTGCCTTAATTCTTGCAATTGCCCGTCCCAGATCTTCACAGGATTTCGAGAAGGTAAATACAGAAGGAATAGATATAATTCTCACACTCGATGTCTCAACCAGTATGCTTGCCCGCGACTTTAGACCGGACAGGATAAATGCTGCAAAAGATATTGCAATAGAGTTTATTGCCCAGCGCCCTTCGGACAGAATGGGAGTTGTAGTTTTTGCAGGCGAGAGTTTCACACAGTGTCCCCTTACAACAGACAGAGCCACCCTTATAAACTTACTGAAAGAAGTTGAAACCGGCCTTATTGAAGACGGAACTGCGATAGGTA
>DOSU01000132.1:0-11300 GCA_003513895.1 Rikenellaceae bacterium
CCGCCACTATACATACAGTCAACAAAATACCAAGTATGCCCCAAATTGTATTTATATGAGTAAGAGTCAGAATTGACAGATCTTTCCCAGATAACACATTAAAAATCGGTAAGCATAAAACAACGATAAAAAGTGACAAGCAGAATGATATAAAAACTACTACAAAGGATTCTGAAATATATTGCAAGGCGAGTTGGAAACGAGATGCCCCGCTTGCTTTACGCATGCTTAATTCTATTACTTGAGTGGTTGCATTAGCAGTAAGCAAATTAATATAATTAAAACAGGAAATGAGTAAAACCAGAAAGCCAATTCCCGAAAATATTAGAACGTAAGTAATGCTGTTTTGTGGTTGAATGTCACCTTTGATATGAGCAGAATAGAGGTGAATATCTTTCAGATTTTGAATGGAGTATTTAATAAAAGGAGTCTTAAGGTTATAGTGTTCATTAATTATCTTACTACATTTTGCTTCAAAGTCAGTCTGAGAGAATTGATTTTGAATCAGAAAATACACCAGAAAATTTTGCCAACCCCAATTATCCATCCATTCGTCCTTTTCGGTACCGGCAAGTGTTATAAAAATATCATATCGAAAATGAGAATTTTGAGGCAAATCTTCCAATACTCCGGTGATTGTATAATTTTCTTCACTATTCAATTTTAATACTTTACCCATTGGGTCTTCATTCCCAAAATACTTGCGGGCAGTTTTTTCAGAGATGACGATAGATAAGGGATCCGATAGCGCGTTTTCCGGATTTCCCTGCTTGAATTTAAAAGAAAATATTCGGAACAAACCAGCATCTGTATAAGTTACAGAGGTTTCCTTAAACCGGTTTTCCTTATATTCAACAATTTCATTATATCGAGGTAAAAGCCGGGTATAATCTTTTATCTCCGGAATATTATCGGCTAATAATTTTGCTGTTTGAGGCGATTGGTAAGCGGAACCCGGTTGGCACAATCTGTAAATATGGTCTGCATTTTTGTTAAACCGGTCGTAACTCAACTCATACTGAACGTATAACAGAAGCATAGTACATACTGCTAACCCAATGGTAAGGCTCAAAATACTAATTATAGAATAGGTTAAATTTTTAGTAAGATGAGCTATTGCAGTTTTAAAATAATTCTTTATCATGAGTTTGATCTTTTTAATTTGGTTTTGAAAAATATCATATTTACTTCAACTCCACTTTATCATTGTTGCCAAAAATGGAATAATCAGAAACTATCACCAGATCGCCCGGCGATAGTCCTTCTATTACTTCATAATACTGTGGGTTTTTTCTGCCGATTTTAATGTTTTTCCTGATAGCAAATTTCCCGCTTTTGTCCATAATAAAAACCCACTGACCGCCGGTAGTCTGGAAAAAGAGTCCTTGTGGGATTTGTATAGCCACTGTAGATTGTCCAAGTTGTAATTTAATTATATATGACTGTCCAATACGGATATTTTCAGGAAGTCTGCCAGTAAATTCCATGTCAATTTTAAACTGCCCGCTACGCACTTCCGGGTAAACTTTTTTTATCTCAAGCTGCAGAGTATCATTTGGTCTTTCAATGTAGCCGATTAGACCTGTCCTGATCCGCTCGATGTAGATTTCATCCACGTCAGCTTCAATTTTAAAAGAGGTGAGGATGTTAATCTGGCCGATGCGGAACCCTCTGGTGATTGATTGACCGATTTCTACCGAAAGGCTCCCGAGCTGACCGTCGACCGGTGATTTTACATTCAGGTAGTCTTGTTGCTGTTTCACAAGGTTTAGGTTCAACTGCATGTTCTTCAGATTATCGCTTATCTGTTCAATCTGAAGGGTTCTGAAGGAGGAATCCTGCTTTTGGCGAAGAATAACCAGTCCCTGTATTTGATCGGCAAGTTGGTAATCCTCCTTCGATTTTAGCCATTCATCACGTGAAATCAGTTGATCTTTCAATAATTCGGTGTTCTGTTCATAGGTTCGCTTTTTTACAATCAAGTCAAACCGGGCATTCAGCACTTCACGTTCAAGCGAATGTTTTTCCTGTTCCATTCGGATTCTCACTTCCCGAAGAAAGTTGGCCTTTTCCGCCAATTGCGCCTCACTATTTAGAATATTAAGATTGATATCATTGTTGCTCAGATTAATAATGACATCTCCTTTCCGGAGCATACTTCCCTCTTCCATGAGAATTTCTTCCACCTTTCCGCCTTCATAAGCATCAAGGAATATAGTTGAGATGGGAGCAGCTATTCCATCGTTAGTGATGTAATCATTAAAAACACCCTGAATCACGGTGGCAACGGTGATCTTTTCCTTTTCAATTCTCACCGTACTGGTCTGGTCGGTAAAAATAAAAAACAGTATACCCCCAAGAGCAATTGCACCTCCAATAATATATTTCCAATATTTCTTTTTGATCCACTTGCTCTCTTTGACAACCCGGTCCATTCCGGGAGAATTTTGAAGTTCCATTTATTTAGAATTTTGATATATGATTTTGCATTTTCTTCTCTACTCGGCACTTAACAAAGATCCTGTCATCAGGAATCGGATATACCGTTCTTTAAGCAATATCTGCAAGCCTGTTCGCAAAACTTCGGTTTTTGCCCTGAACCATTTGTTTTTCTGGATATAAAACTCAATTATATTAATAAGTCCTTTATCAAGCTTTTTCTCAGCAGCTTCATAGGCTTCTCTGCTTCTGGCCAGCTGGCTGAGTGAGGATTCATATTCAGCTCTGGCAGCCCGCCATTCGGTCAGTGACTTTTGTACAGTCATATTCAATTTATAAGTAACATCGTCGTACTGAATTTTCGCCTTCTGATATTGCAACTTTGATTTTCTAAGTGAGGTGCTTTTTGAGAACTTGGCGAAAAGAGGAATTTCGAGGGCAAGGCTGATATATTCATTGGAATTATTTGATATCTGATTGGTATACGGGATAATTTTGTTGAATTCGTCGCGGTTAGTCTCCATGAACTGAGAACCCCATCCCGCATAGGCAACAAGTCGCGGAGAAAACGCCCCTTTACTAATTTGAACAGCTCTATCGGCAGCCAGGAGTTGATTCCATGCTAATGTTAAATCGGGCAAAGCACCAGACGCCACACGAAAAAGCCCTTCCATGGAGAAGGTATCAATAGATTCCAAAAAAATCGAAGGGGTAAACGATTCGATGACTAGACTGTCTGTTACCGGAAAGTTCATCTGATATTTTAATCCAAGCATTGACTGATCAAGTAAGTTATAAGATTGAACGAGCAAAAAACTGTCGGCTGCCATATTCGCCTCAGTTTCGAGTAAGTCGGTGCCTGGTTTCTTTCCAACTTCAACAAGTTTCCGTGTAAAATCCAGTTGTTTACTCGAAAGTTGAAGATTTTCCCGGGCAATGGTAAAGAGGCCTTGCCGAAGCATTACATCGAAATAACTGTTTATGACATCGAAAGCAACCTGATTTCTTATCTGTTTCATTTTGTTTTTCTCTGTCTCAAGATTAAGCCGTTGCATTTTAATGGTATTTAGCTTCATGAAGCCATTGAAAAGAGTCATCTCGGACGAAATTCCATAATCGTTATTAAAGAAATTTATATCGAGATAGGAATTGGTGGCTGGATCGATACTGCGTCCGAAATTCTGGTTTAGTGTCGATCTCAAACTGATGTTTGGCAGGAGTTCATTTAGTGACTGCTGGTAATCTGTTTTTCTTATTTTTACGTCGAGTTCGGATGTGTGGATATTAAAATTGTTATCCCAAGCGTAATTGATGCACTGGTCGAGGATCCACTTTTTTTGTGCAAAAGCATTTCTTTGACCAAAGAGAGCCAAAGAAAAAAGGAGTATTATAATCCTGAACCATTTCATCTTAAAAGGCTTGTTGGCTGTAAGACATCTCTTCAGATACTATTCTACCGTCAAATAAATTGACAATGCGGTGTGCAAAGGTTGCATCACGCTGCGAGTGTGTAACCATCACGATAGTCGTGCCCAGCTTATTTAAATCTGATAGCAGATTCATCACCTCAATTCCGTTTTTTGAATCAAGGTTTCCGGTTGGCTCATCGGCCAGAATCATTTGCGGCACGGGTACAACGGCACGGGCAATTGCCACACGCTGCTGTTGACCTCCTGATAATTGCTGTGGAAAGTGTTTTTCCCGGTGACCGATTCTCATTTTTTCCAAAATTTCTTTCACCATTTGCTTTCGCTCTGCACTCGATTTCTTTAGGTAGATAAGTGGTAGTTCGACATTGTCAAAAACATTGAGCCCGTCTATCAGGTTAAAGCTCTGAAAAACAAACTGGATGTTGCCTCTTCTGTATTGAGTTCGTTTTGCCTCTTTAAATCTTGAAACATCTGTTCCATTAAAGATGTATGTTCCGTCACTTGGACAATCGAGCATCCCAAGGATGTTCAACAAAGTGGATTTCCCACATCCGGATGGTCCCATAATGGCAATAAATTCACCCTTCTTAACTTCCATACTCACGTTATTCAACGCGGTTGTCTCAATATCGTCGGTTTTAAAGCGTTTTGTGAGGTTAACTGTTTTTATCATCGTTGTTTATTTGAGAATTACAAACACTATAAATCAATTATGGTGCCAACCACGATAAGTGTTTAATAACTAGAATGATAGAGAGAGCAGATAAATCGTTTTGTTCACATAATGAACAAGTAGTTGTAATTATTTTGTACATTCACAATCAGGTTTGGGTTATTACAAATGCTTGATCATGGAAAAAAAACTAAAAGAGGGCAAACTACTTATTGTAGACGATAACAAGAGCGTGCTCAGTGCATTGCTCCTGTTTTTAAAATTCAATTTTTTGGAGGTAAATGTCATATCCAGTACGAATTCATTGATTTATGAGATTGAGACACGGGACATTGATGTGGTTCTTTTGGACATGAACTTCAAAGCTGGTGAAAGTTCCGGAAATGAGGGGATATACTGGCTCAGGGAAATAAAAAAACGCAGGCCGGATATTGAAGTAGTGATGTTCACAGCATATGGAGATATTGAAATGGCAGTGAAAGCCACTCATGAAGGTGCCGCGGATTTTATTCTCAAACCATGGGAGAATGAAAAATTGCTGGCAACGCTCAGGTCGGCATTAAAACTTCGAAAATCAAACCGTACTGTAGATGATCTGCGAAAACGGGAACTGGACATGAAGTCGGAATTGAACCGCGACGAGCGCATGATTATTGGTGCTTCCCCAGCCATGAAGAAGATACAGGATCTGGTTAAAAAAGTGGCCCGTACAGATGCCAACATTATTATCACCGGGGAGAACGGAACAGGGAAGGAGTTGATAGCAAGAGAGATACATAGACTTTCGGAGAGGAGCAATGAGCTTTTGGTTGCAGTTGATCTGGGGTCAATGTCTGAAACGCTTTTTGAGAGTGAAATGTTTGGGCATGCAAAAGGGTCGTTCACAAATGCTTTTGAAGCCCGCATCGGTAAGATCATGCTTGCCAATAAAGGAACACTATTACTGGATGAAATTGGAAACCTTCCTTTAAATCTTCAGTCAAAGCTTCTTAATGTGTTGCAAAACAGGGTTGTTATTCCAGTCGGTTCAAACAGAGAACAGCCAGTCGACATCAGGCTTATTAGTACCACCAATAAAAATCTGCTTCAGATGATCCAGGAACAAACGTTCCGGCAGGATCTTCTATATCGGATCAATACTATACAAATAGAACTCCCGCCATTACGTGAGAGAATTGAAGATATAGAAATTCTGGCTAATTTTTTTATCAGTAAATATGGACTAAAGTACAAGAAAGACTGCCTGAAACTTGAACCCTTGGCGATTGACCGGCTTCGGGGTTACTCATGGCCTGGAAATATAAGGGAGTTGCAACATACTATTGAGAAGGCAGTAATTTTATGCGACGGCAACACCATAAGTACCGGAGATCTTTACCTGAATCTTGCCAATCAGGTTCAACCCGATGAATCCATTACACTGGACGAGATTGAAAAAAGATATATCTTGAAGGAGCTTAAAAAAAATAGTCAATGCCTCACACTCGTGGCACAAAATCTGGGAATATCACGCACTACTTTGTACAAAAAAATGAAAAAGTATGGGATATAAACAAATTACTCTGACTACCATTGTCAGCATCCTGATAATAGCAATATCAGCATTATTAGGGGGTTATTTGAGCGCAATCTGCCAAAGTCCATGGTATTTGCTTTTTCTTTTGCCAATACCTATTTTAACCATTTACATCATCAACAACTTTAATCAGTCGAACCGGCAGATAGCCTATTTTTTTGATGCGATAAGAAACGAAGACTCAACGCTCAAATTTCCTACCGCAATCCGTTCTAAGTCGCTTCGTCTTCTTTATCAAAGTCTTAATAGCCTTAACGACCGAATACAGGAAATAAAATTGCAAAATGAATATTTAGAAAAATATTATAAAACATTCATTCAGCATGCCTCAACCGGGCTCATGGCAGTTAATGATAAAAATGAGGTCAAAATTATGAATGAGAAAGCATTTGAATATGCCGGTATTCCCTCTTTTACACCGCTTCATCTTATTCCTTCGCGTAATGCAGATCTTTTTCAAATCCTTACAATAATAAAGCAGGGAGAAGCACATATATACAAGCGACATACAGGCGAATCTCATATAAATCTCTTAATCCGTTCCAAAGAGATCCACTTTGGCGGTAAGGTTTCCAAACTTATCTCTCTGCAGGACATACAACATGAACTAGATGAAAAGGAGCTGGATTCTTGGCAAAAACTTATCAGGGTGCTCACACATGAGATTATGAATAGTATCGCGCCAATAGTTTCTCTTACCGGCACTCTTCGTAAATTCTTCATAGAGGAAGGAAAGAGTGTTCTACCGCACCAGATTGACGAAGAGATCATCGACAATGTAATTCAGGGACTCGATACAATTGAAGAGCGAGGAAACGGGCTAGTGAATTTTGTGAACAGCTATCGAAAACTCACCAGAATCCCCAAGGCCGAATTTGAAACTTTTCGGGTTTCCGGGTGGCTTGAACATATCTGCATACTATTAAAAGAACAGATGAATAACCGGCAAATTCAACTTGAGCTAAGTGTCGATAACAAAGTTAGTGATTTGATAGGCGATAAAAAACTGCTTACTCAGGTCATCATCAATATTTTGAATAATGCCATGGAGGCGCTGGAAGAGATTCCGGAAAACCGAAAAATCAAGATATCTGTTGAACGATCTAAACAAAACCGGACCCTTATCCGCATAGCCAACAACGGCCCGCTTATTCCCGAAGAAACTATAGAAAAGATATTTGTCCCCTTTTTCACGACAAAAGAACAAGGTTCGGGAATCGGACTAAGTCTTTCTCGTCAGATACTAAGGCAGCATCGTGGTAACATTTATTCAGACTCTACTGATAACATAACAAGTTTTTTGATAACGTTATAAACTGCAAAGGCCGGACGTTCATATCTCATTTGTCCGATTGATTCGTTGAGCAGGAGAGCCGACATTAAAAACCGGTGGCTTTTGCATAATTGAAATATTTATTTTAACTTTGCAAATAAAAGTACTTTTAAATGAAAGAAGAAAAGGATTATATTCAGGATATATCTGAAATTCGCTCAATGATGGAGCGTTCTTCAAGATTTCTTTCGCTTTCCGGCCTCTCCGGGGTAATGGCAGGAATATATGCTCTGGCAGGCGCACTGGTTGCATACTTTGTTTTTGGGTTTAATCCTGATTCTGTTACATACAGGATGACAGATAATGCCGGTTCACCTGCAAACATCTCTAACGTAATAGTTGTTGCATTGGTCATTTTGGCCCTGGCCCTGGGAACTGTCGTTTATCTTTCAAGAAGGAATGCAGGAAAGAGGGGAGAGAAGATGTGGAGTCCCACAACCCGCCGTTTGCTTGCGAATATGATGGTTCCACTTGTAACCGGAGGCCTTCTGATTGTGGTTCTTGTTGCAAATGACCTTACTGGCCTGGCTGCTCCTGTTTCAATGATTTTTTATGGAATGGCTCTTTTTACTGCAAGCAAAATAACTCTGGAGGAGGTTAAGCTGATGGGTATAATACAGATTGTGCTGGGGCTTGCTGCTGCATTGCTCATTGAGTACAGCCTTATAATATGGGCGCTTGGATTCGGTATGGTGAATATTGTCTACGGAATATATATGCATTATAAATACGAGAGGTGAAAGTTTCAATAGACGGTTTAAATAAAGCATTTGACAGTAGGATTAGGCTAGGCTTAATGTCTGCACTTGCCGTCAATGATATGATTGACTTCAATTCACTCAAGGAGTATCTTGATTTAACCGATGGCAATCTGGCAAGCCATATTAAAGCGCTGGAAAAAGAGGAATTTATTGGTGTGGAAAAATCATTTATAGGCAAGAAGCCCAATACAAGATACTTTATAACCAGAGAGGGTAAGAAAGCGCTTAGTGATCATCTGGAGGTGCTGGAAAAACTCATCAAATCACAAAAAAAGAGATGAATATACAAACAGGATAATTTTTTTAGCAATTTACTTTGAATATCAAAGTTCTTTTAGATAAAATAAAACACAGGATAATAATTTTAAACAAATATTTATACACTTAAAAAACACAAAAATCATGAAAGAGGAAATACTTGCATTTCTGAACGACCCGGAGCAGCTCGAAAAGATGTACAGAAGTAACAAAGTGCTTTTCAAGCGAGAGTTTAGCTCAATTTATCCCGAAATTACAGGCAATCCTGTAGCAGATACCTGGAATGAAAGGCTCAATTACGATAGTGATGCAATAAGCTGGGGCACCGGCAAAGATCTGTTTATCATAATTGCAGCCGCATTGCTTGCTGGATTGATTGCGAAAATTCCGACAATTTTTTCACTTGACGAAGAGTTCTTTTATCCCCGAAATCTTGGGTTTGTACTTTTCCCAATATTGGCAGCTTATTTCTCGTGGAAGAATAATTTATCAAAACGCAAGATCGCTCTTATCGCAGGAGCAATGCTTGTGGGACTTGTATTCATCAACTCCCTTCCTCTTCCCGAAACCAATACATTGATTCTGTCTTGCATCCATTTAATCCTCTTTTTGTGGGCAATTACAGGATTTGCCTTTGTTGGGGGAACAGGGGAGAGTAAAAAAAGACGACTTGATTATCTGAAATACAATGGGGATCTGGTTGTGATGACAACTCTCATTATTATTGCAGGGGGAATAATGAGTGCAGTAACAATCGGTCTCTTCGAACTCATAGGATTTAAAATAGAGGAGTTCTATTTCCAGTATTTCGGAATATTCGGTGTGGCAGCAGCACCAATTTTTGCAACCTATCTTACACAAACCAATCCTCAGCTTGTTGGAAAGGTATCTCCCGTAATAGCAAAAATATTCAGCCCGCTTGTGCTGGTTATGCTTCTTGTATTCCTTGGCGCAATGACAGTATCCGGTAAAGATCCTTACAACGACAGGGATTTTCTTATTATTTTCAACGGACTTCTTGTAGGTGTTATGGCAATTATCTTTTTTTCGGTTGCCGAGACATCAACCGGGAACAAGAGCCGCACAGAGACATTGATTCTACTGCTTCTTTCAATAGTCACCATTGTAGTAAACAGTATAGCACTCTCTGCAATTCTTTTCAGAATCTCTGAGTGGGGAATAACACCCAACAGAGCCGCGGTTTTGGGCGCAAATATTTTAATTTTGGTAAACCTGATAACTGTTACTGCGCATCTATACAAGGTCCTGTTAAAAAAAGGAGATATTGCCGATGTTGGAAACGCAATTGCCCGATACCTCCCAATCTATGTGATCTGGACAGTTATCGTGACATTTATATTTCCGTTCATATTCTGGTTTAAGTAGATAGATGTGGCGTGGCACGATAAATACCACTTATCTTGGCACGCCACATTTTTAAATATTAGATTTTTGAACAGCAGATTAAAATTAATTTTACATTTGTCGGCATAATTTTTTTTTATGAGATAAATGAGAAAAGAAGTCAAATCTGTCAAACAAAAAATACTCCGTTTTTTAAGGTACGATTTTGAAACCATTCTTACTTTCGGTTTTAGTTCAAAGCATCCTTACCGTCAGCTGTCTCTGGGATATTTTTCATATATAATATTCGGCACGCTTCTACTTTGCCTTCCATTTATGACATTAACGGATGTCAATGTAATGGATAATATGTTTACTGCAGCTTCTGCAATTTCCACTACCGGGTTGTCAACGGTGGATGTAGCCAAATCGTATGGATTATTAGGTCAGGTAGTAATTTTGATACTTATTCAGCTTGGAGGTATTGGTTATATGACAATGAGTTCTTTCATAATGCTTCGGCTGACAAAGCATTTTACGATGATAAAAAAACACATCTTGGAAGCAGAATTTTCCATTCCGGGAAACATAAATATCAATAATCTGGTTCAAAGTGTTGTTTATTTCACGTTTATCTTCGAATTCTTCGGGGCAATACTGCTTTATATTTTCTTTCTTCAAAGCGGAGCAGATAGCCCGGTCTGGAGTGCAATTTTTCATAGCGTATCTTCTTTCTGTACTGCCGGGTTTAGCATTTATTCCGATAACCTTATGCAGTTCAGTACAAATATTGGTGTTAATTCCGTGGTGATGGTTCTGAGTTACGCCGGAGCAATGGGGTTTATTGTAATGACAGATTTGTGGAATAAAATTACTATCAGGAAATATCAAATAAGTTTTTCTACAAAAATCATAGTTTTAATTACTTTGATCTTATCTGTTTGGGGCACTTCTCAAATGTATTTTTTCGAACCCGCATTTACAGCCTATTCTCCTTTTGACCGGTTTCTTGTATCGTTATTCCATACAATGTCTGCATTGACGACCGTCGGATATAATACGGTAAATGTCGGAAATTTGGTGCCTCTCACCTTAATGACCATTACTTTAATCATGTATTTTGGAGCTTCTCCTTCCGGTACCGGCGGTGGTCTAAAGTCCACAACGACTTCTGCCGTTTTTGCATTTGTAAAAAGTAAGCTGAGTCTTGAAAGGGACGTATATTTATTCAATAACAGAATACCAACATACCGGGTCGACAATGCTCTCACAACTTTTATATTATATTCATTTGTATTAATCACAGGAACATATTTTTTAACGGCAACAGAACCCGATAAAAATTTTATTCAGCTGTTATTTGAGGCTGCACCTGCATTGGGCACTGTAGGTCTGAGTACAGGAATAACATTTGATTTGTCATCTGCCGGCAAGATTATTCTAATTGTCCTTATGTACCTTGGCCGCGTTGGGGTTTTAACGATTG
>DOSU01000132.1:11377-13838 GCA_003513895.1 Rikenellaceae bacterium
TTTTAACGATTGGTTTTGCCATGTTGTTAAGGATGAAGAAAAAAACCAGAGCCATCTTTAGTGATGGGGATTTGGCCGTTTAACTTTGCTAACTAAAGGATGTTTGGCTCATCCCACTTTTTTGTAGAGGAGCAAGTGAGGTTGAGGCTCAACTCTCCAATCTGAATGGTAAAATCACCATTTTCAAGTACCCATTTTCTATCTGCTCCCACAAAGGCTAAATCTTTTGCTGCAACGGAGAGAGTTACTGTTTTAGTTTCTCCCGGCTCAAGGATTATCTTAGAGAATGCTCTTAATCTGCGATTATCAGGAGTTAATGATGCATATAAATCGCTACTAAACAGCATAATGGTCTCTTTACCCGCTCTTGTTCCGGAATTTTTGACATCAACAGTAAAAGTGAGAGTGTCAGAATAGGTAAATTCTTGTTTATCAGATTTAAGATTGAAATACTTAAAAGTTGTATAGCTTAGACCGTCACCAAAATTCCACTGGATAGAAGGAATTGCATCGTAGTCATAAGCTCCTTGCATTTTATTTAAGTTCTCACAAGGTTTGTAATCGTAAGTTGTCAGTGAGTTAGCCGCTTTTGGGTAGGTGTATGGCAGTTTACCGCTCGGGTTTACATCTCCCCAAAGTATTGAGGCAAGTGCATCTCCTCCGTAATTTCCGGGCAAGTAGGTTTGAATAACAGCCTTCATTTGTGGTTCAAATTCAGATATGATTCTTGGTCGGCCTTCGTTTAAAACAAGTATTACCGGCTTCCCTGTTTCTGCAAGGGCCAAAGCCAATTTTTGCTGGTTAGCCGACATTTCCATTGTGGTAAGATTTCCCGGGGTTTCGCAATAGGAGTTTTCTCCCAGGCAGAGGATTATATAATCGGCTCTTTTGGCTGCTGCCACAGATTTAGATATTTCGGGGTTATTTTCTTCGAAATACTCAATTGAAGTGGTTGGTGGATTACCGGTTTTGTAAGTAATTCCCGGCTCATAAATTACATTATTTGCTCCAATTTTATCTGTAATCGCTTCCAGAATAGTGTTGTATTTCTGAGTGTAAACATCGGTTTTCTCTCCTTGCCAAGACAATGTCCACCCGCCGTTCAACGATCTCATATTATTGGCATTAGGGCCGGCAACCAGAACTTTTCTGCCCTTTGGCAAAGGTAGAATATTGTCGGTGTTCTTTAACAGAGTTATAGATTCTTCGGCAGCCATAAGTGCTACTGCCGCATGTTTTTCACTACCGAAATCGGGGTAATCCTTATAATTGTAATATGGTTTATCAAACAAGTTAAGGCGAAATTTAAGCCTTAGAATGCGCCTTACAGCATCGTCTATTCTAGAGATTGGAACCTCTTTCTCCTGCACCAACTCTTTCAGATAGGTGCAAAAACTCCATTCATACGGAACCATAGACATATCTATTCCTGCATTTATAGCAAGTTTAACAGCCTCTTTTTTAGAAGAGGCAACCCTGTCTCTTGTATAAATATTGTATATATCCGACCAATCTGATACAACTACGCCGTCCCAATTTAAGTCACGCTTTAGCCAATTTGTCAAATATTCATAGTTGATATGAAAAGGGATGCCATTATTCAACCCTGAGTTTACCATTACAGACAAAGCTCCCGCTTTAACAGCTGCAAGAAAAGGGGCAAAGTGGCGTTCACGCATATCCTGATCAGAAATATATGAAGGAGTTCTGTCTTTTCCGGAAAATGGTGATCCGTAACCCATGTAGTGCTTAAGGCATGCTGCAACAGATTTATCACCGATTGTGCCATTGTCTGTTCCCTGATATCCCTCAACACATGCTTTTCCCATAACGGCAACCAGATAGCTGTCTTCGGAATATGTTTCCCACATTCTTGACCAACGTGCATCTCTGCCCAGATCTAAGATTGGAGAAAAATTCCAGGGTATAGAGCCTGCTTTTGTCTCGTAGGCAGATATTTCGGCACCTAATCTTACCAGAAAAGGGTTAAAGGTTGCTCCCATGCCAATCTCTTGTGGAAATAAAGTACCACCCACCGTGTAGGTAGTTCCGTGTATTTGATCGACACCGTAAATGATTGGAATTCCAGTCTCTTGAATAGCTATTTCTTGTAATTGTTTTATTATAGATTCCCACTCCTGAGGTGTAAGCGGAGTATTGCTTGGGGTATTGAGAATTGACCCTACTTTGTACTTGTGTATCACCGTATCCAGCATAACCTGGTCAAACTCAAAGGGCATTTTACTATCGTAAACACTTGTCCCCTTTCCTACAACGTCAAGAGTCAATTGTGTCATCTGCCCTATTTTCTCATCCAAAGTCATTCCCTTTAGGATTGAATCAATCTTATGTTCGATAACAGGATTTTGCGCTATTGTATTTGCCGGTTTATTGTCCTGCAAAATGTTTTTGCAACCAAATACAGAAACAACTGCTATGAGATATACTATTTTTCTCATCT
>DOSU01000051.1:0-2964 GCA_003513895.1 Rikenellaceae bacterium
GCGCGTTTTTCGCTGATTTCCTGATTGAATTTCTTTGTACCGGTTTGATGGTCGGCAGAACCACTGATTCTGAATTTTTTGCCAGACTTCTTAATAATGTCGGCACAATAACCAAGATTGATAATCTCTTTGTCTGTAAGATCGGCTTTGCCAATTTGGAAGAATACGGCAAGTGGAGAAACAATGTACTCAGTTTTAGATTCAACTATAATTGGCTTCTTGTTCTTTTCAACAGCAAGCTGGTCTGAAAGTGATCTTGTATTTGCATCTTTGGTTGCAATTTGTTTTTCAAGGTCAGCTATACGGCTATTGTAAGGAGTGTAATCTGCAGGTTCAACTTTAACGTATTTTTCAAAATCGCGTCTCTGGAATTTATAAGTA
The DNA here is from genome assembly GCA_003513895.1 of Rikenellaceae bacterium. GTDB lineage: Bacteria > Bacteroidota > Bacteroidia > Bacteroidales > UBA932 > Bact-08. The sequence continues at coordinate 382 of DOSU01000051.1, forward strand.
AGACCTAGTGTTAGAGAAGCCATACTTTCCAGTCTTGCGCCAAGAGCAACACCGTCAAAAACTTGATTTACAAACATGTGCCTGTATTCAAGTTTGATGTCCAATGCTTCCGAAATTCTGAAGTTATTAACCAAACCGGCATTTACAACAAATTCATTGTTAGCAACTTTTGTAGTATTCCATGAATTTACATTTGTTGCACGGCCCCAGCCAAAACCAGCGAAAGGAACAAGATCCCATACGCGGTCTGACCTGTATCCGCCGATAAAGTTGGATAAATTCCACAATCCGTCGAAATGAAGATTCATAACATTGAATTTCTCCATGTTCCAGGTATTAGTGTGATCTCCGGTTGCTGAGAATAAAGCATTTCCATAAACAGATCCTTTTGCAGAAAGACCTGCATATTGAAGACGAAAACCTACTGTTGGAGTTACCCATTTTCCTATAGACAAATCAATTGCCGGAGTAATTCTCTCGCCAATGGCTATTTTGTTGTCCCACTCTCCGTAATAAATACTTGCGCCACCACCAGCAGATATAAACCAGTTATCCCAGAATCCGTTGGTTAAAAAAGGTCCTCTTTTAGATTCCTGTTGTGCGAAAGCAGAAACAGCGAACATCAGTAAAACCAGGGTTAAAAATTTTCTTTTCATAATAAAAATTAATTATTTAAGTTATTATATTTTGCTATCGAGTGCAAATCAATCAATTAACAGCTTGAACGGCAAGATTATTTTTAAAAATAATCGAAATTGTAACCATTTTAATGAAGAACCCGCATGTTAAATACAAACGACTCTTCTAATGTGTTCATATATTGTACAAAAATAACAAATAAATTCAATTAACAATTTTTTTATTAAAAAAAAAGGGGATTCTCATTAAGAAAACCCCCTCCGTTAATAATGAACATGTTACTCTTCGCCAATGATCTCTACTTTGATATTAGCTTTTATATCGCGGTGAAGTTTAACTGTTGCATCGTAAATGCCTACCTCTTTGATGTTTGCTTCGCCAGAAATAGTAATACTTCTGCGGTCGATATCAAATCCTTTGGCAGCAAGAGCCTCGCCTACCTGAATATTGTTAACTGATCCAAATATTTTGCCGGTTGAACTTACTTTAGTTGCAAGTGTAACCTGGATTCCTTCGAGTTTTTCTGCAAGTGCGGCAGCATCCTGACGGATTTTTGTCTCTTTGTGCGCACGTTGTTTCATATTTTCGGCATGAACCTTCTTTGCAGAAGGAGTTGCCAGTGTGGCAAAACCCTGAGGAATTAAAAAATTCGTAGCATAACCGTTACGTACAATAACGATATCATCTTTATGGCCAAGGTTCTGAACATCTTGTTTAAGTATAATCTCCATATTATCTGTCTCCTTAGCTTATTTCAATAAATCTGTTACGTATGGCAGTAATGCAATATGTCTTGCTCTTTTTACGGCCTGAGATACTTTCTTCTGAAACTTCAAAGATGTTCCGGTGAGGCGACGGGGAAGAATCTTACCCTGCTCATTGAGGAACCTCTTGAGGAACTCAGCATCCTTATAATCTACATACTTAATACCAGCTTTTTTAAAGCGGCAGTATTTCTTCTTTTTAACCTCTACTGTTGGAGGATTGAGATAACGAATTTCGTTGTTTGACGGATTTGCCATTTTTCTTCCTCCTTAGTTTTTAGTTTCAGATTTGTTGGCCCTTCTTCTCTCGGCATATGCCGATGCGTGTTTGTCAAGCACAAAGGTCAAAAAACGGATGATTCTCTCATCACGACGATACTGTACTTCAAGTTTTGCGACAAATGTAGCATCTGCCTTAAACTCGATAAGATGGTAAAAACCTGTGGTTTTCTTTTGAATTGGGTAGGCCAGCTTTTTCAAGCCCCAATCTTCCTCGTAGACAATTTCACCACCATTTTCGGTAATGAAGTCACGATACTTTTTTACCGCTTCCTTTATCTGGACCTCAGATAAAACGGGAGTTGCAATGAAAACGGTTTCGTAATGTTTCAACATACTCTTTGATTAATAATTAAATTTTTAAAAAGGGCTGCAAATATATGTATTATTTTGCAGCCCTCAAATTATTTTTTTACCGGAGCTTCTTTCAGAACCGCTATAACATAGTTCCACCACTTTTCAACAGTTTGAATATTAACTCTTTCATCTGGAGAGTGAGGCGAACGGATTGTAGGCCCGCAAGAAATCATATCCCAGTTTGCATAAGTTCCGCCAAGTATTCCGCACTCAAGTCCTGCGTGGATAGCCTTAACCTCCGGCTCGTTTCCGTATAGTTTTTTATAAACATTTTTCATGGTCACAAGAATTGCGGAGTCAACATTTGGCTTCCATCCCGGATAACCTCCGGCAAGAACAACCTTACCTCCAGCAAGCTCAAATACTGCACTAAGAGATTCTCCCAGAACATCTTTTGCCGAATCTACTGAACTCCTCATAAGGCACTTAATGATTATCTGACCATTTTCCGATTTAACAATAGCCAGGTTGTTTGATGTTTCTACAAGCCCGGGCATTGCATCGCTCATTCTTTCAACTCCGTTGGGACATGCATAAATTGCAA
>DOSU01000051.1:3035-13500 GCA_003513895.1 Rikenellaceae bacterium
GGACATGCATAAATTGCAAGCACAGAGTTAAGAGCTGTTTTGGCATCAATTACCTTTGCAGGTGTTTCACAAGATTCAAATGTCATATTTATATTCGGTTCCTGAGCTGCTAGTTCAAACTTCATCTCGGCCAAATGTTTTTCAACGATCTTTTTTGCAACTCCTTCGTTGCTTTTTGATATCGCAATTACTGCGAATCCTTCTCTTGGAATTGCATTTCGAAGGCTTCCGCCTTCAAACGAGGCAATTCTTGCACCGGCTTCTTTTATGAGAGGAAGAAGAACTCTTACAAGAGCCTTGTTTGCGTTACCTCTGCCAAGTATAATGTCCATTCCCGAGTGGCCGCCTTTTAGTCCTGTAATTGAAAGTTTGTAGCCAGACATTCCGGCAGGAACATTCTCTTCGCTGTAAGTAAATGTAGCTGTAGCGTCAAGTCCTCCTGCACATCCTACATAAAGTTCGCCTTCATCTTCCGAGTCCAGGTTAATAAGAATATCACCTTTAAGTATGCCAGGCTTGAGGAGTCTTGCACCTGTCATTCCTGTCTCTTCGTCTATTGTGAAAAGGGCCTCAACAGGACCGTGTACCAGATCTTTTGCTTCAAGAACAGCCATTGCAACTGCAAGACCCATTCCGTTATCGGCACCGAGTGTTGTTCCTGTTGCATATACCCACTCATCTACAATTCGCGGAATAATAGGATCGGTTTCAAAATTATGAACCTTATCGCTGTTTTTCTGAGGCACCATGTCTATGTGGGCCTGAAGGATAATCCCTTTTCTGTTCTCCATCCCGGGAGTTGCCGGTTTACGGATTATTATGTTTCCGATTTCGTCTTTTATAGTTTCAAGACCCAGGTCCCTTCCAAATTTCTCTAAAAACAAAACTGCTTTGCCTTCTTTTTTAGACGGACGTGGGATTTGTGTAAGAGAGTGGAAATTTTTCCAAACTCTGGTTGGTTTTAATTCAGAAATATTCATTGTGAAATTTTTAAAATTTTATATGTTTATTTAATTATTTCCCCAGTGCCACATCAATGGGGAAAGAGAGTATACTTCCAAGCTGATATACGGCAACTCTTGTTTGTAAAAGAAGTTTTTGCCCGTCTGAAACCCTTGCATTCATAATTGCAGGTTTTCTGTAGAGCACTCTGCCTTTTGTTGTAGAGAGATCCATGTTAATTTTCGGAGCATTTACACCGTCCTGCACAAGTTCCAGAACAACCGGCCTTCCGGCTACATTGTCCGAAGCAAGGAGCCCTTGTGTATCTGAAATACGGAAAGCAATATAAAATTGTTTAGGATTGTCTGCTTTAGGAACAACATCAAACTCCATCTTTTGAACATCAGATACGCTTTTGCCGGTAAAAAGACTTAGATACTCGGCTTCAAGCCTGTTTATCTCGTCAATTGCCGCTCTGAGAGCATCGCCTGTGAATGTTGCATCTGTTTCTCCTGTTATAATCTCCATCCTTTTGTTTCGAAGGCGGAAAATGAGACCTGCTGTTTCTTCCGCTCTCTTTTCAAGGCTCTTTTCAACTACCTGACTCTGCTGAACGGGAACTCGTTCCAGCCCGCTTACACTTTGAACTGTCTTATAAAGAGTAGTGTTTACACTCGTAAGATTGGATGTTGAAAGGCTTTTTTCAAATGCCGATTGATCGGCTTTTACTGGAAACCTCATGTTCGCCCCTTTTTTATCGTAGGAATCGGACCAAATGATTACGCCCTCACTTATCATCACAAGGAAATTGGCCGAGGCGCTTTTGGAGGTTCCAATATTCAATGCAATATTTGAGCTGCGATCGGCTTCGGTGTATGGGATCATCTCAACAGATCTGAGGGTATATGTTTCTCCGCTTGATTCGCGTGCCTGAATTCCAAGATATTTCTGAGCAAATTTCGCATAAGGGCCGGCTATAAATGATTCATGATCGGCTTCTGCATGAAATCTGAAAGATGTAAGAGGTAATGAATAGACTATCGCACCCTGGGGAACTGCTTCGTCCGGAGCCAATGCCTGAGAATTTCCGTTAATAAAAACGAAAAGAGAAAGAGCGGTTAATGTAATTTTCAAAAATCTGTTCATTGGCAAAAAATTATGATTTTAATTTGTACAGCTAACAAAGTTATCCATTTTTTACTATTTTTGCGTACTTAACAGCATTTTTTTAACTAAAACTATATAAATAATTATGTTTAAAAACCATCCAAAAGGACTTCTTTCAGCTGCCCTCACAAATATGGGTGAGCGCTTCGGCTTCTACATCATGATGGCAATTCTCACATTGTTCATCTCATCCAAGTTTGGTTTGCCGGAAATCACAACAGGATACATCTACTCGGTATTTTATGCTTCAATTTATGTTTTAGCATTAGTTGGAGGCTTGATTGCAGACCGTACCCGTAATTACAAGCGTACAATTCTCTGGGGGCTTATTCTTATGGCTGTGGGTTATTTTATTATAGCTATTCCTACACCTACACCGGTACCCAGCCTTCCGCTTTACTTAACTCTAACCTGCGCAGGTTTGCTGGTTATCGCTTTTGGTAACGGACTTTTCAAGGGTAACCTCCAGGCTATCGTAGGCCAAATGTATGACAGAAAGGAGTACAAAGACAGGATTGCAAAGGAATTTGGTGTCGACGAAAACGGCAAACCGAAAAGAGACATGAGGGATGCCGGTTACCAGCTTTTCTACATGTTCATTAATATTGGCGGTTTCTTTGCTCCGTTTATTGCTATTGCCATAAGAAACTGGTGGTTAAAAACCAATGGGTTTGATTATAACGCCCAGCTTCCTGAGCTTGCTCACCAGTACATTGGCGATCAGGCTTCTATGAGCGTTGAGCAGTTAAACAGTCTTACCACATACGCTTCACAGGTTACACTGGACGGTTCTCCGGTTGCAGATCTGACAGTATTTAGCAATCAATACCTGGATGTTTTCAACAAAGGATTCCACTTTGCCTTTATTGCAACAATAATTGCTCTTTTCATTTCGATTATTATTTTCCTGATTAACAAGAATCAGTTTCCGGATCCTGCTGCCACAAAGGCAAAGAGCAAGGACAGTAAAAGTATCTCCAAAGAGGAGATTACAATGGCTGCTTCTGAAATCAGGCAAAGGATTTACGCACTCTTTGCAGTATTTGGAGTTGTTATCTTCTTCTGGTTCTCTTTCCACCAGAACGGTTACTCGTTAACATACTTTGCCAGAGACTATATTAACCTTGATATAATCAATATTGATTTAGGATTTACTTCTATCAAGGGTGCTGAAATCTTCCAGTCCGTTAACCCATTTTTTGTAGTTGTTCTTACACCAGTAATTATGTGGCTGTTCGGTACAATGAGAAGAAAAGGAAATGAGCCGTCAACTCCAAGAAAGATTGGTATGGGTATGGGTATAGCTGCTCTCGCATATGTCTTTATGCTTATAGTTTCTTTGGCCCTTCCTGACAAATCTGCATTAACAGGGATGACTTCCGGTGATCTCGATGTTATGAAACTTACTCCTTGGGTTATGGTTGGGATGTACTTCATACTCACCGTTGCCGAGTTGTTTATTTCGCCTTTAGGACTTTCATTCGTTTCTAAAGTAGCTCCTCCACACCTGCAAGGTCTTATGCAAGGTGCCTGGCTTGCTGCAACTGCAGTAGGTAACCTGCTACTTTTCATCGGTGGAATTCTTTATACATCAGTTCCTCTTTGGGCTTGCTGGATGGTATTTGCTGTCGCCTGCTCTCTCTCGATGCTGGTGATGCTCTCGATGGTCAAGTGGCTTGAAAGGGTTGCAAAATAGACTAATTGTTTTTTAAGTGAAATGCTGCCGCAGTCAATCCGATTGCGGCAGTTTTTTTATAGCTTTGTCTTGTAATTAAATTAATTAAATGCTCGACAACAATATCAAATTAATAGCCTTCGATGCCGATGACACTCTGTGGATAAATGAATATCACTACCGAAGGGCAGAAGAGAGATTTGGCAGGCTTATGGAGAGATTCATTTCGCCGGAGAAAGCCAATGAAATTCTTTTAAGAGTTGAAAAAGATAACCTTCCATTACTTGGATATGGTTCCAAACCTTTCATAATTTCTCTGATTGAGTGCGGTATTGAAATTAGCGGCGGCACACTTTCCAATGCAGAAATCACCGAACTTATTTCAATAGGCAAAGATACTATAGGTCGTCCCATTGAGCTTCTTCCCGAAGTTGAAAATGTGTTGAAAGCACTTGCCGGCAGGTACCCGCTCATTCTTGCCACCAAGGGAGATCTTAAAGAGCAGGAATCAAAAATTGAGCGCTCCGGAATTGATAAGTATTTTTCTCATATTGAGATAATGAGCGAGAAGCACAGGGATAATTACATGAAGATTATCCGGATGCACAACATTGAACCCGAAAACTTTCTGATGATTGGGAACTCTTTTAAATCGGACATCCTGCCTGTTCTCGAGATTGGCGGTAATGCCATATACATTCCTGCCGAAGTTACCTGGGCGCATGAAATTATTGAGGAAAGCGAACATCCCAGATTAAAAAAGGCAGACAAACTTTCAGTTGCCTTGTTTGGACTATAGAAACTAATAAAAAATTGAGAATACAATGATACCTTTCAGACAAAACCGAAGCTACAGACGATTTATTGAGAATGAGACAATTTCAACCGAACAGCTTAAAATGATGGTAGAAGCAGCCAGGTTCTCCCCCTCTTCGCGAAATGTACAACCTATAAAGTTCTACATTAACGGAAACAAAGCTATGAACGACAAGATATTTCCAAATCTCGGATGGGCAGGATATCTTAAGGAGTGGGACGGCCCGGCGGAAGGTGAAAGACCATCGGCATATATCATTCTGTTGCACGACACAGGCATCTCTCAGGGTTATTCGTGTGACAACGGCATTTTTGCACAAAGCATTTTACTTCAGGCCGTGGAACTCGGATTTGGCGGATGCATGATAGCATCATTTAAGAAGGATGGTATTGCACAACTGCTTAAATTGCCGGAAAGTCTTGTTCCGATATTGGTAATTGCACTGGGCAAGCCAAAAGAGGTTGTAATTATTGATGATATCAAAGATGGTGATGTAAAATACTGGCGCGACGACCTGCAGAATCATCATGTGCCTAAGCGCACCCTGGATGAACTCCTTTATACTCCTGATAAATAGATAATTAGTTAGTTGTCGTATACCGGAGCCTGCCCCATTTCACTGAGTATCTTCCGGCCACCCTCTTCCGTCAGAAGAAATTCCACAAAAGCTTCGGCGGCTTTCCTGTTTGGTGAATTCCGGAGAATGGTGAGCCCATAAACCATTGCCTCTCCCTTCATTATCATTGTTTCTCCCGGCTTTGCACCTCTCACTGTGGTCTCAACCAGGCTATAATAGTCATTGAGCAGCGGATCTGAAAGGTTGATTTTTGCCGGCAGTTCAAGATATTTCAGTTTGTGCTGGACAGCAACCGATTTGTACAGAAATATATAATCCACCGATTTTGTATCGAGAAGAGCGAGAAGGTCCACCTCTTTTGGCCGAATAAACCTATTGTCTTTGTTAAGCAGATTTTCAGGAAATTTATTGATTGCCTGTTTGATGTTTTCCGTTAGTGTTCCGGCTTTAATTTCTGCTTCAAACTCTTTCTTTGCGAGATTAAGCGAAAGAAGTGTTCTGTATCCGCATGGGTCCGAATTTGGATCGGCCCTGCCCACTATTACATCTTTACGGAGAAGAACCGATGCCCAGTTTGAAGTATCAATTTCCGACGCATACTTTGAGCTCTCTGTGTATACAATTGCCATTTCATTTGAGGCAAACTTTATAGTTTTATCGGCATATTCCGGAACAAGTAAATTATCAATTACAGAATAGTCTGCTGAGGCCATAATGTCGCAATCCCTGCCGAGTTCGGTAATTTTTCTTGCTGCATCAATACTTCCGGAAGCTTCTGCCAGTACTTTTACATTCGGGTGAATGCGCATAAATGTGTCGGCAATTGCTTTAAATGGCATTGAGAGAGAACCTGCGTGAAAGATTATCAGATCCCCTGATAGTCCTCCGGTATCGGTTTTCTTTTTGCTTTCAAACCTGCATGAAACAGCAAGTAATGAAACCGATAAAACCAATGTTCCGATTATAAAATTTTTCATTATTCATCGTTTAGTTTGTGGAAGAATTTTTTAACATTCTCTTTGATGAGAGAGTCCATCTCTGCACGAAGGCTCATATAGGCATCCAGCAGTCTCCGGCCATCGGAAGAAAGTGTTGTATTTCCGCCGTCTTTGCCGCCTCTTCTGGTTTCTACCAGCGAAAAACCGAGTTCCTTTTCGCAATTCCGGATTCTGTCCCACGCCTTTCTATAGCTCATGCCAAGAGATTCAGAGGCATAATTGAAGGATTCTCCCTCGTCAATTTTCTTTAGCAGCATGAAATGTTCATGTCCCAGAATTTCTCCGTCACCTCTTTTTGTGAGCCAGAGGCGATAGTCAAGGAATATGTCGTAATACTTCGATCCCTTATTTCCCGCCATTTCTTTATCTTAATACAGTGATATTTTGCTCACTCCCTTAATTGCCCTGTCGGCAAACATGTCACATCCTGCAAAAAGAGAGAAGCTCTCCCTGCCTTTTTCTTTACCGCTGCCGTACATAAGAAGCGGTTCTCTGTAGTCATTTCTGTTGATTAACTCCGAAAGTGAGAAGGATGCCCTGTATCCGTCCACGGCCTCAATGCAAACAAGACCCTCTCTGAGAGATTTTTCGTCCGAAGGATAATATATTGAAAGTATGCCGTTTATGGCTACTCCTGAAAACTCTTTTTCTCCTCTGTATCCCATTCCGTGACCATAGAAGATTGTCTTCTGAGTTACAACAGGCAGCTCTGCAGGAAGAGTTTCAAGTTGCCCGGGTATGCTGTCACCTTTGGCTATAAGAAGATTATCGGCATAAAATTTTGCAGGGTCTCTGTTCACCTTAAAATTCCCGTTTAATGATTTTATTACGATTTTAGTGGGATTAAGGATATTTCTAACGGTGAGTCTGTCCGACCCGACAACCAGACGAGACTCCTTTCCCACGCTCCAGAGCTCTCCTGTCTTTCCGGGAATTACCCTTGTTACGGTTTTTGCTATTATTATATTATATACATCTGCAGAATAGAAAAGCTCACCCCAGCTGAATGTCGCATATTCTCCTTTTTCGTTCCACACTTCAACATATAAGTCAACCGGAGGATAGAAATCCTCCTTGCTATTTTTATTAATTTTTACAGAACTTAATATATCGCATAATGCATAGCCGTCATAACGGAAAGCACCCTCAAAACGAACGGTGTCGCCACTCATAACTGCATCACGGGACGTAACAGAGTGCCACGGAAGATTTTTAAGAGAAACGACCTGCTCCCCTTCTACTTCTCCTGAGATTAATATTTTATCAAGAGTATTCAGTTTAGTTGCTGCTTCCTGATTGAAAAAGTTATTAGCTCCCGATTCCCAGACAATTGTTGAACCGCTGAACCCATCTATATGCAAATATTTGCAACTCGTGAGGGTAAAAAAAAGTGCAAAAAGCACTAAAACCGATTTGTTTCTCATAAATTTAGTTTGAACAAAGATATCAAAAAACTGCTATCTTTCGGAAAAATTAGGCACACTTTATTAAATAAATGGACATAGTACCACTTTACATAGAAGGAATTAACTCAAAAAGGCCATTAGTATTTGCAGGCCCGTGCAGTGCAGAGAGTGAAGAGCAGGTCCTGTCTACTGCACGCCGGCTGGCTGCAATTGGAATACAGGTATATCGTGCAGGTGTATGGAAACCCAGAACAAAACCCGGAGGATTTGAGGGAATGGGAATCGAGGGACTTCGGTGGCTCAGGATGGTAAAAGAGGAGACCGGGATGCTCACTGCAACCGAGGTTGCAAATGCAAAACATACCGAAGAAGCATTAAAATGGGGTGTTGATATTTTATGGCTTGGAGCAAGAACAACCGCCAATCCTTTTGCCGTACAAGAGATTGCAGAGAGTCTTGCCGGAGTGAATATTCCCATCCTGGTTAAAAACCCGGTGAATCCGGATTTGGATTTATGGGTGGGAGCAATGGAGAGACTTGTCTCATGCGGGATAACCGGCATTGCTGCCGTTCACAGAGGATTCAGCGCATACGAAAAGGGATTGTTCCGTAATCAGCCTCAATGGCATATTCCAATAGAGCTTAAACGCAGGATGCCCGGCTTGACCATACTTTGCGACCCGAGCCATATTGGAGGCAGGCCGGAATTGATTTACCCCATTTCTCAACAGGCAATGGACCTGGGCTTCGACGGGCTGATGGTAGAGTCTCACGGCAATCCTTCAGAGGCACTTAGCGACAAAGAACAACAAATCACACCGGAAACACTTGGAAGAATAATTTCTTTACTCGTTATCCGTAACACTCCGGACACCTCGGAATTTTTAACCGAAATGCGCAGGGAGATTGATGAAATTGACGACAGGATAATGAATCTGCTCTCTAAAAGAATGTCGGTAGCAAGAGAAATTGGAAGGTACAAGATGTCAAATAACATCTCTGTACTGCAACCAGTGCGCTATGACTGGATGCTAAACAAAAGGCTTGCTCAGGCACTTGGACTCGAACTTGACGAAGAATTTATAAAGCTCATTTTGGAATCTATACACGAAGAATCTGTTAAACAGCAATTCAAAGTGTTCAAAGATGGCAGCCAATTCTAGCCACCGCTCACAAGATGTATAATCTTTAAATCGTCGCCATCCTTTACAAAAGTGGTTTCGTACTCATCTTTTTTTATCAGGCGGTCGTTCAGACGCACAACAAGCATGCGGAATTTGAATGATTTAATGACCATTATCTGAGATATTGAAAACAGATCTCCCTGAATAATTTCGGGCCTGTTGTTGAGCATTATCTTCATATCAGAATCTCTCTTTTAATAAAATCTCAAGTACTGTATCTGCCTGAAGGTTTGACACTATATTTACTCTTGGAGCAAGCGGAGGGTTAGCTTCTCCTGCCTCACTCTCTCCATCTCCGCAAACATACAGGTTTCCCGATTGAATAACCCTCAGAGATTCTACTCTTCCCCAGCCTGCTAGCCCGGATGCAGCCACCAGTGGCTTTTCGGGATAATTGGTTAAAATGTAATTTATCAACATCTCTTTTTCAGATGCTGAGTCAAATGCCTCAACTACAACATCACAAGTCGAAAACAGAAAATCGATGTTGTCCGGAGTAATCTTTGCCGCATGCATTTGTAACGAAGCAAATGGATTAATTCTCAATAGATTTTCTCTGAGTGCGTTTACTTTTATCTCTCCTATCTGGTCATGAAAATAAAATTGACGATTCAGGTTTGCCTGGGATACTATATCGAAATCGGCAATTATCAGCTTTCCGACTCCGCTTCTCAGGAGGGATGCGGCACAGTTGGAACCGAGCCCGCCCGCTCCGGCAATTCCGATTGTTTTTTGTGATAAAATAGTCCTGATTTGGTTGAAATTTGGCATAAAACGGGTTGTTGGGATTACATTTTTACGTAAATTTACGAATTATTTAACAACCTAAAAAACTATCGAATGAACTATCAGGAGATAAAAGAAAAAAGAGCAATTCTGGCAACTTTCCCCTACCAGTGGAAAGCCATGGACAAGGGATACAGCGACCAGAGCCTATATGTAAATGTTGAATCCAACAAAGTAGAGGTAAGAGGTATTGCTCCCGAAACAAAAGAGAAGTTTATCGGAGGAAAAGGATATGGTCTCAGAATGCTTTGGGATGCTGTTAAACCAACTACCAAATGGCAAGATTCAGAAAATGAGATAGTTATATCCGGCGGCCCGTGTTGCGGTGTAACGCAGTATTCCGGTTCCGGAAAATCGATAGTGGTTGCTATCTCTCCTCAAACCGAAAGAATTATTGACAGCAATGTGGGAGGTCACTTTGGACCCCATCTTAAAATTGCAGGATTTGATGCACTTGAAATTCAGGGGAATTCAAAAAAGGATGTAATCGTTTTTATAAACGGAGTAGACCACATTGTGGAAATTTTCGAAACTCCGCGCGAACTAAGCTATGACTCTCACCTGCTTGGCGAAGAACTTCTGGAGATGTTTGCAGAAAATCAAAAAGACAAAATAAATGTTTCTGTTGTCTCTTCGGGCAAGGCTGCCGAACACTCACTCATTGGCATGCTCAATTTTACTTTCTGGGATGTTAAGAGGGGTAAAGTACGTCTGAAACAAGCCGGCCGCGGTGGTCTCGGAACTCTCATGAGGCACAAAAATGTGAGAGCTATTGTTGCAAGAATTCCTAAAGTTACAGGGAATTTCAACAATGTTGTGGATCTTCCGGCAATTGCCGAAAGAGGAAAAAGATTCAACAAGGAGATGCGCGATCTTGACGATATCCAATGCCAGATGCGCAAAGTAGGAACTG
>DOSU01000137.1 GCA_003513895.1 Rikenellaceae bacterium
AGAGGTGTTAGTTGAACTAACACCTCTACGCAATTTGGAGGTGATATGTCTTCTGCAAATGTTCCCCAGGTCATGAAGCAAGGCAAAGTTATCCCCTGGTTCTATTTGGCGCCTGCCATAATTATCATGAGTATTTTTATTGTTTATCCTATGATTAATACTGTTGCCCTCAGCTTTTTGAATAAGGATGGCACAGCATCTGCAGCAACAACCTGTAATGTGGGTCAACCCTGTTGGGGAGTATTTGAAAATTATCGATATGCGCTGACCGCGGAATTAAACACAACCTCCTTCAATACGATATGGAAATCTTTTTGGGTATCGTCTTATGGCAATACTCTAAAATGGATTTTGATTATGGTTAGCGGAACCGTAGGTATAGGATTGGGTTTCGCAATTTTTGCCGAAAGGGTCAAATATGAAGCCCTGGCAAAAGCCATAATTTTTATGCCAATGGCTATTTCCTTTGTAGGCGCGGGGGTTATTTGGAAATTTGTTTACAATTGGGGAACCTCTCAAGTGCAAGTTGGATTATTGAACGCTATTATTTCAGCATTAGGGGGTAAACCGGTTGCATTCTTATCCACAACGAACCTCAACACGATAATGTTGGTGATCGTTGGCATCTGGATGTGGACAGGTTTTTGTATGACCATTTTGTCCGCGGCGTTAAAAGCTGTCCCAGACGAAGTTCTGGAAGCAGCCCGCGTAGATGGAGCTTCTGAATGGCAAGTTTTTTGGAGTGTAATGGTACCAATCATTGCACCCACAATCATTGTTGTGGTCACCACCATGGTAATTAATGTACTCAAATTATTTGATATCGTTTATGTCATGACCGGTGGGAATTTTGGAACTGAAGTCATTGCCAACCGCATGTACGATGAAATGTATAAAAACTTCCAAACGGGTCGGGGAACCGCAATTGCGGTTGTACTCATTATTGCCATCATACCTTTCATATACATGAATATTCGCCGCTTCTTGGCACAGGAGGCAATGAGATGAGACGCTCAAAGATAAACAGTATCCTCAATAAAATCCCCACACATTTCATTATTATTTTTACTATGTTAGTTTGGTTGGTACCAACCATCGGACTTTTCGTAACATCTTTAAGACCACTTCCCTTAATAAATACTACTGGCTGGTGGACAGCTTTTTCAGATAAAAATACACAACAGACTGGCTTATCCTCAAAGTTCACACTCAACAATTATGTCGATGCCATTGTTGGATACAGAGGGACTAACACCTATGTTGAGGATTGCCAAACTGGTTCACAATCCTCAAGTTTGAATTGTAACGCGTCCGATTTACTGAATCCGAGGGGAATGGGACAAGCATTTGTTAATAGTCTTATTGTGACTATTCCCGCCACGATTCTCCCTATTTTTCTCGCTGCGTTCGCCGGTTATGCCTTCGCCTGGCTGGATTTTAAAGGCCGCTTTCTTTTATTCGCTCTATTGGTCGGGCTCCAAGTAGTACCTCTGCAAATGACCCTTGTTCCAGTATTAAAGATGTATGCCAAATTGGGAATGACAGGAACTTTTCTGGGGGTTTGGCTCTTTCATACCGGCTTTGGTCTGCCTTATGCGATCTATCTCATGCGTAACTTTTTAGGTGGTTTACCTAAAGATCTCTTTGAAGCTGCTTATCTCGATGGCGCATCTCATTGGACGACATTCACCAATTTAGTCATTCCATTATCCATGCCTGCCATTGCTTCTCTTGGAATTTTTCAATTTCTCTGGGTATGGAATGACCTGCTGGTCGCACTTGTCTTCCTTGGTGGTACAAAGCCGGTAATGACCTATCAAATCAGCAACATGGTTACGTCATTAGGCGCTGGATGGCATTTATTAACTGCAGCGGCTTTTCTATCCATGCTGTTGCCGATGATTGTATTCTTCGCACTGCAGCGTTACTTCGTCCGCGGAATGCTAGCGGGTGCCATTAAAGGCTAAACTCAAACTTTTTTTAGTCAAATTCAAAAATATATTTATCCTTTGTGTTCTTGAAAGGATTATGCAGTGTTAGCAGAAAAAAATATTTTGATATTTTTATTGTTATAAGTCAGTATGATACTTCGCGATATATGAATTAAAGGATACCAAGTTATGAACGAACATCAGAAATTTGGAAGGGTAATATATTCGGCAGAACCTTGGCGGGTGACAGAGCATCATTTTATGAAGAATGAATACAAACTAAATGAAACTATTTTCTCACTCGGAAATGGTTATCTGGGAGTCCGCGGTGGCTTTGAAGAAGGTTTTTCTGGATCGCAAATGAACGGTACATATATTAACGGTTTTTATGAAGAATATCCGTTTGATTATCCTGACTTTATCTACGCGAATCCGATTAATGATCAATTCATGGTTAATGTTGCAGATGCAAAAGTTATTCGACTTGAAGTCGATGGCGAACCATTCAGCGTGACCTCGGGATTAATCGAAAAATACAGCCGGACCCTTGAAATGCAGACCGGATGTATGGAAAGGTCGGTTTGTTGGAAAACATCCAAAGGAAAAACTGTTAACCTTCAATTTCAACGTTTGGTGAGCTTTGTTAACCCTCATCTATACGTTATCCGTTGCAGTATTATGCTATTACAAGAAGCAGATATTAGTCTTTATTCTGGAATTTTTGCAGGGGGGACAATTCTTGCTGACCAGGATAATACTTTGTTCAGTCGCGATAAATTAAACTTAAGAATGCATATAAGCCATATTTCTGCATCCGGTCAAAGTCTTGAAGTACAACAAAAATGTAATATTTCAGGTCTGTCGGTTGCGTGCGCAGTTGAGCATGTTCTTGAAGGGTTGGCCGATCATCCAGTAACATTCGTTTCAGAAGATTCAGCAGGTTTAACCTGGAAAGCGAAAGTGAAGGCGGATCAACAAATCACACTAACCAAATATATAGCTTACGCCACAAACCGCGGCATACCTGAAGAATCGATTCAATCTCAATCCAAACAAATTGCCGTATCCGCTGTAAAGACTGGTTGGCAAAACCTCTACAACAGCCAAACCACTTATCTTGATCGATTTTGGCAATCTGCCGATGTTGAAATTGAAGGTGACGATGCTTTACAACAAGGTGTGCGTTTTAATACTTTTCATCTTCTCCAATCTGTTGGAAGGGATGGCAAGACAAACATTGCCGCCAAAGGTTTAACCGGTGAAGGTTACTCGGGGCATACTTTTTGGGATAGTGAAGGTTTTGCTGTCCCCTTCTTTCTCTATCATTCGCCAGAAATTGCAAAATCACTGCTTGAATATCGATATTTCACCCTAGATGGAGCACGAACACGAGCTAAACAAATGTCGCATTCAGGCGGAGCGCTTTATCCATGGAGGACCATTAACGGCGACGAATGTTCATCGTATTATCCTGCGGGTACGGCACAGTATCATATCAACGCCGATATTGCCATGGCGATCAGAAAATATTATTTGGCCACAGATGACAAATCTTTTATGGCTGATATGGGCGCAGAAATATTATTTGAAACAGCTCGTATATGGGCTCAGGTAGGCTGGTTCGCTCCTTCCAAAGGTGGAAAATATTCCATCCCGTGTGTTACCGGACCGGACGAATATACAGTCCTCGTTGACAATAATGCCTATACCAATTACATGGCACGTGAACATCTGAATTTTGCAGTTGATATTTGGCATATGTTAGAAAATGATTTCCCGACAAAATGGAAAAGATTACAGTCAACGATAAAAATGGATATTAATGAAATTGAACGCTGGAAAAAAATTGCAGATAATATGTTCCTGCCTTACGATCCTGAATTGCAGATCATCCCGCAAGACGATGGTTTTTTGGCAAAACCGGATTGGCCATTTGCAAAAACCACCAAAGAAGAATATCCATTGCAGATGCACCATCACATGTTGATCATCTACCGGCATCGTGTTTGCAAACAAGCAGATACGGTTTTAGTGGAATTTGTCTTAAGTGATCAGTTTTCGCTTGAACAGAAAAAACGGGATTTCGATTTTTACGAACCGATCACCGTTCATGATTCGTCGCTCTCAGCTTGCATCTATAGCATCATGGCTAATGAAGTCGGATATCCCGAGAAAGCGTATGATTACTTCATTCAAACTGCCCGACTGGACCTGGATAACTGTCAAGAGAACAGCGAACTCGGCATCCACATGGCAAATATGGCTGGAACCTGGATGTGTGTCGTAAACGGTTTTGCGGGTATGCGAACAACAGGTGGCAAATTATTATTTCAGCCCAGACTCCCAACACAATGGCGTGGATTAAAATTTAAATTAAACTGGCAGAAATCCATCCTTGAGATTCATGTTACAAAAAAGGGTACAACTTACACATTGCTTGGCGGAGATTCATTAGAATTCATGCACTTTAATGAACATATAACAATATCCAATGGAGAATCAATAAATTTGAATTAGAACCATAACACAAATTAAAATATACAAATCGACCTTTCTTATGGTGGTTATAAAAATGAAGAAAAGTCCATTCTTGTGTATATTGGTTCACCATTGAATTCGATTTGTTTTTGATTCAAACCTTCTTTAAATCAAAAACAATTAGAAACAATTCACAGGATTTGTGCAATTAAAGAACTTTTGTTCTACGAATCATTATATACCATTTGTCAGGCATTTTTCCGTTTTATGTGAAACATTAATAATTATTATAAATCTCACATCATATCTTAAGACATTAGAGTCATTTGTTGGTTACCAATTAATACAGCACCTGATAAAGTCAAATCAAATTCATTTGGCCAAACCGTTTGATCATCATAAACAGCACCTGAGAGAGTCGCATCTTCCAAATCAGCGCCACTGAGATTTGCGCCGATCAAGATTGACTGATCTAAATTAGCACCTTTGAAACTTGCACCTTCCAAATGTGCGTTTTTTAGATTGGCACCTTGGAGTATTGCGCGTTTGAAAAAGGCTCCCTTCAAGTTCGCCCCTTCCAAGTTTGCGTTGCAGAGAAGTGCGCGTTTTAAATTGGCACCTTCGAGGTTTGCATATTTTAGATTCGCTCCAACCAAACCTGCACTGTAGAGGTCTGCATCCAATAGGTTCATCTTCTTCCCATCAACAAAACCCAACAAAAACCGATTGTGAAGATTTATAGCATCCATGATTTCTTCATATTCAAGTCTCATAGTACTTTCCTTTTAATTACCCGAGAAATAACTTAAGCAAATAAATCTACCGACATTAATGCTTACCTTATTCTTTTTTGGTTCAGTTCCAATCTAAATTCCTAATTTTGGTAACACGAGTCTGTGAAGTATCAAAACAAGAAATGTTGCCAAGATGGATATTTCAAAATTTGCTAATGAGCCAGAAAAATCATTCATAATTGACGGGTTAATCAACATAACAATTGAAGGCGTCAACATCAACATACCGCTGCCTTGACTTTGTCTCGATTTATAATCCATCAACCTGAACTGCATCTATTGATACCAATGTGTCCGGCATTAATCACCTCATTTAAGTAATGTAATACTATTATTCTAGTACAAATATTACATTTTATTCATCTTCATACTAAAATAATTATATTTATCACCAAGGTTAGTTTTAGAATATACAAAAAAATACTTGGTCAATCCAAAGAATTTGACCAAGTACAGATTTTTCCTTTAATGAGATTTGACACCTTAATAAAGTGCGAATCTACCTATATAATCCTGCTTTTAGCTATTCCTTCCTCGCGGCGGTCAGCCGTTGAGCCATCTTGGTGAAGGCCATCCCCTAATTTAGAGGAATAAATTCAGTAGACTATTTTAATGTTGCATTTTAATTTGTTTTTCTAAGATATCACTTTGATCAACTTAATATTCTTTGGGTCATTTTATTAACCATTGTCACTCTAATCCTTTTAGATAATCGAAGAAGAAAATACAAGTTTGTCGCAACAACTTTTATTTCCACAGTAAATATTTTTTATAAATTTCAAATTTCGTTTATATTCTAAACATTTTAAACTTATATTAAAGCAGACGTTACTAATATTTCTAGTACAAATCGAGTGCAATAATACTTTTTGGGGGATTTTTTATCCTACTATTACATAACACCATTCATAATAGAGCGCCTAGGGGAATCTATTCAAATCATGAT
>DOSU01000077.1 GCA_003513895.1 Rikenellaceae bacterium
GGTGCTCCTTCGTCGCAGGTCTACGCCTTCGGCTGAAAGTTGCTGATAACAGTGCCAAGTCTTGAAAATTACCTATCTAAACCTCACATTATCAAGGTATAACACAAAATTCTCTGTTTTTTTATGGGAAATTATTTTGTAAAGCACTTAAATACAGCATTTTCTAAAAAATTCTGCCAGAATATATGGTGCGGCTTCGCTGCGGTGTAAGACCCATGCGGCCGGAGAGGGATTTTAACGGCGTACTTTGGTGTAAAGTGCTAATAAAGAGCGTTATAAACAATTCGGTTCTTGCATATTTTGCAAGAACCGAATTGTTAAATAGTTATAATATAGATAGTTACACCAAAGTACGCCGTTAAATACCACACAAATCCTTAATCTCAGCAAGGATATTAAGTTGCTTTGTTCTGTCAATGTTAAGATTGTTAAGTACTTCCGGTGCTTCCAAAACTTGCCGGCAAGTAACAATTGTCTGTGCCATAAGTCGTTGTTTTTCAGGGATTGACAGCCTGGTTAAAACGGTAATAGGAAAGATTTTTTCTCTATCAATTATCTCCTTAAGTCCATTCCCAACAGGGAAGTCCCAGCTGAGTAATTTTAAACCGCTGCAAACGCCGTATGATGTTGCATCATCTGTAAACCGGGTGTTTGTAACCACTCCACCATAAAAAGTATAATCTGCCAATTCCGGCTTTTCCTTCCTAACCTTGATAATGTCATCCACTCTCGAACGGATATAAAGAGGAACTTGCACATTTGCAGTTTTAGCGGTTGTAAGATAATATTTACACTCAATAAACGTTTGGCTTTTCCCCATTGATGCAATAACATCAACTTCGTGAGTGACACAATGCCCCTGCAGCGTTTGAGCAACTTGTACATCGTAGCCGATAGCCTTGAACACCTGTCCAACAAAATGCTCGAAAGGATGACCTGTTGGACCTAGCTCCATCATGGCTTTTTTTAGTTTGTAGCGAGATGCAACAGTCAAAGTTTTCTTTCGTAAAAGCGAAAAAGCCCTGTCATAAATTTTCCTGCTGGAAATTCCGTCAAAAATCCATGACTCAACATCTTTCAAAATTGGTTCAATAACACTATCGGCAGCACCGGAACGTTGCAGCGACCTTCTTAATTTTTCCGAAGAAAAGGGCTCCAAGTCACCGGAGGCTTTTCTTATTAGTAGTTTCTTATCCATGAAGTTTTAATATTCGTTTGAATCATCACAAATTTACTTAAAATATATGTCTAACCGATATACCCTTTTATTGCTTCTATATAATCTTCGAAAGCTTTTTGACCTTGAGCAGTTATGCGGCATGTAGTTCGAGGCCTTTTGCCAAGGAAACTTTTTGCAACTTCTATATATCCGGCTTCACTAAGT
Source organism: Rikenellaceae bacterium (assembly GCA_003513895.1). Classification (GTDB taxonomy): domain Bacteria; phylum Bacteroidota; class Bacteroidia; order Bacteroidales; family UBA932; genus Bact-08. Next base: position 1,385 of record DOSU01000077.1, read on the forward strand.
TTTTCCAGTTGTACACTGAGGTTCCCGGCAGTTGCTCCGGTTTTTTCTCTCAGGAAGACAAAATCGGCCTCTTCCAGCGACATTAGCAGGGATACAACTGCAAGCCTAAGCTGGGAATGAAGCAGAGGATCCAGCTCTTTAAACATTGCTCCTGTTTTTTTGCTGTTTTCTAAATGCCGAATTTAGTATGTGTCCCGGAATAATCAGCATTATCGCAGACATAGCGGCAAAAACGAGAATCTGACTTTTCCATGAAACCAACAGTAATACAAAACTTAAAACAATCCCAATAAATCCGGCAATTGAAGCTGGTTTAAACTTGAGAACCAGGCCGGACATAGCAACACCGGCTGTTACAAGTAAAGACATTATAAACAGAATAGGCAAAAGAGTATAGTCATATAAAATACTGATGGACACAAGAATTGTACATACACCAATAACAATCCATATTTTGGAAATAACACTTCCTATGAAAGTGACAGACCCCGTTTGAGATTTGCTTTTCATGAAGAACATTGCCGGGTAGCCTATAACCGGAATAAGAAACCATAGCCACATAACGGAGTGATTCCCGGTAAAATTAAGCAGGCCGTAAACAAGGAGCGATACGCAAACGCCCAGATACCCCCAGAGCAGAAATATATTTCCGCCGCCTCTTTCAAGTTTGTTTTTAGTCTCACTAATCATTTTTGAAATCAGTTCCAGACTCTCTTTTTCAGATAAAATTTTCTCTTCCATAATATTTAATATTTATAAATAAGTTTATAATGCAAACCAAAATAGTGTTAAAAAAGTGCAACCATTATTTCGTTGCACTTTGCAAATGTAAATAAGTTTATATCATAAACCAAATATTATTTACAATATTTTTTTAATGTTCTGAGCTTCCTCCTTACTGCAAACGAGGATAACGCCCGAAGTTTCAACAACAACCATATCATGAACTCCAAGCAGGGCAATCGTTTTCCCGGTTGTTCCAACTACTATATTTCCTCCGGAGTTGAACTCTTTAATAGAAGCTCCCTTTACGATAGTGTTGTTTTCGTTGGCAGGGAATACTTCTGTAAGAGCAGGGTAGGAGCCGATGTCGCTCCAGCCAAAATCAACGGGAATAACATAAGTGTTTTTATATTTCTCCATTATCCCAAAGTCAACGGAGATTTTCACGAACTTGTCAAATAACAATTTCAACTGCTCATCTCTGTTTGCCTGGGAAATTTTACCCAACCCCTCAATCTCTTTCAATACTTCCCAGTGACCCGGCAACTGCTCTTTTATCGCCTTCATCATTGTCGACACCTTAAAAATAAACATTCCGCTATTCCACAAGAAACGACCGCTCCTCAGATATTCAACAGCTGTTTCCAGATCCGGTTTCTCGCAAAACCTAAGTACTCTCGTTGGAACCCCAAGTTCACACCCGACCAATCCTCCATTGACTTCAAGACTGCCGTCGGCTCCTGAGCCCCCCTCGGCAACCAAATCGGCATCTCCGCCGGTCTCCAGATATCCGTAACCGGTTTCGGGCCGGCTAGGCTTTATTCCCAGAGTAACAATTGCCTCTTCACTCTCTGCCAAATTTATTGCAGTTTGCAGGCTTAAACGGAATTCGGCCTCGTCTTTAATCAGATGGTCCGATGCCAGCACTACCATTGTTGAATCCGGAAAGCGTCTCTCAATTTCTATGCATCCGAATCCGATTGCAGCAGCAGTATCTTTAAATGAAGGTTCAATGATTACATTTCTGGAAGGGAGCATTGGCAACTCTTCAAGAACAGCCTTTGCCTGTACTGCATTAGTCCCAATAAAAATTCTTTTGGCAGGAACCATTGGCAGAACCCTGTCTATCGTCATACGGATAAGGCTTCTCTCCTCATCTATCAACCGCAGCAATTGTTTAGGTTTCTCTTTTGTAGACAATGGCCAGAAACGCTCACCCGAGCCCCCGGCCATAATAAGTACAGTAATATTGGACATGAATAATCTTTATAAATATTATTCAAAGATAAGAAAATCCCTCCGGAAGCACTTAAGTTATTTGCTCTCCGAATATGGAACTATGAAATAAAAGACAGACCCTTTGTCAATTTCGGAAGAGAGTCGGATTTTCCCTCCCAGCAGTTCGGTGTACCCTTTAGCGATTGTCAATCCCATACCGGCACCGCCAAAATCGTATGGTGTAGACTTTTCTGCCTGACGGAATCTCTCAAAAATCAACTCCTGTTTTTCGGTAGGAATTCCAATACCTGTGTCTTCGACATAGAATTCAAGCCAGCTGTCCTTTAAAATACAGCCGTAGTTCACTTTTCCTTCTTTTGTAAACTTAATTCCGTTATCGATGAGTTTTGCAAGAATCTCGTTAAGTTTAATTTCATCGGAAAGGATACAGGCACCATTTTTATCTGAAAAACGTTTGAAAGTTAAAGAGATGTTTTTTTCTTTGGCCTTGGGTTCAAATTGATCGTGCAGATTTTTAAAAACATTGTTGATATCCATATTGCCCACATTTAACTTCACCTTACCGGATGCAAGAGATGCAGTAATCACAATATCATTGATAGTGTCGAGCAACTGGTAACAATTGTTTGAAATTATTTCGATATACTCATCCCTTTTTTCGACAGGCAAATCCGGTAATTTTAAAAAGTCGGAAAACCCAATAATTGCATTCATAGGGGTACGGATCTCATGAGATATGTTGTTGAGGAAAGCAGTTTTTAACCTATTGCTCTCTTCTGCTTTTTCAATGGATTCGGTGAGAAAGGACTCCATCTGTTTCCTCTCGCTTATATCTCTGGATATGCCGAAAAGTCCTGTGGGATTGCCCGAATTATCGAACATTGGACACTTTATTGTGTGAAATGTACGATTTACTCCGTCGGCACATTTTATCTCCTCTTCATAAGTAAACGGAGCACCGCTCTCGATGACTTTTTTGTCTGCCTTGAAAATCATGTTTGCTTCGGCACCGGAGAAGAAGATAGAGTCATCCTTTCCTATTACATTCTTAGCTGCAACTCCAAAAGTGCTTTCACCTGTTTCGTTAAGCAGAAGGTATCGCCCTTTGGTATCTTTTATGTAAATTATATCCTGAGCGTTGTTAATTATTGTATTGAGCAACTCTCTGTTGGTTTGCAGTTCAAACTCGGTCTTTCTGAATTTGTTCAGCTGTTCGGTAGCATCAAGAGCTCTTTTTGTGGAAAAGCAGAGCCTCTCCATTCTATCCTTTAGCACATAATCCGTTGCTCCCTGTTTAAGAAGTTCGACTGCCCTGTCTTCGCCGATAGTGCCCGAAATAAATATGAAAGGTACATTCGGCCTCAATTCCCTTGCAAGGTGCAGAGCTGTTTGGCCGCTGAAACCGGGTAGTGTATAATCGGCAAAAATTATATCATAATTGTGCCTCTTAAGATTTGACACATAGTCTTTCTCGTTATCAACCAAGTCCATTTCAACTTCAAATCCCTCGTTGATAAGAATCTCTTTAATAAGTTCTGAATCTCTTAGTACATCTTCGAGAAGCAGAGCATACAGCCGAATTTTCATACTAAATTGTATTAAATTATCGTTAAATATTGTTTGGCGGCAGTTCATTTACCAGACCCCAAAAAATACCCAATTGCTTGATTGCATCAATAAAACCTGAGAAATTTACAGGCTTAACAACATATGCGTTAACTCCTAAATAATAGCTGTTCAACAAATCTTTGTCTTCACGGGAAGAGGTGAGCATGACTACAGGAAGCAACCTTAGCTTCGGATCGTTTTTTATCTCCCTAAGAACCTCAATACCATCCATTCTTGGCATTTTAATATCGAGCAGCAGAACAGACGGGAGCCCGGGTTCCCTGTTGGCATACTTCCCTTCCATGCGCAGATATTCCAGGGTTTCGACTCCATCCCTAACTACAACAACTCTGTTTGCAAGCATACTCTCTTCTAAAGCCTCGAGCGTAAGTTCGATATCCTTTGGATTGTCTTCTGCCAGTAAAATTCTTTTTAGCTCTATCATATACTTTTCTCCTTTAAAGTAGGTATTGAAAAATAAAATGTTGCCCCTTTGTCAATTTCACCTTCGGCCCAGGTGCGGCCATTGTGTCTTTTTATTATCTGACGGACGTTTGCAAGCCCGATTCCGGTTCCTTCAAACTCTTCAGTTGAATGCATACGCTGGAAAACTCCAAAAAGTTTCTGCGCATATTTCATATCAAAACCGGCACCATTATCCTTTACAAAAAAGACTGTTTCGTGTTCCTCAATGTTTGAGCCGACTTCAATAATTGCCACATCTCGTTTTTTGCTATATTTTATGGCATTGCTTATAAGGTTTGTCCAAACTTGCCTCATCATGGAAAAGTCGGCATAAACATTTGGCAATTCATCGATTTTCCATTCAATATTGCGCCCCTGAGTCTCAGAGGCCAGTATTGCAATCGAATCCCTTAAAGCCTTGTTCATGTTAACATTGCCCACGTTCATGTCCATACGGCCGGTGCGGGAAAAATTTAAAAGATCGTCTATGAGATGTCCCATATGATTCGATGCCTCCAGAATAGACTGCGAATAATGTTTGCCTTTCTCATCCAGCTGATCGCTATTACGCTTGATGAGCAAATCAAGATATCCGTTGATATGCCTCAGGGGAGCCCGCAAATCGTGGGAAACGGAGTAGGAGAATGCTTCAAGTTCTTTGTATGCCTCTTCCAGCAATACAGTTCTGTCTGCAACCTTTTTTTCCAGGCTTGCATTAAGACTCCTTATTTCATCTTCTGCAATATCCCTTTCATTCTGTCTTTTCAAAAGCTGAGAGAGCATGTTGTTGAACTGTTCATATAAAAAACCTACCTCATCCTTCCCCTTCTGCTCCAACTGAACGGTAAAGTTCTGGTTTTTTGAAATAGCTGTGGTGAGTCGCGTCAAGTTAAGTATAGGTTCAGACACGAGCTTTTGCATTGCCGAAACAAGTAAATAGGAAACAAACAACAGAAACAGCACAAGCAGCGAAAGCGTTAAAATCAGCTTGTACTTTTGATGAACAATTGCATTGGTATTTGCTTTTATCAAGATCAATCCAATTTGCTTCTCCTGAAAAAATACAGGTTCGGTAATGTAGTAGAACCCATCTTTTACTACTATTTCCGAACCTTTATCAAACACAGGAGCAAGTGTATCAGGGGCAGATTTAGTGTTTGATACAGATTGCGGATTTGACGCAGACTCAGGATATTTCGCAAAAACATCTCCATTTTCGTCGAACAGATATCCCTCCTCAACAGATTCAAGAAACTTCAAACGCAATAAAGCATCTGCAGCCTGAGTTTTATCTCCGAAGAAAAGTGGAACAACACAATAATCTCCAATTAATTTTGCATTGAGAACAAGATTCGATTTGGTATCGGCACTTAACCTTTTTATGTCCCATGATGCAATGCTAATAAAGCCCGCAGATAAAGCCGTGAAGACAACGAATAAAACAATCACGATTATTTTATTCTTTATAGAAAGGTCTTTTATGAATTGAGATCTAATCATTTATTACTAACTATGCCAGCTCCACCGGGTGCTCCCACCAGTGTAGCGGTTTTAACAAATAAGCTGCTCATCTTAAGCCTGGATTTTCCAAGTGAGACTCTGTTTATCTCGTAACGGACCATATCACCGGCAGGAATCATATTAATTACTACACCTTTTAAACCATTTCCGGATTTTTCGCCAATTGTAAGAATAGGTTTCCCGGTTGTGTAATTTAGGATCTCGTCCAGTTTATCGGCGGTAACCGATTCGGAAATTACAACAATAAGGTTGTTATTTATCTCTTCAACCGATTTAATATTACTAACAACGACACGCTTCTCTTTTACTTTTACATTTCTGAATACCTCTTCCAGTGCAAATGAAAACTTCTTGCTGCCAATAACCGCAATCCGAAACACAGAATCATTATTGGCCGGATTACTCTTCCAATCTATGAAATGCGTAAACTTTTCGATGTAACCGGATTTTAACAAATCCTCTCTGGATTGAGCCAAAACTCCCTCCGGGACAAAGAATCCTGTCCATAAAAAAATCAACAACGAAATAACCGCAAAACGTATACTGTTTCCTCCCATCAATGATTTGATATTTGCTAAATATAGTAAAAAAATGGCAATTTGTGATTGCCTTTGCTTAAAATATGGATAGTGACTGCAAACGATTACATAATAAGCAATATACCAATTATTTTGAGAACTCGCATCTCAGTTTTTGAATGAATTGAGAATTATAACTACCTTCAAGCATAAAATACAATTATGGCATTGGAAATCGAGAGAAAATTTCTTGTGATTGGCGAATACAAATCTCTGGCTATGAATAGCACCAGAATTATTCAGGGTTACCTGAGTTCCGTCCCCGAGAGAACGGTTAGAGTGAGGATAAAGGGCGAGCAAGGATTTATCACAATCAAGGGTGCAGGCGCCACTTCCGGCTCACATTCCGGCACCACCAGATTCGAGTGGGAGAAAGAGATTCCCGTTGAAGAAGCCAAAGAATTACTTGCAATATCCGAACCGGGCGTTATCGACAAAACCCGTTTTATTATCCCGAACGGCCGGCACTCATTCGAAGTAGATGAATTTTACGGAGATAACCTTGGACTTACAGTCGCCGAAATAGAGTTATCTTCCGAAAAAGATCATTTTGAGAAACCGGAGTGGCTCGGAAAAGAGGTGACTGGTGACCAGAGATATTATAACTCAGAGCTAGTTAAACATCCATATACTAAATGGTGCGGCTCCGCCGCGGTTTAAGCCGTTCGGTGCGCAAAATTCGGTGCAAAAAATAGATGGTGCGGCTCCGCCGCGGTTTTTGACCCGTACGGCCGGCAAACCGTTCGGTCGACACAATTTGTTTCGGAAAATTACAAAAAAGGCGATTCGTAAGTATCTTATTATTAGCTTAAAACACGAAATTGCGCGGGT
>DOSU01000027.1 GCA_003513895.1 Rikenellaceae bacterium
GAACTCCTCCATATGTTTCGTAAGCCCTTTGGACGAGGAGAGTATAGGTATGCCACTAACCACCTTACCCACCTGGTTGCTTTTGAATGCAATGAAAGCAACAGGCAAGTAAGGGCTGGATCTGTCTGCCAGAAGGTTGTTTCCCAGCAGGACAGAGTCGTATTCGGAACCTAAAATGAATGCTCTTGTTTTATTATTGTTGCTTGTTCTATACTCCAGTGTCTCAAAAACACTGCGGACGGTGAAACGGAAAATAAATTGTCCGGCAATTACCATCATCCCCATAACTATCGGGAACCAGTAGTTGAACTCCATCTGCTTTTCTCCCTCAATATCGGTATTGGTAATAATCAGGGCACAAGCAGTATAGAGTGCAGATGCAACTATAGTGGCAGTAGTGAGTTTCTTGAGATCTACCATTGTGGAGAAGCGAACAACTCCGTGGTAGGTCCTGAAAATCATTGAAGAGGCCGAAAACAGAAATACGGCAAGGAAGAATTTAAAAGCGAAAAACTCTCCCGGAGAAGCTGCAATATTGTCACGGAAAAGCCAGAGAGAGACGAAGGAGAGAGCTACAATTATTTCATCGAACAGAAAAATTGACCACCGGGGCATATAGTTGCGCATAATTCCCCAAACATAGTGCTCGCCCTGGGTGATGAAGCCAAGAAAATTTCCCATAAAGTTATTTGTAGTGTAATACACAAAAAATCCCGGTGAGTCACATGGGTTAGTGTGAATCACCGTTGGTTTATTCTTACAAAATTAAGTAAATTTATGCGAAATGCCAATATTAATTAAGTCAATTGCATATATTTGTCGAGGTAATTAGACAATAATTCATATACTCAATATTAGAATGCTATGAAGAAGCTTAATGTATTGGTGATTTTAATTTACACCTTATTGTTTATCGGTGGAAATGAGATGTTTGGGGCTGGTGGGAATAGTGAGGTGAGAGGCGCGACCGGAGGGAGCGCCACGGCTCAGGACTCAGTAATAAGATTTGCTTTTCTTACGGATCTTCATATTTCCGATGTATCTGCTAATGCGGAAGATCTTGAAAAGTGCATAAGCGACATAAACAGCCATCCATATATTCAATTCGCCATTTTTGGCGGAGATATCACTGAGTTTGGTTCCGACGAGGAGATCAATAAAGCATACTCAATCATTTCCAAACTTAAGATTCCATGGTACATAGTTGCCGGAAATCACGACTCTAAATGGAGTGAGAGCGGTTGTAATACTTTTGCAAAGGTGTTTGGCTACGAGCATTTCGATTTTGAGGCTGGCGGGATCCGTTTTATCGGATGCAATTCCGGCCCCAATATGCGTATGGCCCCTGCTTTGGTTCCGCGGGATGCTGTTTTATGGCTGGATTCTCTTACAAAAGTGATCCCGCCTGCCCAGCCTGTGGTTTTCATAAACCACTATCCACTGGACGATGCAATGCTAAACTACAAAACGGTTTTGGAGTATCTTGCAAGAACAAATACACAAGTTGCAATTTGCGGCCATGGCCATAACAACCGTGTCATGAAGTATGCCTCACTTTTTTCTCCTTTGCGAGGTGTCATGGGACGATCAAGCCTTCGTGCCGGCAAGGGTGGAGCTGGTTACAATGTAATTACAATTAACACTAAAAGTGGTACAATAGCTTTTCAGGAGAGAGTTTCCGGTATTGAAACCAAAGATGCCTGGCACTCGATTAAATTGATTAAACCAAAGTCAAAAACAAGAACCTCTGCTGCCATGGCAGATAATTCATACCAATCTCAGTCTAAGCTTCAGTCTCAGCCACAAACTCAACTTCAGGCACAGCCTCAGTCACAACAGCAGCCACAATCAAATTCTCAATCAGGATCGCAAATCCAACCCAAAGTCCTTTTTGAATGGCAGGACGATTCCGACATCGGATCTGCGGCCGTAATGGACCAAAGTGGTCGCATCTACCTGGCAAATACAAAGGGTGTTGTGAAGGCATTTGTATTCAAAACCAACTCAAACCCTCAAACTACTCCTCTTTGGCAATTTGCCACAGCCGGTAAGATATTTTCCACTCCTGCAATTTCTGGCGACAGGCTTGTAGTCGGCTCCTCAGACACATATATATATTGTCTTGATTCTAAAAGTGGTAAACTTATCTGGAAGGTAAAGGCCGATAAATCTGTTCTTGCATCACCAACCATATATAAGGGAGTTGTATACATTGGCGCTTCCGATGGAATCTTCCGCGCAATTGACCTCAAATCCGGTAAAATCAAATGGGAGTACAAAAACATTAATGGATTTGTTGAAGCAAAGGCATTTGCAGACGACCAGGGAATCTATATCGGCAGCTGGGGGTCTACCCTTTATGCGCTCAGTCCGGCAGATGGCTACCTTTTGTGGAGTTGGGCAAACCACAAGGGGAGGGGGCTCTCTCCTGCAGCAGTTTGGCCGGTTAAGGCAGATGGCAAAGTGTTCGTCGTTACCCCTGAAAGAATGACACATGCCATCGACGCCACAACAGGTCAGGAACTTTGGCGGGCCAGAGGCGGGCGCGAATCTATCGGTCTCTCTCCCGATGCTTCAGTTGTTTATGTGAAGACAATGCAGGACACGGTTTTCGCATACAGCACAAAAACCTTCACTGCCGGCAAGCCGGACAGATTGTGGGCATCTCATACAGGTTACGGATACGAAATTGCTCCATCTCCAATAACCTCAGCCTATGGCTATGTCTTCATCCCAACCGACAAAGGTAACATCTTCATTATGAACGAAAAAGACGGCATTATTTACGGAATCATCCCGTTCTCCGGCGCCCTAATTAACTACGTCCAGCCTGTAGGAAACCGTCGTATACTGGTGAGCTCTATGGATGGTAAAGTCGCGTTGCTTGAACTTTAATGGTGCGGCTGCGCCGCGGTTTTTAACCCTGCGGTTGGAAAAGTTCAATCAAACAAGAATCGTAAGTAATTTATATTCAGCTTACAATGGAAAATCAAGAGGGTACTACTCTCTTGATTTTCCATTGTAGCCTAATAATGAGAGATTTGCGAATTAGGTTAAATACAAATTTTCGTGAAATTACCCGACAATTCCCGCCGAAGGCGTAAACCTGCGACGCAGGAGCACCTAATTGCTCCAAAAAAAGCACCCTAATAAAAGGGTGCTTTCTAACTTACATAATGAAAAGGTTTTTATGTTCCTGAACTGCACCAACGTCTAAAAGCAAGCAAATGGGTTAGATTTTTGGCTTTTCATAAAAAACTGATACTTCAAAGTTAAGCATTTATCATTTAATGCAAAAAAAAATCGGCTCAGTTTACGAAAAATTAACTAGTACTCTATTCGCTCCAGGATTTCGATGGGTTTTGAAAAAGGAAAAATCATTGCTTCCGGCAATACGCCGCTCCATGGCTTCCCTTCAGGAGAAAGAGGTTGTAAGTAGATGTTCATTAAGTCTTTTTTTTGAGCAATTTCACCATTGATATCCAGGTGATAAAGGTTCTTAAAGTTGAGTTTATGAAATTTCCACGGGCGGAAAAAATACCATGCCCAAACCCAGTATAGCCAAAGTTCTGGTTTTTTGTATGATTGATTTGGCCTGCTCAACTGTATGACTGCATCTGACGCAATCTGGCTGCAGGCAACGTGATCGAAAGGCCAGTGATCAAGAAAGTGTGTTGCAAAAATTGCTGAAGGATTGATTTGATCTATTAATTGAACAAGTTTGGTTACAGCATCTGCGAATCCAAGTTCTCCTCTTTTAGGAACAAAAGCATCGGGAAGATGCATCCGGTATAGATTTTCCAGAGGAATACCCAGTTTTTTTGCAGTTTTTTCAGATAAAGATATGCGGGCTTGTTTGACCTCTTCCTGATATGAACTTGCTCCGGAGCACTCTCCGTCTGTCAGAAAAACGATGGTTACTTTACAACCTTCACTGAGTTTTTTAACTATAAGTCCTCCGGTTCCAATAATTTCATCGTCGGGATGTGGAGCGATTATAAGAATTGAATCGGAATTAATTGTAGGCTGTTTTGTTGTGTGTTGCAATATGCTGTACACTATTTGTATAAACGATTTTTTGATGAGCGTTTTCAATTTGTCCGCATTTTAGAGTATATAAAAGAATCTAAGGCTTAAGAAAACTGGAACTCTCGCCAAGCCATCGCTTATCGGCTGGCATTTCTGATATTTGAGCGATGTCGAGGATCCTGGCGATAAAGTTGTCTGCCATCTCGTTGAGTGACTGTGGGTGCGTATAGAATGAAGGCGATGCCGGGGCAATTATAGTTCCGGCTTCTGTAAGGAGAGTCATGTTCCTTAAATGAATGAGCGAGTATGGTGTTTCGCGCGGGACAATTATGAGTTTTCTGCGCTCTTTAAGCTGAACATCTGCAATACGACAGATTAGGTCTTCGCTGGTTCCGGAGGCAATGCGACCTATAGTTCCCATTGTGCAGGGGATTATTATTAAGGCGTGGGCGGGGTTGGAGCCGGAGGCGTTGCGGTTGTAGTATCTGTTGTTGTCTATTAGTGGAGAGGGTAGAGGCTCCCCTGTTTCGTCTTTGTAAACTTCTCTGGCTGTGTCTGTGAATATGATATCAATTTCAACCCCGCCTATGGTTTGGAGTTTTTCGATGATGTGCTTTGCATATATTTGTCCCGAGGCTCCTGTGACGCCAACAACTACTCTTTGTTTTTCCATCCGTATCTAGTTTGCAAAGTATATCTCCTTCATCCAGGTCTTGAACAGTGGATCGAGAAATTCTCCCTTACCTTTGATAAATTCCACAATCTCCTTTTTTTGAACAGCATCTTTCAGGCGGTTTACATTTGCAGATGACTGAAGGTTATATTTGTCGAGTATTTCGGCAGAACTTAACTTCTCCACATCGTCCAGAATTGCCTTAAGCAAATTTAGCTGAAAGAGACTGAGCCTGCTGGTAATGAGGCGGAACCTGTAAGAGTGAAGGACTATGAGCAGGTCAAAAGCCTGGTTGATTATGCTTTCCATGAGATATCCTCTTGTGAGCCCAAACGCAATATCTGCAAGTTGCTGAGTATACCAGGGGTGTCCGTCTGTGAGAGAATATATATGTGTTGCAAGTTCTTTTGAAACAACTCTGCCTGCTTTCAAAAAGCTTCTTATGATGTGTTCACAAAAATTGCGCTCATCAATCTTGTTAAACTTTACCCGGGTTGCCATATTATAGAAGTACCTCTTTTCATCGAATATCTCCTTCATGGCGTTCACAAATGATCCGGAGAAGAGCAAGGATGTTCTGCGTCCCTTATTGTCGGATACACCTTCTGCTTCGATTGTCTCCTTGTTTGTGTTTTTCCCGAGCAGTTCCGCGCAAGTTCGCTCCAATTTCTTTAGTGTTGTGTCGGGATCTTCAAAATGTAAAACTTCCTGAAACTCTTCAAAATATATAATGAGGTATACATCTGCTTCGAGTGCAAATCTCTCACCTAATTTTATCAGTTCATCCGGACAAGAAAAGGTTTTTTTGCCTTGACCCTCATTTGCTTCATTTTGTTCATCTGGAATTATAACATCGGAGCCTGTTTTGGAAAATGTCTTAAGCAAGCCTTCCCTGAGTTTTTGATAAAGCTTCTCCTCTGTTCTTACATTAAAAAGGTTTATGTGGCATACCTTGAATTTGTGCGAATCGCCCTTTACTTTAATAAATGCCTGTTGGATAAGGGATTGCTTTCCACTTTTTGCAGGTTCATATATTACAGCACACTTTTGTTCCTTAATCAGGTTGCTGAGTTGGTTTAACTCATGAGTACGGGAGATAAAATCGGACCCCGTAACTATATTGTTATAAATAAAAGGTGAGTCCATGGCAATATTTTCTAAATGGGGTATATACAAATTTAAATAAGTTTTGGAGAATAAAAAAGAATCACTTATATTTGCCAACCCAAAAGTAAACAATATAATTGACAAGCTATTGATTAAGAGTTACTTAAATAGTAACCGCTTGCAGTTAATAATTATAAAAAATTATTTTATGTACGCAATTGTAGATATTGCAGGACAGCAATTTAAAGTAGAGAAGGACAGAAAAATTTTTGTAAACCGTCTTCATGCTGAAGAAGGTGCTACACTAAGTTTTGAAAAAGTTCTTCTTATTGATAATGATGACTCTGTGAAGATTGGTTCTCCTTATGTCGAGGGCTCTGCTGTTAAAGCAACTGTCCTTGAACACCTTAAAGGCAAAAAAGTTATCGTTTTCAAAAAGAAACGCCGTAAAGGTTATACAAAGAAAAACGGTCACCGTCAGTATCTGACTCAAATCAGAATAGAAGAAATTGCTTAATTATTTATTAAAGGAAAATTTTTAGATCATGGCTCATAAAAAAGGTGTCGGTAGTTCTAAGAACGGCCGCGAATCACACAGTAAAAGATTAGGCGTTAAATTATTCGGCAGTCAGCACGCCAAAGCCGGAAATATTCTGGTACGCCAGAGAGGAACCGTTCATAATCCGGGCGAAAATGTAGGTATCGGCAGAGATCACACACTTTATGCTCTTATAGACGGTGTAGTTTTCTTCAAAAAGAAAGCAGACAACAAATCCTATGTATCAATTTTGCCAAAGGTAGTTGCCGAGGCATAACAATACAAGATTTTAAAAAAGTTAAAGAAAGACATCCACGAGGGTGTCTTTTTTTGTTTTTTACAGGGCAACAACCAATTCACCATTTTGTTCCAGACGATTCACCATTCGCAAGTGCGAAGCACATTTATCCGGAAATGGATTTGTAAGTGTTTGTTCTATAGTTTATTGTGCATAATTAAGCGGGTACTACCCGCTTAATTATGCACAATATTCATAAAATGAGCAGATTAAGAATTGAGCTTTTTTTGGTGTCCCGTCCTGAAATAGGT
>DOSU01000091.1:0-627 GCA_003513895.1 Rikenellaceae bacterium
GAAGATTTACTTCCGGTATCAACCAGTATATTATGGGTTCCTGTTTCAACTAAATATGCATTACCCCGAAATGGCAGCAGTCTTGTTACTTTATAACCACTCTTAGTCGTCCAGGTTTTCATTTGATGCTTTTCTTGAATTCAATAATTTTCAACACATCATCAACCTGACTATTTTCCCTGATAGCAATTCCTAAAGGGATTAGTTTGCCAATATTCTTGCTTTTTAAGAACGACTCCTTTATTGAAGGGCTAATTTCTAGTTCTTCAATTCCTGATTTGCTTTTATCTGTGAAGTAGAAGGTCACTTTAAAACAATCGTCACAAACAGACAACCATATTACAGTTTTCTTTCTGAATGTAATTTTACAAAGCCAGGCCTTGCCATCCTTATAATAGTTCCATTCTGGCAGAAGGTTGTATGGTTCTGCGGTTATAACAGAAACAAAACCTGCATAAACATCATAGATATCGCCCAATTTTTTCTTTAAAATTCCGGCATCGGGAAAAGGATATTCTTCTCTAAGTAATTGTGTCTCCATATGATTTGATTATTTGATAATCATCTATATACAAATATACAAACTTGGGCAATATTAAAAATTAAAAAAACATCTTATATTTGTCA
>DOSU01000091.1:682-1684 GCA_003513895.1 Rikenellaceae bacterium
AATATTTAAAATTAAAAAAAACATCTTATATTTGAGCGCCTAAAACTACGATAATTTATGAATATTTTTATGTTGAATGATTCTATTAACTTTTTAGTTAGTAAAACATCTCAAAAATTCAAATTAGAGCTGAACAGGAAGCTGAAGAAATCCGGACTGGATGTAAGCAGCGATCAATGGACAGTTCTAATGTATTTATCGGACAATAATGGACCTTCGCAAACGGATCTGGCACAAAAACTCTACAAGGACAGAGCCAATCTTACCCGAATTTTAGATTTAATGGAAAAAAATCAGCTGGTTGAAAGGCAAAGAAGTTCTATCGACAGGAGAGAGTACAATGTTTTTATTACAGAAAAAGGAATGTCTTTAATTCCTCAGCTTAAGCTAATTGGAGATTCTGTAATGGAAAAAGCACTTAAAGGCGCCAATGCCGAAGAAATTATTGGGATAAAACATTTTCTAAATAAATTGTTCATTAATTTGGATAATTAATTTTTTTTATTTTATATTTGATGTGTCAAACAATGTTGTATCAAATTATGTTGTTACAAATGTATGGATAAACATTATTGGCTTTTTATAGGGAGTAGTTAACCCTGTTAAAATTTAGTTTAGTTTGTGTCAAGAGAGTGCTCAAAAAAATAATGGGCACTCTTTAGAAATTTGAAAAAGGCGATTAAGAAAACTTAAATCTATAAATAAAAATAATTATTAATCTAATTAAAATTAAATGAAAAAAATCAGATTACTTCTTGCGGCACTTTTGTTGTTTGCAGGAAATGTGCTGGAAGCACAAACATCTACTGTAACCGGTACAGTCGTGGATGCTGCAGACGGATCGCCTATGATAGGTGTGACTGCAGTAATTAAAGGCACACGTACAGGTGTCTCTACGGACATTAATGGCAAATATGAATTTAGAAATGTGCCGCCGGCATCTACGTTGGTGTATCAGTTTATTGGGTATAAAACCCAGGAGATTTCTGTAGGAAATCAGGC
>DOSU01000091.1:1764-1895 GCA_003513895.1 Rikenellaceae bacterium
AATTTCTGTAGGAAATCAGGCTGTTATTAACGTGAGACTTGAAAGAGATGCAATTGCTCTTGAAGAAGTAGTAATCACCGGTTACGGTGTAACAACAAAGAAAGCATTTACCGGTGCTGCTTCGGGGGTAA
>DOSU01000091.1:1985-22841 GCA_003513895.1 Rikenellaceae bacterium
GGGGTAAACAAAGAGAATATTGCAAACAAGTTTGAACCCAATCCAATCAAAAACCTTTTGGGGGTTGTTCCGGGATTGCAAATGAATACTGGTTCCGGTCAGCCGGGAGCTCCATCAACAGTATTTATCAGAGGGAGAAACTCACTAAACTCAGGAACTCAGCCTCTGTATGTTATCGATGGTGTACCTATGGAGAGTGATTCTCATGGGATGCGTGCAACTGAACGTCAGGAAGTATCGGCACTTTCGGCAATTAGCTCAGACGATATAGAAAGCATTACTGTTCTAAAGGATGCGACTGCTACATCTATTTATGGAGCAAGAGCAGCAAACGGTGTAATCGTAATAACCACTAAAAGAGGTAAAAAAGGATTTTCTGTGAATTTTAGTGCAAAAGCGGGTGTAGAAGCAATGCCAAACTATCAAAGAGGATACAAATCTCTAAACAGAACTGAGTATTTGGAATTATCAAAAGAGGCACTGATGAATGCACACACATATGCTGCAGGTCTGGGAAAAACATCTTATTTTGACTACTATAATAATGCCTACCAGTTGGGACTTCCTTATACCGATGCCGGGGCAACAGAATTTCTTGGATGGTACAGCGGACTTGATGTTAGCGAAACTAACACAAACAATACAGACTGGATGAAGGAAGTTACCAGGAATGGTGTCATCCAGAATTATTCTATTGAAGTATTGGGTGGAGGTAATGAAGAGAGTTCGGCAAAATATTTTGCCTCGCTGGACTATCTGGATACAAAGGCAATTGTAAGAGGTAAAGATATGACCCGTTATTCATTCAGATTCAACTTTGACCAACAACCAAGCAAGGTTGTAAAGTTTGGTTTTAATACAAATCTGTCTTACTCTCAAATAAACATGGGTGCCGGAGGTGGTTACTATTCCGATCCTATTACACAGGCAGTAATGCAGTCGCCACTTTCGCCGGTTAAAAATCCGGACGGTAACTGGAATTTTGCCACAATAAACGGATATAATCCTGTTGCCCAAAGAAGTGAATTGGGAGACAAAAGCACAGCTAAGCAGTATCGTGCACTCTTGTCGCCATATCTTCAGATTAACTTTACAAAAGACCTTTATCTTTTGTCAAGAGTAGGTGTAGACGCATTTATTCTGGATGAGTTTGGATATTGGTCATTCCTGCAGCCTCAGGGCAGCTCGATGAAAGGTATGGGTGAAAATGCTTATACAGCAAATATTCTTTTGACTACTACCAATACTTTGAACTACATGAAGCAATTTGGTCAGAGCAACTTAAACATTCTTCTTGGTCAGGAGGGTCAAAGAACAAATTATAAATCCACTTATCTGTCTGGTAGTAACTACCCTGTAGACTACCTGAATGAAGTAATAAATACTTCAACTCCGGGAAGTGCCTCTACCGATCAGAGAAGCCTTATTCTAAACTCATTCTTCTCAAGGGCAGAATATAGTTATGCAAACAAATACTATTTGTCCGGAAGTTTCCGTTACGATGCATCGTCTCGTTTTGGTAGCAATAACAGATGGGCACCATTCTGGTCTTTGGGCGCAAAATACAGACTTACCAACGAAACCTTTATGAGCGGAACAGCAAACTGGCTTTCTGACGCAACTGTAAGAGCCAGTTACGGTACTTCAGGAAATCAGCAGGTAGGTTCTGGCTGGTTTGCATCAAGAGACCTATACGATTTTGGATATAACTACAACAGCCTGCCTGGAAGTGGACGCCTCCAGCTTGGAAATCCCGACCTCAGATGGGAGCAAACCAAAAAGTTCAATGTTGGCGTTGACCTGAGTCTGTTTAAAAGAATTAATATAACTGCAGATTACTATAATCACAACACAACAGATATGGTATTTGCCGTTCCAATTTCAAGAACAACAGGTATGTCTCTGTTCTATCAGAATATTGGCGCACTTTCCAATAAAGGTTTTGAAATCTCAATATCAGGTGACATTATTCAAAAAGAAAATCTGACCTGGACTGTTTCACTTAATGGTGCGAAGAACATTAATAAAGTTGTAAAATTGAGTACGGACCTTCCTATTACAGGTACCACTACAATCATTGAGCCTGGTAAAGACATTTATACCTTCAAGATGAAAGAGTGGGCAGGAGTTGATCCTCAAACCGGTACAGGACTATGGTACAAAAATGAAACAGGTGACGAAACAACAAATAACTACAATACTGCAGCAAAGAGATATGTAGGAAAAGCTTCTCCGGATTTTCAGGGAGGTATGACCAGTACTTTCAAATGGGGCGGATTTGACTTTGGATTCCAGTTGAACTACTCTTTAGGAGGGAAAATCTATGGTAATAACCTAAGATACGACGAACACCTCGGAATGTCTCTTGGAGAGAATTTCAGAGCGTATGTTTATGATAACAGATGGAAAAAACCGGGTGATATTGCAAAGGTGCCAATGGTAGCATTTATGTCCGGCCGTTCAGAAAATTCACATTCAAGCCGGTTCTTAATGGATGCTTCATATTTGAAGATTCGTTCAATAAATTTAGGTTACTCACTACCTAAAGAATGGGTTAAAGGAATGGGTATGCAAAGCTTCAGAATATCATTGAATGCCGATAATGTTTATACATTCAGCAGTAAAGATTACAGAGGTTTTGACCCATCCGGCATCGACGCAACCGGAGTTCAATGGTGGAACTATCCTATACCAAGAAACATAATGTTAGGACTTAGTGTTGGATTTTAATTTATTAAATAATTGAAAATTTTTATGAAAAAAATATCACTTTATACTTTATTGTTGGCCCTCACATTTTGGGCAACAGGCTGTAGTCTGGAAACAGATCCAAACTCGGCCATCCCTACCGAAAATGCCTTTACAAAAACCCAGGATGTTCAAAATGGCATGCATGGTGCATACGCCTCGTTAGGAAATTACAGATTTCTGGGGAACTATGCTCTTTCCATTGCCGATATGGCTTCCGACATTTCTATTGCAGATAACTCATCCGGACACTTTGTAGCAATAAATATTTGGAACATAAATGTAGATACTCCGGAACTTTCCGACATGTGGACAAAAGGATACGAAGTAATGGACAGATGTACCCGTGCAATAAACGGAGCTAAAGAGCTGCTGGCAAAACCTGCTGAGAACTCTTTAACAGCCACGGATATAGCCAACCTCAACTCATACATTTCACAGATGTATGCAATGAGATCTTTGACTTCATTTATGTTAGTGAACATTTATGGACTCCCATACAAAGCAGGTACCCCAAATAGTCAACTTGGTATAGTACTTGTCGATGTAGAGCCAATTGAAGCGTATGCTACAGTAACCAGATCTACAGTTGCACAAACATATACCCAAATATTGAAAGATATTGCAAGTGCAAAGACACATCTGAATGCGTTGACTACAACTCAAAAGAGAGCCGTTAATCAGTATTATTTGAACGAAGCTGCCGTATATGCACTGGAAGCAAGAGTTAAACTCTTTATGCAGGATTATGCAGGCGCAAAGACTGCTGCTCAGGCTGCAATTGACAAAAGAGTATCAGGTAACGTGACCAATGCAGAATATGTTCAAATGTGGAGTTCAACAGCAATTACAAATGAAGATATTTTCACAATTGTAAAATCTGAAGCAGATAACCTCTCTTCAAACTCAATCAATACCCTCTACAATTCTTATGGTGGTTTTCTTTCTCAGTTTACACTAAGTAAATTTGCTGCAAACGATATAAGAAGAGGTCTGATTGATGGAGACCATCCTGCAAAATTTGATGGTAACGGTTCTTCTGAGGCTGTGGGAAATATCCCGGTTTTCAGAAAATCGGAGATGTATTTGATTATTGCAGAAGCATCTGCCCAGCAAACTCAAATTACCGATGCTCAAAATGCACTTTTCTACACAGCAAAACGTAATCTGGACATAACATCAGCAACTGCTTTACCAGACAATAAAACAGCATTGTTGTCGTTTATCGCCGATGAAAGAATCAGAGAATTTTTCCAGGAAGGCCACAGAATGTATGACCTAAGAAGAACAGGTGCAACAGCTACAATAGCCGGTACAGCAAACTATGTTTTGGCTACTTTCGTATATCCTATTCCTGCAAATGAGATCAACTCAGGATTTGGTGTAGTACAGAATCCAAATTGGTCAAGTACTCTGCCATAGTTTTTTTAAAAAATATCGCATTTTTTGATAGTTGCAATTGAAAAATTGCAACTATTTTTTTTCTTTTTCGTCTAATATATGGAGTTTGAAAAAGAAATTCTAGGGTATTTGGAATCTCAACGATCTTATATATATAAATACATTAAATATGCATTTTTCAGAACCATACGTTAATGATTTAGTAACAATCAAAGTAATGGAGCCACAGAAAAAAGAAGACATTAGTCTAAGCAGTAATCAGGAAGATGAAAGCAAGTTCAATAGAGATGTTATGTACTTAACATCAGTAAATTTATCGGCACTGGAATTACTTACTACTCTGGAAAAGAGCAGTAAATGTACAATTGATAAATATTTGAGCGAACTAAGCTACTCAAATAGAGAAGCACTATTTTGCATTCTTTGCAAGATTGATAAAAATCTGGGAGACTGAGCAGCTATTTTTGCTTAGGCAAATACCACGCAAGAATCAGACATAATATTCCCCATCCTGCTGTAGTCGGTTGCATCCATGATACATATCCAATAATAATCATCTGAACAATAAGCCAGGTATATACAATTGCCACCGTAGCGAATACCGATTGACGCGCATACTTGTACCCGGCGAAGCAGAGGATAGCAGTAGCCAGAAAAGATCCGCCAACAACAATAAACAGAATTAAGCTTGGAATAAAAAAGTTTTTGAAGGGACTCCCTTCAAGCCATTCAAGCGGAACTCCTTCGGCTCCGCTCATTCCGTAATATCCTCCTCCAAAGGCATTCAATGCGCCAAATGCAAGCAGAACACCTAATGTGTATCGTAATGTGCTTGCCGGTTTTCTGGTTTTTTTCATAGTATTAGATTGGTTTATAAGTTTTTTTGCATCCATATAATATCAAATGGTTCTCCCCATTTTGTAATGATTTTTTCAAACCGCCCACATTGTTTAAATCCGTTGTTCAGGTGAAAGGTAAGGCTATGGGGATTTTCGGACGAGATACTTGCCAATAAAGTTTTAATACCAATTCTTGCAGCCTCCAATTCAAGTTTGTTAAGGGCAATTTTCCCAATTCCTTTTCCGGTATAATCCTTCTGAATAAAATAGGTTATCTCTGCACATTCTTTAAAGGTAGAGTGGGGGTTGTACGGACGGAGAAAGCAAAAACCAATGATCTTTTCAGCATCACAAATTGTATAGGAAGGATATCCTTTCGTTAGTTCAAGAAATTTGCCAAAGAATTCAACCGGCATCACTTTGTCCGGATATGCCGCTAAACTGTTTTCAATGTAATAGTTATAGATCTCCATATTTTCTTTGGCATGCTCAATGGACATCTGAAAAAAATCAATTTTCATAATTAAAACTTTATGAGTCTAATATTCAGTATTAGTGTTGAAGTCTCTTTTAAGCATACTGAATAAATCCAGGTCTGTGAATTTATCGTTTACCAGCAATTCTCCGTCGCGTTCAATACCTTCATGGAAGAATCCAAGCCTTTGTGGGATTTTTTTACTTGAAAAATTCTCAGTTGCACACTTAATCTGAATCCTGTTCATCTCTAATTCATCAAATAAGAATTGCATAAGCCTGCGGACAGATTGAGTTATGATTCCTCTTCTTTGATATTTTTCTGAAAGCCAGTAACCGATTTCTGTTCTTTTATTTGCCTTATCCGTGTCTTTGGTTCCAATCAAGCCTGCGAATTCTCCCTCAAAATGAATCACAAAAGTGAAATCCTTTGTCTTTTCAGGAGTGTCCATCATTGCTTTAATAAAGCGTCTGGTATCCGTAACTTCCTTTGTATTGTCAATAAACGGAAGCCATTTCCTCATATATTCCCGCTGTGAGTCAATAGTCCTGAATATGTCATTTGCATCGGAAAGATCAATCTCTTTAAGAGAGATGGCAGCGTTAACAGTGAGGGTCATAGAGTGAAAATTTTAAGCAGCAGTAAAACTACAATAAAAATTTATAAATATCTTTAATTTAAATTATTCATATAATGAAAAACATTCTGATTTTCTTGTTATTGATTGCTGGCAATATTACATTACCGGCGCAGGATTCGGGTAAAGAAACCCGAAAATTTACTCAATTAAGCGGAGCATATCTTGGGCAGAAATTACCGGGAATCGTGCCGGAACTTTTTGCCCCCGGAGTTATTTCCGACGGGATGGTAAACAGAGATGTCGCAATATCTCCCGACGGGAATGAAATGTATTTTGGAATTGCAACCCAGAATTTTAACTTTTCATCCATAATTGTTTCAAAACAAATTAACGGAAAATGGACTAAACCGGAAGTTGCCCCTTTTGCTGCAGATCCCCGTTACAAATATATAGAACCTGCATTTGCCAATGATGGTAAGAGATTCTTTTTTGCTTCAACTATGCCAAAGGACGGAACAGATACACC
This sequence comes from Rikenellaceae bacterium, assembly GCA_003513895.1. GTDB lineage: Bacteria > Bacteroidota > Bacteroidia > Bacteroidales > UBA932 > Bact-08. The sequence goes on from DOSU01000091.1 coordinate 8,555, forward strand.
GGGCGATTTTGACATCTGGGCAATTGATATAATTAATGGAGAGTGGGGGAAGCCATATAACATCGGAGAACCTGTCAACACTGCGGGCGGGGAATTTTTCCCCTCAATAACAAACGACGGAACTCTCTATTTCACGAGGAATGAAGCAGGAGTTCAAACATCTTATATATATCGTTCTCGCTTAAATAGCGAAAAATACTCTACTCCCGAGAAATTGCCGGAGCAGATTAATTGCGGAGAAGACAGATATAACGCATATGTTGCAAAAGATGAGAGTTTTGTTGTTATTCCTGCACAAGGAGTCGAAAAAGGAAAATTTGGCGCATTATATTACATTGTATTCAGGAACACAGACGGCAGCTGGCAAAATCCGGTAAATATGGGGCCGCAAATTAATACTCCTGTTGGCCGTGGATGGTCGTTTTATATTTCTCCCGATAATAAATATCTTTTTTTCATGGCCACAAGAAGCAGTGAAGACACAATATTACCACCCTCATTAAGTTTGGAGTTTTTTCAAAAAATATTTTTCATGCCTCAGAACGGAAATCCCGATATCTACTGGGCAGACTCAAAATTATTAGAAGATCTTAAACGGTAACGTTTAGGGAGGGATTTTTTAGTGTTATTTACCTTTTTGGCCTCTTCGGCTTTTTCGGTTTTGGAAAAGGCAGTTCTTTGTAGCTTGCCTGCAATAATTTTGCAAGAAAATCTCTGTCCTCCAGCTTTTCTTCAACTAAAAAAAATGGTTTTGCTCCGGTATAAGGTGGCGCTTCAACCGCCGGGGCCGAAGTGAATTGTTCGATAAAAGCCCTTCCGGCTTTCGTCGGTTTAATAAACACCTTATTATCACAAATTAGTGCCACGACTTTCTCTTCAAGATAAACTACATATTCGCCCATCATCTTTCTGGAAGAGATAAGACCGGCTCCGGACATCTGTTCCGTTACAAAAAGTGCAAAATCTTTTGTAGTTCCCATAATGAATCACTCTCCCAAATTTATGGCTACACTCCATCCCAATACAAGAGAACTCAGGTCTGGAACTCCATTGCCAAAGAATGAGTTATCGGATCGGGCGAAAAGCCTCAAAAGTATTCCGTCAACAAGGGCACGTTCGGCAAAAATGCTGCCCCCAACAAAAAATCCGCTTTGTGCATTAATAGGAAAAGTTACGCCTTGGGATTGTTTCAAATGTGAGTATCCAAGATCAACTCCTGCTCCATATCTAAAAATGTTTCCTGCTCTTGCCGATATTCTGGGCCCTGTTGAGATCGTGTACCAATTTAGGTCTGGAGTTGTTATTTCCATAATTGATTCATGCGGGATATATGAAGACGACCATATTGGAGAAGCCAGTGTAGTGGAAGTATTATTTGCCGAAGCGTTAATTCCAATTCCCAATTTGTTGTTAAGGTACCACGCACCATCAAGTGACGCGGTTGCTCCCCATCCTGCTTTAAGCCCAACTCCGGAAACATTTATTCTGTTTATAATCTTATTATATCCCATACTGGTTCCAAGATAGGAGTATGGTTTATCTGTAGCGCCAAAAACCCGGTTCCGTCCTGCTCTTAAGTTTCCTCGTTCTTTAAAAATCGCATCTGCAATAATATAGCCCAGCTCAGTAGACAGAATGCCAATACCTGCTCCCATGAGAACCTGATGAACATAATGAGAATTATTCAAAACTCGCATTACTGCTGTTGTAGATGCCAGTCCGAAAGCAGCTGCAGAATACCATGGCGAACGGGTGAGTCCGTATTCATGGTGAATCATATTAGCACTCATGAAAGCAAGAGCAGTGTGTCCGCTTGGAAACCCGTTATTGCGGGAACCGTCCGGGCGAGGCTCCTTTATTGTATACTTCATGCCGTTTACAATTGCAGCCATCGCAACTCCGGATATTGCATTTGTAACAATAAGCCTTTTCCACGAACTTCTCCCTTCTACCCCTGCAATCTTCAAACCATACAATAATACGACAGGCGAGTACTGGAAATAATCATCTATACTTGTAGAAAAACCAGGAGATATCCCATTTCTTAAAGATTGAAAATCCTTACCCGGTTTTCCATAAAGAGTTAGTCCGGAAACTATGAAAAGCGCAGGAAATTCAAATGCGGTTATAACAGAGCCCTTTTTTAGCGAATCAGGCGTAAAGGTGGCTCTTTGAGCTTTGGAAGGGACAAAGAGAAATAAAAGAAGAATTGTTGTAAGGATTATTTTTCTCATAACAAAGGACTTAAAAGGCGGGCATACGCTTCTTTAATTTGGTTTCGAACACTTCTTCTTGCCCATTTTGAACCGGCTAGTGATGTGCATCTTTCAATATCCTGCAAAAACTGATTGTCAATTTGCTTTGCAACGTCACTATTGTATATTATGCTTGTAATTTCAAAGTTATGCTCCAGAGATCGATTGTCAAAATTTGCAGACCCAATTATGCAGTACTCGCCGTCTATACTTATTACCTTTGAATGGTTGAATCCTTTACTAAAAAGATATACTTTTACTCCGGCATCGAGAAGCTCTGTTGCGTAAGAGATAGAACACCAATAGGTTATAGACGAATCGCTTTTTTCCGGCAGCATCAGACAAACATCAACTCCCCCCAGAGCTGCAATTTTAAGCGCATTCAAAAGCGATTCGTTTGGAGTAAAGTAAGGAGTAATAATATATATATGCTTTGTGGCCTTTGTAATGGCAGAAAAATAGCACTGCATTATACTTGCCCAGTCGCTATCGGGCCCGGAAGCAATTATTTGTGAATAAAAGTGGTAGTTTTCGCCTTCGACTTTTATGCTTGAAGTATTTACAGAAGGATAGTATTTCTTTTTTCTACGGAATTGTCTCTTTATAATAAAATATCTGTCGAGAAGGAAACTTGATTGCAGCGAAGAGACGGATTCTCCAATAATCTTCACGTGAGTATCTCTCCACTCTTCAAACGGACCACCGTTAAAATATCTGTCGGCAATATTAACTCCGCCAAGAAAACCCGTAACCCCGTCTATAACAAGAATTTTTCTGTGATTCCGATAGTTAAAACGGGATGTAGGAGACAAAAAGCGAACAGGAGCAAACGACAGAACTTCAATCCCTGCAGCAGTGAGTTGAAAAGTGTATTCTTTAGACAAGTTCCAGCATCCAACATCATCAAAAATTACTCTCACCTCAACGCCCGATTTCGCTTTTTCGATTAACAAATCTTTGAACTTGTTGCCAATAATATCATCTTCGATAATGTAGGACTGAAGATGAATATGTTGCCTTGCCTCTTCCATGCTCTTATACATTGCATTCAATGCTGTTTTTCCAGAAAAAAACATTTCAATGCTCGTATTTAGCCCAAGAACACTTTTGCTTCCGTTTAGGTTAAGATTGATTAATTTTCTAAATTTCTCAAGTTCTGCAGGAAGCGATTCAGGTTCAGTTTTAAAGAGCTTCATCTGTCTATAACTTATAAGCCTGCGAAACCTCTCATCTCGTATACCTTTTCGATTAAAAATTTTGGTTTTTCTAAAATTTTGCCCGAAGAACAGGTACAAAATCAATCCAATATATGGAAGTAAAAGAATAACGATAATCCAGGAGAGTGTTTTAACAGGATCAAGCTTGCGATATGCAATTACAGACGAAGCGTAAATCGCAATTATGTAATATACCAGATATAAAATAATTGATATTGCCTCCCAGTATCCCATAAAACCATCTTTGAGTTTAGTGTTCCAATCTCTCTTTTCTTGCAGTATATAGCACAGCAACTCCTCCTGAGAGGGGTTTAAAATGAACCGAAGTAAATCCGACAATTCTCAATTCGCCGCAAAACTCATCATATTGCGGAAACTCCGACACAGATTCAGGAAGATATGTGTATGCACTCATATCCTTAGAGATAATTTTTCCAGCCACAGGAAGAATATTGTGAAAGTAAAATGTATAGAGAGCTCTCCATACCCTGTTTTTTGGAGACGCAAACTCAAGAATTGCAAGTTGGCCGCCGTTGTTTGTCACTCTGAATATCTCCTTTAACGACTGTTCCCTATTTTCAAAATTACGGATACCAAAGCCAATGGTAACAGCATCAAAAGAGTTTTCGGGAAAAGGTATTTCATCGGCAGAAGCAAGTATGAAAACAGGAAGGGGAGTGGATGATTTACTCTCTGCAGCGCATTTTTCAGTTGCTTTGTCCAGCATTTTCTGAGCGATATCGATTCCTGTGACTTCAATTCCTTTCCTGAACAGTTCAATCGCTATGTCTCCGGTTCCTGTTGCTAAATCAAGAACTTTAGCGGGATAGGAACTCATCAGGTGTTTTATTAGCTTTTTTCTCCAGATTTTATCAATTCCAAGAGATAATAAATGGTTAAGAAAATCATAACTCCCGGCAATATTGTTGAACATTGCAGAAATTATGTTTCTGTCTTTTTTTAAGGTCTCCGGCATATTAACCAATATACTCAGATATGAAACCAAAAGAAGTATCGTCCATTCTAAGCTGGCCCTTTGTAACATGACCAAGTAGTGTGAGCGGAATGCCGTTGTTGTACATAAAGTCAACAAATTTTCCTTCTTTATCGGCACTTACACTTATTAAAATCGCAGAAATCTTATCCTTGAAGAGAAAGTCCTTATCGCAAATTTCAGCATCTCCGGTAATGTCAAAACCTACTTTTTTGATTGAACAAGACTCGATGAGTCCGCAAAAAAGGCCTGTTTTATCAATAATGTGTGCGCTTGTAACCATTTTCTGAGAAATTGCGTCATACAAAATTTCCATTACCGAACTGTTGTCGGTTGTGTATTTTCTGTATTCTCCCAGAAGGTAAATAGTATCACTCTTCTTCTCGAAATTCATCTTTATTTCATGCCCGTCTTTTGTGAATTGATGATCAATGGGGCTCTTGATATATTTTGATATTCTTGAGTGAAGTTCGGTGCTCTCCGATAATATGTTGCTAATTTCAACAAGATCTTCTATGTTGGCAATCTGTTTCTTGAAATTGTCGTTCATTTCATCAAATTTTAATATTTACGCTAAGTTACAATATTTTTCCCAAACTATTTTAATATGTCAAAAACGGTATTATCTTTGTCGTCCCATTGCCCAGATGGTGAAATTGGTAGACACGCTACTTTGAGGGGGTAGTGCCGGCAACGGTGTGCAAGTTCGAGTCTTGTTCTGGGCACAAAAATGAAGTTATGATGTGATAAGTGGCTGTAGAATCAGTCACTTATTTTTTTACCTTGTTTCGTATCCAATCTGGTTGTAGGGTATTCTTTTGACTACTTCAAGGAGCCCCTCCCATGCTTTATAGGAATTTTCGATTTTTATACCTCTGTTGGTAATAGGGCGCCATGTTTGATCCAGTTCAAAAATTGCATCTTTATAATAAGCTCCGTCTCTGAAATTACCGCTACAAACTATAACAATTCTTTCATTTTTCTTAGCAATCTTAAAAGTCAATTTTAAATCAATGTTTTTATATTTGATTGGATTTGTGACAATTGATGTTAATTCTTTGTCCATCTTCTCAGAAGAGATGTTATTAGTCATTAGAAGGTGCGCTATGTTGTACAAAGCCTCTTCTGCTGTTGAATAGGAGGTGTACAAAACAATAGTATTAACTTTTTTGGCAACGTCCTGAGCATTAGCATTTATCGCAAAAAGGAACAGAAAGGAGACAAAAGCCGTTAAAAGCGTCTTCATATACGAATTGAATTTGTTTAGGCCTACAACAAAACTACAATAAAAATGCCAGAAAACGAGTATAATTGCATGTTTTTCAAATAATCTAAATTTCTTACCTTTGGCCCATTATGAAAATTGTTTTTTTAGATGCTGCTACCCTCGGCGAGGGTATTTCTTATTCTCAAATTGAAGAGTTCGGAAACTTAATTTGCTATCCGTCAACAAACGATATAGAAGTCTTCGGGAGAGTTGCTGATGCTGATGTTGTTATAGTGAATAAAGTTAGAATGTACAAAGAGCAAATAGATGCTGCAAAGAACCTGAAACTAATTTGTGTTGCAGCAACAGGTACTAACAATGTCGATTCTCTTTATGCCGAATCTAAAGGAATTAAGGTTAAAAATGTTGTTGGATACTCAACAGAGAGTGTAGTACAAATTACATTCGGTTCACTCCTGGCTTTGATAAACAACATTGGATATTTTGACAAATGCTTAAAAAGTGGTAAATATTCTCAAAGTCCACACTTTACCGATACAGGCAGAGCATTTTCAGAGATTTACAATAAGAATTTCGGGATCATAGGGATGGGAACGATAGGAAAAAGGGTGGCTGCTGTTGCAACTGCTTTTGGAGCTAAAGTGTCTTATTATCCTACCGGCGGAAAGGCCCATTGCAAAGACTATCCCGCAGTTACTCTAAAAGAACTTCTTTCTTCAAGTGATATTGTTTCGATACACGCCCCTCTTAACGAGAAAACAAAAAATCTCATTTCAATAAATGAGCTAAAGCTCATGAAGCCAAGTGCCTGTATTGCCAATATGGGACGAGGAGGACTAATCAATGAAAAGGACCTTGCGCAATCAATCGACCTTAATCTCATTGCAGGTGCTGCCGTAGATGTGTATGAAAGCGAACCGGTTCCGCAGGATCATCCATATCTCCACATAAAAGAAAAAGAGAGAATCATAATGACCCCTCATATAGGCTGGTCAAGCAAGGAAGCGAGAATCACTCTGATAAACAGAATTGCCGAAAATATAAAATCGGCATTTTAGAAACACCTTTTATTTAAGAGGAGAGTTTGGCTCTTTTTTCATGTAGTCGTACTCGAGTCTGTCGACAAGCCTTGGAAAAAATTTATTTATAAACACTGTAAGTTTTCCAATAAATGTTAAAACTACCTGTGCTTTTCTCTTCTTAATTCCTTTAACCAGATGTTTTGCACACTCCCGTGAGGACATCATTTTGCTTTCGTCTCTTGGAGTCTCTCCCTGTTGGGAACCATTGGCAGTAAGTGCGCTTTCACGAATATTTGATGCAGTAAAGCCGGGTGCAAAAATCATAACATGAAGCTTGTCCTTAAGGTGTTCAATACGAAGCGTGTCGAGGAAACCGTATATGGCAAACTTGGATGCCGAGTATCCGGTTCTGGCCGGAAGGCCTTTAAAACCTGCAACAGATATAACTCCTACAACCGATCCCTCCTTAGATAAAATATGGGGCAGAGCGTATTTTGTACAATACACTGTGCCCCAAAAATTTACATCCATTAGCCTGCGAATTACATCGAGGTCCAGATCTTTAAACATTGCCCTCATTGAAATTCCTGCATTGTTTACAAGAATGTCAATACCGCCGAATCTGGCCACGGCGTGTTCAATAAGATTTTTACAATCGGCCTCAACCGATACATCGGTCTTAACCGGCAATACTTCCGTAATAAGTGAAAGTTCAGCTTCAATCTCTTTAAGGCGCTCTGCATTTCTGGCAGCTAAAACCAGTTTTGCTCCCTCTGCTGCAAATTCTCTTGCGGCTGCGAGACCAATTCCGGAGCTGGCTCCTGTAATGATTACTACCTTGTTTTTTAGCATTATGAATTCAAAGCCTTGTCTTGAATCTGATCGGATTTGTACATTCCTTTTTTGAGATTTTCGGCAATTATGCCAAAAGCATTAACCGTATATTCAACATCTTCAAGCGAGTGCATTGCCGTTGGTATAATTCGGAACATTATAACTCCCTTCGGAACTACCGGGTAAATAACTGCCGAGCAGAATATCCTGTGTGTTTCTCTTAGGTCGACCAGAATATTTGTTGCCTCTGCAACATTGCCTTCCAGAAAAACAGGAGTAACACAAGCCTCAGCTTTTCCAATGTTGAACCCTTTTTCGCGAAGTCCGTTTTGCATTGCACGGGTTACTGTCCAGAGTTTAGAACGCAACTCCGGCATAGTCCGGATCATATCGAGTCTCTTCAGGCAGCCTTCAACCATTGCCATAGGCAGCGATTTTGCGTAAATCTGTGAACGAAGGTTATAGCGCAGATAGTCGATTATATACTTAGGACCGGCCACAAAACCTCCGATTCCGGCCATTGCCTTTGCAAAAGCTCCAAAGTAGAGGTCTATTTCGTCCATAACATTATAGTATTCAGAAGTACCCCTGCCATTGTCGCCCATAACGCCAAAACCGTGTGCATCGTCAATGAGAATTCTGAATTTATATTTCTTTTTGAGTTCAACAATCTTGCTTAGAATTCCAAGGTCACCGGTCATTCCGTAAACACCTTCGGTGATGAGCAGAATACCTCCACCTGTCTCTTCTGTAAGTTTTGAAGCCCTGGCAAGTACCTTTTCACATCTTTCAATATCATTGTGCGGGTATACAATTCTCTGACCCATATGGAGTCTTACGCCATCCATAATACAAGCATGTGCCTCTGAATCATAAACTATAATGTCGTGGCGGTTTACAAGAGCATCGATAGTTGAAACCATTCCCTGATATCCGAAATTGAAGAGGTATGCGTCCTCTTTCATTTCAAACCCGGCAAGTTCTCTCTCCAGCTGTTCGTGCAATTTTGTATGGCCGGACATCATCCTGGCACCCATAGGGTAACCAAGTCCCCATTTTGCAGCAGCATCTGCATCGGCCTTTCTAACTTCCGGGTGGTTTGCCAGTCCAAGATAATTATTGAATGTCCAGGTGAGCATCTCTTTGTTGTCGAATGTCATCCTGGGCTGTATTTGTCCTTCAAGTTTCGGGTAAGCAAAATAACCGTGTGCCCTTACCCTGTATTGTCCTAATGGACCACCTTCATCGTTTTTGATTCTTTCAAAAATATCCATTACAAAAAATTATTTATGTGTATCTTAATCTTCTCCCTATTCTTAGAATAGATGTTTTTTTTATTCCGTTAAGAGAGCAGAGCTTAGATATCGATATGCCTGTTCTCATTGCAATACGTCCAAGAGTGTCGCCCTTTCGGATTGTCCAGTATCTTATTTTGGCAATCTCTTTTTTGTATTCAAAATGTTTGGCATGGAGCTGAAAAATTGAATTCTTTATGTTGTATGAAGAGAAATCAATTAAATCGTTTGGATTGATTGGATTGCCAAGATAGCGAGTTTCGAAATGCAGGTGGTTGCCGGTAGATCTTCCGGTACTTCCTCCAAGCCCAAGTGAATTGCCCGATTTAACAGTATCTCCCGGGTTTACGAGAATTTTGCTAAGGTGGGCATATAGTGTTTCGAGACCGTTAAAGTGCCTCACCAGTACATAGTATCCGTAATCTCTGGCTCTTTTTGTAATCCTCACTACTCCGTCGAATGCACAGGCAACAGTGTCTCCTTTGTCTACCTTTAAGTCAATGCCATAGTGATACCTCCATTTGCGAAAACCAAAATCGGAAGTAATGTGCCTGGATTTTGGCGGCGAAAAGCTGGAAAGATCAATCTTTACGGTATCGGTCATATCTATCAGGTCTATCTGGTAAGGATTGATTTTTGTGTCGCTCCATATATCGTACTCTTCAGGTGAGTCCGAAAACTCTATTGAGCGTGTAAAGTCCATTATTTGCGGAATAGACTTCAGAAATGCAGGTTTGAAAATTTCACTGTCGTACCTGACTACGGTAGGAGGGAGCTTAAGCTTAAATATCAACACATTAGTGTTATTATCTCCATAGATAATACCATTAAGCAGAAACAGCGCAGCGACCAGTAGCAGTACTTTCGTTGATTTCCTAAACATCAATATTTGCGTATTTTGCGTGAGTTTCAATAAATTCCCGTCGCGGAGGTACTTCATCGCCCATGAGCATCGAGAAAATTCTGTCGGCTTCGGCTGCATTGTCAATCGTAACCTGCCTTAGAAGCCTTGTTCCCGGGTCCATTGTTGTATCCCAGAGCTGGATGGCGTTCATCTCTCCAAGACCTTTGTACCTCTGAACATGCAGACCGCTCTCTTTTCCTCTTCCTATCTGCTCAATCGCCTCTTTACGGTCGTCTTCGGACCAGCAATACTGTTCCTGTTTTCCTTTTTTAACCAGATAGAGAGGAGGAGTGGCTATGTATACATAACCATTCTTTATTAGATCCTGCATGTACCTGAAGAAGAAAGTAAGAATCAATGTGTCGATGTGGCTTCCGTCCACATCCGCGTCGGTCATCAATATTACCTTGTGATACCGGAGTTTTGAAATATTCAGTCCTTTTGAATCATCTTCGGTTCCTATGGTAACACCCAAAGCAGTATATATGTTCCTTATCTCCTCATTTTCAAATACTTTATGCTCCATAGCCTTTTCCACATTAAGGATTTTACCCCTTAAAGGCAATATTGCCTGGAAAGCTCTGTCTCTTCCTGTTTTAGCTGTTCCACCCGCTGAATCCCCCTCAACCAGAAATATCTCACATTTTGAAGGGTCCCTGTCTGAACAGTCTGCAAGTTTGCCGGGAAGTCCGGAACCGGACATCACTGTTTTACGCTGTACCATTTCGCGCGCTTTGCGTGCAGCGTGACGGGCTGTTGCAGCAAGAATTACTTTGTCTACAATGTTTTTGGCATCTTTTGGGTTCTCCTCAAGATAGTTTTCAAGAGCAACAGTAGTTGCCTGAGAAACAGCTGCCATTACTTCGGAGTTTCCCAGCTTTGTTTTTGTCTGTCCTTCAAACTGAGGTTCTGCTACTTTTACAGAAATAATTGCAGTGAGGCCTTCGCGGAAGTCGGTTGCATCAATATCAAACTTCAATTTCGACAGCAAACCGTTTTTATCGGCATAGGCTTTTAAAGTTGTCGTAAGTCCCCTGCGGAAACCGGAAAGGTGAGTTCCACCTTCTATTGTATTGATATTATTTACATAGGAGTGAATATTTTCCGAGAATCCGGTATTGTACTGCATGGCAATTTCAATAGGAATTCCGCCTTTGTCTCCTTCGAGATAAATTGGTTTTTCAGTAAGTTTTTCACGTGTTCCGTCCAGATACTGAACGAACTCCAGAAGCCCAAGCTGGGAAACAAATGTTTCCTGGCGAGCTGTGATTTCAGTTCCTGTTTCGGTTTCAATATCTGTATCGATATCGTCATTTTTACCCTCTTCGCGTAAATCGGTGAGAGAAAGTACTACTCCCTTGTTGAGAAATGCAAGTTCCCTCAGGCGAGTAGCCAGGATATCATAATTGTATGTTGTTCCGAGATTGAAGATCTCTACATCGGGTTTAAATGTAATTACAGTACCTCTTCTGTCTGATTCTCCAACAGTTTTTACAGGATACATTGGAATTCCCTTTGCAAATTCCTGAATAAAATATTTCCCCTCTCTGTAAACTTCGGCTGTAAGATGGGACGACAATGCGTTTACGCAAGAAACCCCAACTCCGTGAAGACCTCCGGAAACTTTGTAGGAATCCTTGCTAAACTTTCCTCCCGCATGGAGAACAGTTAAAACAACCTCAAGGGCACTTCGCCCCTCTTTCTCGTGCATATCGGTGGGAATACCGCGTCCGTCATCGGAAACAGAAACAGAATTGTCCGGATTAATTACTACATCTATATGTGTACAGAAGCCTCCCATCGCCTCGTCAATAGAGTTGTCCACAACTTCATAAACCAAGTGGTGGAGACCCCTGCTGCCAATGTCGCCAATATACATCGACGGGCGTTTTCTTACTGCTTCTAAACCTTCTAGTACCTGAATGCTGTCTGCAGAATACAGACTGCTGTCAAAAGTGGATTCGTTTTCCTTCATCTTAAAGAGTTCTCATTTAAAGAAGGCAAAGTTAATCAAAAAGCATAAAAAAACCTAATAATTCCGAATAAATTATTAGGTTTTTTAGAGGATACAATTAGCAGAAAATTAAAGAGTTACAATCACTCCTCCGCCTATGTTTATACCCATCCCCCTGTAATTTGTAAAATATGTTTCGCTTGCATTTAGCAAGTTGTTTATTTTCAGGTAAAAAGAAAACTTTTTATCATATACATATGTGGCATTCAGGTCGATAAGAGCGAATGACTTAATAAAATATCCGTTTGTTCCGGTTGGAACGAATGGAGATACACCCTTTGGCAGGGCAGGTGCTTTTGACCTTAAGTAAATGTCTGCTTCAAATATTAGTCTTTCTCTCCAGTTGTATCTGGCAAATGCTTTAAGTTCAAATGGAGCATAATGGTATGAAGGTATTGAATCTGCTCTTGCGTAGTTGTTATATTGTAAACTAAGACCGCTTTCGAAGTCGGTTGAACTCCATGCCAGCTCTGCCCCTGCATGAAACTTCTCCTGTTTTGCATATGAAGTTTTAAAACCATTTCTAATGCCATAAAGGGCATAATCGTCGTATGCGGTTAAAAACATTTGGGAGGTGTATTTAGTATAACCACCCCATACATGATATGAGAAACGGTCAAAAACCTGCCCTTTAAAACCAAATTTCCCCAGAATCGGAATAGTTACGTTTTTAATTTCGGAACCGGGAGCAATCCATGGATTAATATTAAGAAAATCGCCATAGGTCGAAAACTCGTTGTCCCCATCCAGACCTGCGTAGAACCATAAATTTTCCTTGATGAGTTCAATTGAAGCCAAACCTTTGAAAAAGAAGTTAAACCCTTCGGTGTTGGATTCCCACCACTTGTTAATTTTGATACCTGCTTCAAAAATCCATCTGTTTTTAGTAAACAGATATCTGGGATTTACAGTAAGGTTTCTGCGATCCATTGATGTCGAATACAATGTATTTGCCGATTCAAAATCAACTCCCACAAGAAACTTGTGATACTCTCCAAATCCGGGACCAAAGTCTGCTTTTATGTTTAGATATTTTTCACTTATGTCGGGCGAAATCATCATATCTGTCAGAGGATCGGACTGGTAGTTTTTGTAATAGTTGCTTTTATCGGAAAGCTGCCTGAAATCTACCCGAAGTTCATAATTAAATGCCCTGGGAGAAGAGTTAACCGATTTTAAAAAGGCACCTCCGCCTACAGTATTAAAGGTATGTGAGAGGGAATCCAGCATATATGAGTTTGTAAAATCATCCGGATTTCTGGTTGGAAATAGATTTGATTCAGTTACGGGGACATACATAATTGAAGGCAACTGAAGCTGGTACTGAGGGAATCCGTAATAGCTGCTCAAATGATTATTGTAAGCAATATTTACACCGGCTTTCCCCTTCTTCCAGCTGTACTCAAAGTCTGCTCCAAGGCTGTTTTTATATTGTGGCGCAGGCATTTTTAAATTATCTCCGGCCTGAGGCAAATACATCTCATTTTCTAAAGGAAGCTTGCCCCAGAATGAGTTGTGCTTCCCGGAAAGGAGCAACGACATTCCCTGTGGGAGCTTTGGCTGGAAGAATATGTCTGCATGAGGATTGAACGGCATCTGAAGTCCAAGATCGGCATAGAAAACAGGGAATGCGGGCAATCCTGTTCTCTCTATCTGAGCCGAAGGCAGCGGAGAAAATTCATAAAGGTCTTTTGCCGGTTTGTTGAAAAGAGAGTAGTTGAAATTGAGGTTGAATTTTGTTATCGAATCGTTAAAGTTTGTGTTCAGCTTGCTCTTTTGAATTTCCGTGAGTTTTCCGTCAAATTGCCGGCGAACCTCAAGTGTAGGGTCAATCTTCTGTTGTGCCGAAGCAATAAATGAACTACCGGCCGTTAGAACAACTGCTGATGTAATGAAACTCTTTAATATTATTTTTAAGTGTATCATGATCTTCTTTTTGATTTGCTGAATTATTTGGTTGGGCTCATCTTTTCTATTTTACTCAGACGCATCTTTATCTGGTCTGCGATGTCGTCGGTACCTTTTGCATTATAGGATTCAAGAATACTCTCATAAGTAGCTTTAGCCTGTTCCCAGTTCTCTTTTTCGGCATAAGTGTCGCCTAAAAGAATGAAACATTTTGCAAGCCAGTAAGATTGGGGAGTGTTTGAATCCGAAAATGCGAAAGTCTCCTTTTCCACACTGGCGAAATCGCCATTGTCAAATGAGTTTGAAATGAGTAAATAGGCACTTTCGGCACCCTCTGCCGTTATCTTGTTTTTCGAAAGTTCTTTAAGTATAGGCAGTGCTGCAGACCTCTCTCCCAGAGAGTAAAGGGATTTGGCAGTAATATAGTTAATTCTTGTTTTAGCACTTTCGGAGAACGATCGTGTGTCAATTCTTTTACTCTCGGCAACTGCATTTTCCCACTGACGGTCCATAAAGAAAGAGTTTAGCCTTCCCAATTGTGCTTCGGTGCGGTTGTTATCAAGACGAGCTATGAGCATAAGAGAAGAGTATCCTTCAAGCGCCTGTTTGTAATTTG
>DOSU01000091.1:22914-26796 GCA_003513895.1 Rikenellaceae bacterium
CAAGCGCCTGTTTGTAATTTTCCAGATTATAAGAAATTTTGGAGTAATTTAGAGTTGCAAGTTCAAGGAATGATCCCTCTCCGCTCTCCATAACTTTCTTGAAATGATCAATCGCAAGTTCCGGTTTTCCCGTTTTGTTGTAGGACTCGCCCAAATAGAAATTTGCCTGAGATTTTTTAGAGCTGTTCGGGTGGCGGGATAAAAATGATGTAAATGAGTTAATTGCAGAAGTATAATTGCCGGAAAGATATTGTTTCTCGGCAGAGTTAAATATCAAAAGTTCACGGTCGTCGGTGCTCCTGGATTTTGAAAGTCCGCTTTTGTCCAGATAATCCAGAAAATCTTCTGTCTCTCCTTTCTCCTGATATATGTTTTCCAAACCTGCTATTGCATTCTGAGCCTCCTGAGACTGTGGACTCACTGCGAGAATCTGTTTGTAATACTGAACAGCCTCATCGTTTTGATTCTGATTGAGGGCAATGAGTCCAAGCTCCAGCAAAGCCTTAGGGTAATAACTGCTCTCCTGATAACGGTCTCCCAGTTCCCGGAAATATTTTTTAGCCTGAATGTTATCTCCTGTTTGAACAAGGGTTCTGCCTAATTCATACAATATTTCCGGATACATTTTGCTGTTTTCCGTAGATTGAAGGATAGACTTCAGAAACTCTACCTTTTTTGAATCGTTGCCAAGCAAACCTTGTGAAATAGCCATTTGGTAGTTCGCATAGGCATAAGCATTTATGTCGTTCTTCGAAACCTGGCTAAAAAGGTCTGTTGCAGCCGCATATTTTCTTTGCATAAACAAGACATCGCCCAGCCTTAGTTTTGCTTCTGTTCCGTATTGAGGAACCCGTCCTGCAGCAGAGAGATATCTCGTAAACCACAGTTCGGCAGCTGAAAAGTTTGACAGTTTAAAATAGCCGTATCCAAGATTATACAATGCAGTAGGGTACTCGGCGCTGCTTTTAAACTTTATATTGTTGTTTACAAGTGAAAGATTTGTTTCTACGGACCGGGAAAACTGGTTGTCGCGGTACAGAGCTTCTGCCAGCCAGAATTTTGCCAGATTTTGGAGAGGAACATTGTAATTTCCGTTTGTCACAGAGAGTTCAAAGTTTGGAATTGCATCCCTGAATGCCCCAATTTCCATTTGCTGCATCCCTCGCAAAAAAGATACCTTTTGCAAATTGATAATATCTTCCGGCTGTGGAAACCTGATTAGTTTCAACACATCCGATGCACCCTTGTAATCCTTTGAAACTATTAATGATGTTGCAATATAGTTCTGTATTTCATTGTATTTTGAGTCTACAGGGGAGAACTCGTTCAGGTACTGACGAAAAACATTGATATCGGAATTAATGTCAAACGAAAGTTTGGCGTAGTTAAACATCGCATCTTCCCTTATTAAAGGGTCGAAATTGAATCTGGACGCACTTCTGAAAGCAACGAGAGCTGCCTGTTTGTTTTTTGTTTGAATGTAACTGTGCCCCATATGATAAAGGGCATTTTGTGAGAGAGTATCGCCCATCTCATTCAACTTTACAAACGATTGAATTGCAAGTTCATAGTTTTTCATTGAATAGGCAATAATTCCCGAGTAGTAAATGTCCTTTCTGCTCAGCTCCTTGTTTGTAAATGAAAACTGGCCGAAATAGAAGTTCGCCTTTTCTACATTTCCAGTTGCAAAATAAGCCTCAGACAGAATCCTGGCCAATTTGTTTTTAAACTCTCCGGAGAGAGTAAGGAAAAGTTCTTCACCTTTTGAAGTTACAACCTCATAATTCTTTAACATAAACTGAGATTCCAGAGAATAGTATCTCGCAAGTGTGCTAAAGCGGGGATCTTTTTCAATTTTTCCGAAAAGCTCAATCGCTTTTTTAAAGTCTTTTTGCATATAACGGATATATGCTATGTAATATTGGCTGGGATTTGAAAAAGTACTGTATTTTGCTCCAAGAACCAGTTCAAAAAGCCTTTCTGCTTCAACGAGGCGGCCGGTTCTCATATTGCAATACGCAAGCTGAAAGTTGTATTCGGTAATATGCTCTTTTGCAAGGTATTTGCTGTTGATTTTTTGCAGAATGTCCAGAGAAGTAACATAATCCTGTTGCCGGAAGTAATAGCCCGCCAGTTTAAGCCGAATAGTCTCCTTTTCGCTGGAAAAGGGATATTTGTCAAGAAATTCTTTTACAAGACCTTCGATATTTGGCTTCTGAAGCTCAATTGAACAAAGCAGAGAGAGTGCTCCTGCTTTGGCAAGCTCCGATTCCGAAAGTGTACCGGACAAAGCAACCGCATCGTTTATTTCGTTAATGGCCGCAGGATAAAGAGCCCTGTCGTAAAGCTGAATTGCAGCCTTCATCCTGTCCCGGAAACTCCTTTCTCTGTTTTGGGCCGCCAGAGGCAGGCACAGTGTAAAAACAATTATCGATATTGTGAAGAACTTCAAAGTCTTTAATATTGAGGCCATAGGATAAAATATTAATAACAGGATGGTTTAAACACCAAATTTAGTAATTTTGCATGAATTAACAGTCAAAACTTATGCCACACGACTACAACGAACCCTTGATTGATTTGTCGGAAATTGATATAATAAAGGAAGAAAGCCTTATTGTTTCCGATTTGAGCCTTAAGCTTATGAGAGGAGATTTGCTTTATCTTATTGGAAGGGTGGGGAGCGGAAAAACTTCAATAGTAAAATCAATTATTGCAGAGTTCCCTGTTTACAAAGGGAAAGCAAAGGTTGCCGGCTTTAACTTAATAGGGATCCGCAAAAAGGACATCCCTCTTTTAAGAAGGAAAATTGGCGTTGTATTTCAGGATTTTCATTTACTGAACGACAGATCTGTTTATGACAACCTGAAATTTGTTCTGGAGTCAACAGGATGGAGAAATGAAAAAGATATTGAAGAAGTAATAAAATCCAAGCTGGATAGCGTGGGCATGGAGCTTAAATCACATAAAATGCCTCACCAGCTTTCCGGCGGAGAACAGCAAAGGGTAGCAATTGCGAGAGCCTTGCTAAATAATCCCGAAATTATCCTTGCCGACGAACCCACCGGAAACCTGGATATTGATACCGCAAACGAAATCATGAATGTTTTAATGAAGATTCACAAAGAGGATAATCCGGGAATCATTATTGTTACTCACAACCGCTCTCTCATTAAGCGCTATCCCGGCAGAGTCATGCTTTGCGAAAACCTCTCCTGCACCGAAATTGAGGCAGTTGAGGAGTTTGATATTACTCAGTTGATGGACGAAGGTATTCTTGAATAAAATTCAGGGGAAATATTATGAACAGGCAGGAGCGATACAGAGGTATTATTGAATGGTTCTCAGTAAATATGCCTTTGGCAGGGAGCGAACTTAAGTTTAAAAACCCATACGAATTAATTGTAGCAGTTATACTTTCGGCACAATGTACCGACAAAAGGGTCAATATTGTTACACCTCCATTGTTTGAGCGGTATCCGGATGCTCTTTCCATGTCTCTCTCTTCCGGGGAGGAGATATTCAAACTTATAAGTTCCGTCACTTTTCCAAACAACAAAAGCCGTCACCTTCTGGGAATGTCAAAAATGCTGGCGGAGAAGTACAATTCCATTGTTCCTGACGATCCTCAAGAACTGCAAAAACTTCCCGGAGTAGGAAGAAAAACAGCAAATGTTATAGCATCAGTAATATACAATAAACCGGTTATAGCTGTGGATACTCATGTTTTTCGCGTTGCGCGGAGAATTGGACTATCCGAGACAAATGATGTGCTGGGTGTGGAACTCGATCTTACCTCTGCCATACCTGCGCACCTGAGAGCGATTGCACACCACTGGCTGATTCTTCACGGCAGGGATGTGTGTATTGCCCGGAAACCAA
>DOSU01000075.1:0-2026 GCA_003513895.1 Rikenellaceae bacterium
AAGACAACACGGTTGCGTTGGTGTTTATCCCAAAAAAATGAATAGAGAGCGTCAATTGCGTTATGTTTTCCGGTGGTTAACTGCGATGGTTGGTTTTCGGTGCTTTGGTGTCTGGTGTGGATTTTGTTATGATTAACGGCGGAGTTTCCTGTTGGTGTAGAGTGGGATTAAGCGCAGGAACAAAAATATTGAGAAAATTGTACGCGAGTCCTTGTGGCTTCACGCGGTCTTTGCATTTAGGGCGTGATTTTGCTGACAGGAATTTAAGAGAAATGTGACCCTTTGGGAGGCGATGTGAAGGTCAAGGCTGAGAGGAGAAGTGTTGGTTCCTGTAGTTCGTAACAGTAGGAAGATCAACCTGAGGCGATAGCAAAAAAATCTGATCTTATAAGTGGCAATATTAACGCGTTGATCACCGGTTTATCCGGTGCATTTGCTCGTTGGCAATCAGAATTATGCTCCCCTATTACAGTTTTTCACGTATTACAGTCCTTGCACGAACAAACAAAAATTACCAAGAATTAAAATAACTTGCTTGAGTATTCAATCTTCTTAGGACATCACTCCATGTCAATAGCATCATATTGTTTTTTTCATAAATGAATTGCTCTCGAAGTCTAAACGCTTCTTTTCCTTTATCCTGATATTGGGCAGGATTTTTAATATTCTTCGATATGGTTATAAGGTTACTGTCAGAACCGATAATAACTCCACCGAGTTTTACATCTCTTTTGTTAATATAACTATAGTTTCCTAACCAATATTTTTCTTCTTCTGAAATTCTGTGAAAATAATGAAATAATTGATTCTCTGCTCCGATTAATTGGTTAGTTGGTTCACCACGACCCCTCTTTTTAACAAGCTTGAAAGGAGTCGAAGAAGCATTTTTAAACTCCCATATATAAGCTTTGCTTCCTCTATTTCCATTGTCCTGACGAGCAATAACCATAAAATCAATTATTCCTGCAGAGGTCGTAATTTCTACAGTCACATCTACTTCGTGAAAGTCAAAAGGAGATGGGAGAAGAATTAATTTGTAACGTGTTATGAAATCAACCAATTCAGGCTCAGATGCGGAATCTTGAATTAGCTTTTTAAGTTCATTATAAGCTAATGAATAATCCACTTTTTCGTTAAGGTTTTCATTTATAAGTTCCTTGAGCCTTGTCTCAATTTCCTCCCAGGCTTCACTTTGTTGTATACCTAACACGAAAGCGAATTTCACATCGAAATCATGCTTAGTGGCATTCTCCGTAAAAAAACAACTAAATTGCTGTTCAAGCGAATAATTATCTTTCGGTTGTATAACAACATTACAATCTCGAATGCTGTGAACAGAATCGCTTATTAATAAATCTTCATTTGTCCATGCACGGGCTAAGTTTTTAAAGGGGTTCATGCCCTTTGAGATGAATTCCTGAACTTTTCTATCAACTTCATTAGATATATTAAAAACAAAGAGATAGCTAGAACCAGAAATTGCATGCCACTTTCCATTATCAGTCTTTTTATTTTTCTTAAGTATGTCTTCAAAATAACTTTTTACAAGACCAGCAGCATTATCACTAATGGTATTTTTGTACACGTCACCCTCCCACACATCCCATTACACATCCTCTTGTGCTGGACTTGCTATGGTCTGAATGTCTGGTATAATCATTAACCGTACCTGCTGTAAAAATAACCTCTTCCATTACTTCCCTTAACGCCGGGAATTTTATGTTCTCAACTTCCACCCGATTTCCCATAACTTCATTGGCTTTTTCAAGAACCAAGGTTAAAGTTTCCATCTTACTTCTCCTTCTTTAAGTTTTTGATTTTCAATGCAAAGCCTCATTTAACCTTTTGAGGGCATGCTCCACAAGTCCTTTATATACTTCGCAAAGATGATCCGGCGAAGATAGAGTACCATTATGCACAAATGCATGGTGCATACACCCCCCATTGCAATAATTTGCTATTGTGCACTCGTGGCATTTCTCTATTGTCGATGATCGTCTACTTAGTAGATTACAGCGTTTTTCTC
>DOSU01000075.1:2125-2755 GCA_003513895.1 Rikenellaceae bacterium
CTAAAAATATCCTCAACACTTTCATGTATAATGTTTCCAAACTTGAAGTCTGACAAACCATAAAATCTATTGCATGGATATATATCGCCTTCAGGACCAATAGATATAAAATGATCCTGGCAATTTTCGCTCATTGAGCATTCTGAAAGTCTGTTCTTTGAAAGAAGCAATCGTGTTACTCCAAACCCAGGATTAACTTGTATTGAATAATTCTCTTGAAAAAACCAAAGGTCGTAAGCTTCGATACAGGCGTTAAGATATTCCTTGGGCAAAATCTCAATGCCTTCATGAGAAGAATGCAAATCAGCGCTTATTGGGTTGAGCCCAAAAGTCAATTTATTTTCACGGCAAAACTCGAACATTTCATTAATGTACACAGTATTCTTTCTAGTTATCGACATGAGAACACCTACATCAACGCCAATCGCCTTTGCGCGCATAATGCCGTCAATAACTATCGCATGCGTTTTATTTCCATTGCACATTGGACGCATTTTATCGTGATAACGCGCAGGCCCGTCCAGACTCACACCAATCGAGACTTTATGTTTTTTGAATAACTCAAGGAGAGAATCAACAAGGAGTGTTCCATTAGTTTGAAGGGTATGCGATAATAATTGCCCTTTACCA
>DOSU01000075.1:2822-5222 GCA_003513895.1 Rikenellaceae bacterium
TGGAATAATTGCCCTTTACCAATTTCAGCACAAAATTCAAAAGCTTGCTCGTAAAAATCGGTGCCTAAAAGAGTTGGTTCACCTCCATGCCAAACAAAAAGGAGAGGTCTATTTTTTTTGCGGCAATAATCAATAATTTTCTGCGCTACTATTTTAAAAGCAGAAAATGACATTCGCCGATTTAATTTTTTGCCTTTATAGCAATATGAACATTCTAAATTGCAGGCCGAGGTTGGTTCGATAAGAACACTTAAACTTGATGTTCCCATATTTCCATTTTCTATTTTTTCTTCAATTGTTCCAATCCACTCAGACATTTGCTTACCTCAGGATCAACTTTTAAGGAAATTCGTCTTACGGGTAAGCAGTGGCGACCACTGACCTTCCCTTGAAGGTCACGATTTTTCCAGCCGTCGACTTTAACCGATGATGGTTATGCTTTTTTTCACCTGTATGGATTTTTCTTTAAAGGTCTTCCTTGCTGCGATTTCAAAACTTTATCATAAAGTTTGGCTCTTTGATCGTTCGTTAGAGTCTGTGAGTCCAGAAAATGTTTTGG
The DNA here is from genome assembly GCA_003513895.1 of Rikenellaceae bacterium. Lineage (GTDB taxonomy): Bacteria > Bacteroidota > Bacteroidia > Bacteroidales > UBA932 > Bact-08. The sequence continues at coordinate 3,382 of DOSU01000075.1, forward strand.
AGTCCCTCTGCTTCTATATGCCTTAGATGCTAGTTCGAATAAACGAAGGTCTATGAGAGGATCAATTGTTGCTGTAAATTGAGTCCCACCTTTGGCCTTTGTTTTTATTGTAAGTTTTTTTTCAATTTTCCGAAAAAGCTCAAGAACAAAGGCGTCTCGTCGCTGGCCTTTGCACTCACCATATGCCTTTGGCTCCTTAAACCCTTCGTATTCGAATCTGAATATTTGTTTCTTTTCAAGCCCTTTCAGGTCATGCAAGTCGAAATCCACTGGTTGTATCATAACAGGAACAGATGGCTTCACACCTGACACAAACGAAGGTAATTCGTTTTTTGTAATATAATTTGACGCGAGAAAAGCTGGAGAAATCAGCAGGAGTCCCATAACACATTTGTCTATCGCTTCGGTAATCTGATCAGTCCAATCTTCACCAACAATCAAGTCAGTATCTTTCCAGCGCAAGTATCTGTATGATTTTGATGGAGCTAAAACATCACTCAACCTGTCGAGGAAATCTTGAGCGAGAATCTTATTTTTGTGTGCATAAGACACAAAATAGTTAATGTTCTCCTGCAATGTATTCTCCTCAATATGCGTAACATACCTGCTATGCAACCCGCTACCTGGGCATCGGTACCATGTTTTTCTTTATATTTCAACGGGTAGCGGATAATCTCCGGAAGAACAAGTTATTCAGCTGATCTAGAGATCTCCCCGGATTGGGATGTTATACAGAAAGATGACATCATTTTAGATACCTTTACTTAGGTTCTTTCAAAGGCAATATATTCCAAAATATCATAACCTGTATATCAGAAATCAAACATCAAAAAATACCCCGGTTCTGCTCTCTCAATTCCTCAGCTTACTATTCCAGTATTCAATGTATGCGAGATAAGCCTTTTTGCTGGTCAAGAATGGAATGTGTTGCTCGACGTTCAATTTATACGCCACCAAAGTCTTGAAGCCCATTCTGAGAGGACCTTACCCCGTTAGCCTCCATCTCTCACGGCAAGAAATAAATGTATCTAAAAACTGAACATATCACACCAATATCTTTGAATTTATTCAATTTTGGAATATGATCGTTGCTGGTTCTCACTAAAATCAACCATCATTAACAGAAGGAAAGGTGAAAAATGACACTTACCAAAGCAGATCTTGTACAGCAAGTATACAAAAATCATGACAACCTGACAAAGGCCCAGTCTGTCGATGCGGTAGAGGCATTTTTGAAATTGTCGAAAGATACCCTGATCAGTGGATCAGATCTCCTGCTGAGTGGGTTTGGGAAATTTAATGTCAGGGATAAGAATCCCAGACGTGGAAGAAATCCACAGACAGGGGAAGATCTTGATTTGGATGCCAGGAGAGTTGTCACTTTCCATCCATCCTGGATCCTGCGAAGCAAGATTAATGAGGGATGATTTGCTCCTGTAGTTGATCATTCTCCCGCGATCTACAGAAGCGCTTTGATCTTCTCTATCGTCCGAGGTGCAGAACCATCTAACTGATTGTTAACGTTGACGAAGACATGATGTTGCCGTTGGCGAAGACATGATGTTGCCGTTCACGAAGATCACTCATCCCGGTACGAGCAAGCAAGAGTGCCAGTGGATAGTCTCCCGGTTTGTATTTCAAGAATGTGCCAAGGAGCATTGTCAGTCGCTTGTCGCCTTCTCATGGGCAACGGCAGATTTTCGTTGTCAATTGTAATGGACCATCACATACCCTCGGCCAGAGCCTTTAACTTTTTCTCAGACCGTTGCTGGCATAGAAAACCTTTAATTGACCTCGTGTCCTACCCATAAAACTTCGCCAATCATGCTGAAGTTTCCTGT
>DOSU01000075.1:5387-6645 GCA_003513895.1 Rikenellaceae bacterium
GATAGCCTTTTAACCTTGACAGTATGATTTTCACGAAACGCATATGCTTTACCATCAATAATGTCGGCGATGTTATTTTTTGATAAATTAACCAGGACAACATCTCCATTATATAAAAATGGTTTCATAGAATTACCTATGACCTCAAATAGTGCCATTTGATCAGGATTTCCATACTTCATCAGGAAGTTTTTGTGGAACATCATGTCTGATTCAACAAGGTCTGTTTCTGAAAAAGAGCCTTGATCGACTGGTAGCTGTGCTGCAAATTTGGGAACAGAAATAAAATTTGCTGTGTTCTGAGGAATTGCATAATCAGGTCGATTTGTTTTGGTGCCTGAGAATTGTGAGGACGAAGTCGCGTCACTCATTGATTCGGAAAGTTCTTGTTTTGTAGAATTCACAAACGGTGGACAAAATTTCTCGGGAGGATTCCCTCTGAGTATCCATTGGCCTAGCTCTAACAGCTTTTCATAATTCCAACCAAGTTGATCTGCAATCCTTCTTCGCGTTGCTTCACTTCCTTGTCTTCTTCCGTTTATGTAATTATTCAGAGTAGATGGTCCAATATTGAGCTTTTTAGCTATCGCGTTTTGCTTTATCCCTTTGGTGGACAAGATATGCATGGTTGCGATGCTGAAAATTTCCATTATGTCAGATTTGTTATTTTCCATTTGCACATTATACACATTCTGCGGATAAAAATAAACAACTAATGTGAAAATTTTTATTTACATTATATTCACAATATGTGTATAGATGTGCCTGTGCCTCATTATTTGTACATTTTATGTGGATTAAATGGTTTAATATTCGCGTTATGTAGATTTTGTTGGCATGTCCCCGCAAATGATAAGTGATCTGCGATTGGGGCGACGAATGCTTTCGAAAACAAAGGCTAAAGATTTGTCACTAAAAATACAAATACCGTTTGAGACGTTAGCGTTATCAACTGGAGAGTCACTTTATCAACGGCTTGCACAAGCATATTTGAGGTCGTATCTCACCCAGAGCGAGGATGGAGCATGAATGGAATACTTGGAGTGCAACAGTATCTTGGGTGTGGAAAACGAGTGGTGCTCAAGCTGATGTCTGATGGGATGTCACGAATGAAAATTAATAACCATACAGCTTTGTTTCGATCCTCGAAGGTTGATGAGTTTTTAAATAAATATCAAGAGATAGCGGATCCTAAGGTGATTGATAGGTTGTTGGGACTCAGGTAATCGAAATGAGTTCTGTTAACCGAAATAATCAG
>DOSU01000009.1 GCA_003513895.1 Rikenellaceae bacterium
GAGAATAATCTGAAATGATTATATCAAAATCGGTTATCGTAATTCGTCTGTAGACCTTAAAACCGTATCCTTCGTGACAACCAACGAATCCTTTTTTCCCAAAATATAATACTTCTGCCTTTGGATCATTCAATGAAAAAATACCCTTTGTAAGATCCGACGGCTCCTTTGACATGATATGAGGTGCAAAATGCGAAAATACAGACCGGTATTCATTTCGCCTGTTGACTAATGGCGAATATAAGTAAGATCCCGGGTCAGCGATGATGTTCTTGCCGTTAACGAAAAGTTCAATTGAAAGTTGATCATTATGTGCATGACCACCGTTACCTCGCTGACCTACTGAGCCGCAACGGATTGACAGATAGAATTCCTTTGACTTGCATATGAATAGACCGAAATCTGAATACGAGAAATAATCGAGGGAGTCACTGTTGATGGAGTTGTCAAAATGAATATTGGTGATTATTTCAGAAGGAGAATAGCGAGAGAGGAGCAAATCGCAATTCTGCCAATCTTCACTAGAACTCTTGTCTGTGATTCCCGGTTTGATTATTACAGAAGAGGAGTTGGTTATATTTACTTTTGTTCCACGACTCAATGCTCTAATGAAGAGTTTTTCTTCATCGTTAACTCCAAAATTATCATAATCTGAATGAATGAAAAGACCGCAAAAAGCAGAAACCATGTTGCTGTGATCTAGAAAATCTTCCATCCAATAATTATCCTGATCTTGCAATTCAGAAAAAGTACTGAGATTAAGATAATTTTCCTTTGCAGTTTTTACTTCCATTTTTCGATAAATTGGAAATAGTTTCACAAGTCTTCCACTATCGTTATCACCAATTTGTGGGATATGACCGTCTGGTTTGGTGATTTTTTGGGTAAACTCAACCATCTTTTCAAGTCGATCAAAATACCAGTCAGGAAACGGTGATTCATCATTTGAGTTTGGTAGCGGGTGGAACATAATTTTTGATTTTTCGGAGTACCTCGAAAATTTGGAGCCATTATTTCTCAACGCTTGTCGTTTTTCAGCAGACAAACCTAAGATTAATGCGGTAGCATAGATGGCAAATTCAGAAGAGAGACGATGATAACATGTCGAAGCCTCGAAATTACTACCATCTTCATGAAATTGAAGTTTAATTTCGTTTATCAATTCCTTTGTAGAAAAAATCAACCAGGAATTCGTCTTTTTCGTAGAAGGCAGATAGGCTGCTACAAATAAGAGACCTACTATATTTGATAAGTAATGGTTATTCCTGTATTTTGGGTGCCATTCAAGATGGTTCGATATATGATTACCATGTTCGTAAACGCTATTAAAAAAGATTTTACTAAAAGAGTCGTCGAATTTAGCGCCAAATGCCGTGAAAAGATCGTACGCTAATAGCCAATTGATGATCCTGATTGATACATCCATCGTGCTTGCCCAATTGACTCCCCAACGTGGGGGATTTGTTGCAATAAAATCTAAAATTTGATTCTGCAACTCTTTGATATAAACTTCAGGATCTGAGAATCCATTTAATTGTTTTTGAGCAAATGAATATGCTTTCGCGAGCAGGGGTAGGTGTTGCATGCGCGCTAGTTCCCAGGGGACCTTAATATCTACACCAGTTTTATGTCCAAATTGGATATTTGTAAACCATGTTTTCTCGTTCCATCTATAGCCTGATTTAAAATCAATTTGCCAATCAATGGGTGTATAAGGTTGTTCAATCAAATTCCAAATGCTTTGCGACTTTGCAAGGTTTGATCGATTAATCAACCCTTTAAGCCAATTACCTAAAACATCGGGTGATGGATGATTTGCTGTTGAATAATGGATTTCTTCCAATCCTCGAAATTTCATTCCGAAATAAACCTTCGTCCATCCAGAACCGAGAAGGTCAAATCGGTGAGACATAAAATGGTTAGAAACTTCGACGAGCCACGTATCATTTTTGAAAATGAAATTTTCGGACCGACTGGCAATTGTTAAGTTCAATTCATTAGTATAAAATTCACTAAACTGATAACTGTGAAATAACCAATCATGTATTTGAAGGATGGTATTCTTACAAATACGTAGCAATTTGGTATATACTTTTTCCCAAAAATTGTGGATGGAGATACTTTTTTTATGTAATTCTGAATTATGACTGGGATGACTCATTTTAAAAAGTCCTAATCCAAAAAACTTTTATCATTTTTCAGATTATAGACAATAGATATTGAATTTCGCAATATGTTGTTCAAGATTAGGACTAAGCCCCTTTACCGAAAATGACGACGCCGATGGTTTTCATGAAAATATAAACATCCATCCAAATAGACCAGTTGCTGATATAGTATTCATCCATTTGGAGCCGTTTTTGAAAAGAAGTTCCGTGCCTGCCAAGAACTTGCCACCAACCTGTCATGCCGGGATTAACCCGCAGGATTATTTCTGCGTAATCTCCCATTTCTTCTAGTTCAGAGGGAAGGTATGCTCTTGGACCAGATAGACTCATTTCACCTTTTATTACGTTGATCAGTTGAGGGAATTCATCAATACTGAACCGTCTGATAAACCTTCCGATCTTTGTTACTCGAGGGTCTTTTTCAAGTTTGTGATATTTTTTGTACATCGCGTTTGTGTCGGGATCACTTGCCAATAATTGTTGAAGTCGTTCTTCAGCATCAGGCACCATTGAACGGAATTTATAGATTTTTATGGGGTTGAAACTGCGCCCTAGTCTTTCTTGTCGATAAAGAATTGGACCTTTTGAATCAATTTTTACAAGTAAAGAAACAATCAGCAATAAAGGACTTAGTAAAACTAATAAAAGGAAAGCCCCAAAAATGTCGATTAACTTTTTAAAATAAGTATTTGTTTTTGACAGCAAGTGAAACTGGTATTCCAATCCCATGATGGAATCCAAATCCCGAATCTCAACCCATAATGAACCAAAATTGTTAGTTTCCTCCACGACCACTACTTTACTAAAATGGTGGTTAAGTTCACGAATACTTTGAGATAACGGAACATTTTTCTCGAATGCTAGTATGGCAATTGAAGGAGAGTGTTTTGAAATATGTTGAGCAAAAGATTGAATCGGTTTTTTTGAATTAGGGCGCCATCCAAGTCTTTTTACTCGATTCAGAGAAGAAATTACATCCTTGGCCCATTGTCCATCACCAAACACAACAACTGGCACACCGTAAAAAGGGGTCCTCGATAAGATATTTCGAAATGCAAAGCGGATAGTGGGTAATAAAAATAGGCAAATTATCCATGCCATTAATATGACTGACCTTGGGAAAATCAAGTATGCTTTATTTAGAAAGGAAAGTGTTGTTAGTAGAACAAATCCAATACTTATACCTTTGCACATTTGTTCAAGTTCTTTTACAGCAGTAAGACCATAACCTGGGTAGAGCCCTTGAAAAATAAAAATACCTATACCAAATAAAATACCAAGTTGCGCCATACTGAAGACAGTATTCCAAGCAACGGCAGATAATCCAAGCCCCTCATCCACCAACATCCTTAATAAGGTAGCCAAGTAAAAAGAGCTTCCAATTAGAAAGGCATCAACAACGATGAAAAGCAGACTGATCAGTAGAATCTTTGGACGCGTCATACCCACTTTCGCTTT
>DOSU01000031.1 GCA_003513895.1 Rikenellaceae bacterium
CCCCAGGGGAAATTTGTTAAAACGCACATAATCAGGGATATGACGGGAAATAGAAATTTAGCTAATACTCATATTATCTGCAACATAACAAATTTCCCCTGGGGAAAACTGGTGCGGACTCAGCTTATCAGACACGAAAACAGACCCCTTCCGGGTTTGTGATATAAATTCAGTATGAATTTGTAAGAGGTCATTGTTGGAATATTTATTGCGAATATAGAAAAAAAATAAACACCAGCACCAACACCATTTTTCCCCAGGGGAAATTTGTTAAATCACACATAGTCAGCAACATAATGCGAAATAGAAATATGGCTAATACTCATATTATCTGTAACATAACAAATTTCCCCTGGGGAAAATCTTTTTGTTAACTTTGATATTATGAGAAATATTCAAACAACACTGGTTTTAGCATTGGCTGCGGCTATGTTATTTTCGTGCGGAACGCCTAGAAGCATTTCGGATTCTGCTGGCAGGGTCGGAGTAAAGGACACCCAAGCTGCAGATGATTCTACGGAATATGATTTGATAGTTTTCGATTCCGGTTTTGATTACTGGCTTAGCACCAGAAGTTATTCAAAATCACAATACTCTAACGAATATCTGCGATCTGCAAACCTGCAGTATGTGAATGAATGGAACAGAAGATTTTTAAAAGGAGACAGGCGAATAGACAGCTTCGTTGAGTACGACCCTTTCACCAAGTACGATTTTAACTTCAACTATAAGCTTTTTATGTACTTCAAGTACTTTGAAGAGACAAACAGAATTAAGCTTATACCCGGTGGAGGCAGATTTTAAACACCAGACAACATTTTTCCCCAGGGGAAAACTCCTTGTGTGCACACAAAAAGAACCCTCGTTTCCGGGGGTTCTTTTTTTATTTTGTGCAAAAGTTTATGTTTCGCATTAGGCTGCCAATGAGCAGCTTGCACCAAAGTAAGCCGTTAAGACCTCCATCCTTCGCAGCTGCACATCAGGTTTCTGTCGCCGAAGCCGTTGTCTACGCGGGCTACATGTGGCCAGAACTTGTTGTCGCGAATCCACTCGAGCGGATAGGCTGCCAGTTCGCGGCCGTATGGGTGGCTCCAGTTGTCGCCAACAACTTCCGCTGCTGTGTGAGGTGCATTCTTCAACGGGTTGTCCAGTTTGTCCATTTTACCGTCTCTTACTGCTTCGCATTCGCTTTTGATTGCAATCATAGACTCAATAAAGCGGTCGAGTTCTGCCTTAGGTTCGCTCTCGGTAGGTTCTATCATGAGTGTATCGTGAACAGGGAAAGACAATGTAGGTGCATGGAATCCGAAGTCCATCAGGCGTTTTGAAATATCGCCCGCATCAATTCCGTATTCTTTTGCGTAGTGTCTGATGTCTATAATACATTCGTGGGCTACCCTGCCCTGGCCTGTTGCCGAACCCACAGCTGATCCACCACCTGTAGGCCTTCCGGTATACAAGGTCGCAAATCCGGCCTCTGCCAGTTTTACCGACATGTAGTTTGCACTTAGGATTGCTATTTCAGTTGCCTTCTTAAGACCGTCCGGTCCCAGAAGTTTTATGTATGCGTGAGTTACAGGAAGTGCCGATGGATAGCCGTATGGCGCAGAACTAACTGCAGATACTCCCTTTTTTTCGCAGTTGCACAGATATGGATGGCAAGGGAGATAAGGAGCAAGCTCTTTTGTAACGCAAATAGGACCTATTCCGGGGCCGCCGCCGCCGTGAGGAATTGCAAATGTCTTGTGCAGGTTAAGGTGACAAACATCTGCCCCAATAAAGCCCGGATTTGTAAGACCAACCTGAGCGTTCATATTTGCTCCGTCCATATAGACAAGACCTCCGTTTTCGTGAATGATTTTAACCATCTCGCGAATCTTAATCTCGAATACCCCGTGAGTAGACGGGTATGTAATCATTGTGCATGAGAGGCGATCTTTGTATTGCTCTGCCTTTTGGCGAAATTCGTCTACATTGATGTTTCCGTTTTCGTCGCATGAAACAAGTACAATCTCCATTCCGGCCATTGCTGCCGATGCAGGGTTTGTTCCGTGGGCAGATGTTGGAATTATTACAATGTTTCGCTGAGGATTCCCCTTGTCTATGTGGTATGCGCGAATTGTCATAAGGCCGGCATATTCGCCTGCAGCTCCTGAGTTTGGCTGAAGAGAACATGCATCAAAACCGGTAATAACCGAAAGGTCATGCTCAACTTCGTGAATCAATTGCATATAGCCCTCTACCTGATCGAGCGGAACAAAAGGGTGAACATTCGTGAACTCGCTCCAGCTTAAAGGCATCATTTCAACAGCAGCATTAAGCTTCATTGTACATGAACCAAGCGGAATCATAGAATGGGTAAGAGATATGTCTCTTCTCTCAAGTTTCTTGATGTATCTCATCATTTCGGTTTCCGAATGGTATTTGTTGAAAACCTCTGCTGTGAGAAATGGAGTCTGGCGCGCCATAAAAATTTCTCCTTTTGGAGCTCCCGGACATTCAATGTTTTTGAGACCGAAAATGTTAAGAATTTTTGATACCTCGTCGCAGTTTGAAACCTCGTCGAAACTGATTCTTACCGATTTGCTGCAAGGATAGAAGAAATTGAATCCTTTTTCCTCTGCTTTTTTCTTTATATCATCGGCGTTAACGCCATTTATTTCAATTGTGTCAAAGAACTTGTCGGTCGTAAGTTTAAAACCTGCTTTCTTTAGTTCGCCTGCTACTGCTCCTGCATAAACAAATGCATTTCTGGCAATTGACCTGATTCCTTCCGGGCCGTGATAAACCGCATACATTCCTGTCATCGAAGCCATTAGTGCTGTTGCGGTACAGATGTTTGAGGTTGCCTTTTCGCGTTTGATGTGCTGTTCTCTTGTCTGAAGAGCCATGCGAAGTGCCGGTTTACCCAGCCTGTCCACAGAAATGCCGATTATTCTTCCCGGCATGTTGCGCTTGTACTCGTCGCGTGTTGCCATGAATCCTGCTGTAGGTCCGCCGAACCCCATAGGGAGACCGAACCGTTGTGCAGTTCCCACTGCTATATCTGCTCCCCATGCGGCAGGCTCTTTAAGAAGTGCCAGCGCAAGAAGATCGGTAACTGCTGTTACAAGAACTCCTGTTGAGTGTGCCTTATCGCAAAAAGCAGAATAGTCGCGTACCTCACCGTTTGCTGCAGGGTATTGAACAACTGCTCCAAAGTATTTATCGTCAAATTCGAACCCTTCAAATTCCGCAACAACAACCTCAATGTTCAAAACTTCCGAACGGGTCTGGATTACAGCTAAAACCTGTGTGAAAACGCTGGAATCTACAAATACCTTATTTTTGCCGGCCTTGACAGCGTCACGAGAGCGAAGTTCATACATCATTCTCACCGCTTCACCGGCCGCAGTTGAGTCGTCCAGCATAGATGAGTTCGCCATTTTAAATCCGGTAAGATCGGACACCATTGTCTGGAAATTGAGCAAAGCCTCAAGACGGCCCTGCGAAATTTCTGCCTGATATGGAGTATAAGAAGTGTACCAGCTTGGATTTTCAAAAATATTACGAATTATCACCGGAAGAGTAGCTGTGCCGTAAAAACCCTGGCCAATAAGCGAACGGAAATTCTTGTTTTTGGAGGCAGTTGCCTTTAGTTTTGCCAAATATTCGTATTCGCTCATTGCTTTTTCCAGAGCGAGTGGCTTATCTAAAAGGATATCGGATGGAACAGTTTGTTTTACAAGCTCTTCCAAGCTCTTTACCCCTAAAACCTTGAGCATTTCTGAGACCTCGTGCTCACGGGGACCATTGTGGCGATCGACGAATGAAAGTGACATATAGTACTATTGATTAGGTTATTAATATCTGAATATTCTGCAAATGTAGTGAATAAATTTCAGAATTTGTGAATTAAAATATTTTCATATTTTTGTGTGTACTAAAACAAAATTCTATGAGTTTATTAAGCAGAAAAATCTCTGAATTGCAGGAGAGAACAGCCAAAGCTGTACAGGGAGGCGGTGCTACGGCAATTGCCAAACAGATAGCAATGGGAAAACTTCCTGCACGCGAGAGGATCAATCAACTTCTGGACCCGGGATCATTTTACGAGTATGACCTTTTTATTGAGCACGAAGCAAGAGGTTTTGGAATGGAGGGTAAAGATCTGGCAGGAGACGGAGTTGTTATTGGAACCGGAACCATAAACGGAAAACCCGTTGGAATCTATGCACAGGACTTCACTGTTGCCGGAGGTTCACTGGGGATGATGCATGCCAGGAAAATCACCAAAATAATGGACTATGCCCTAAGAATGAGGATTCCGTTGATAGGAATTAATGACTCAGGCGGAGCGCGTATTCAGGAGGGGGTAAATTCACTCGCCGG
>DOSU01000123.1:0-288 GCA_003513895.1 Rikenellaceae bacterium
CCGGTGATCACGGCATACATCTCTTCGGCAGAGATATTGTAGTCCCAAGCAAGACGCTTCAAACAGCGATATTGTTGTTCATTCATAACGCGCTCAGTTTCTTCAGAAAAGAATACCAAACAAGCCGATTGAGGTCTTGTGCATCATATTTCATTGCTGAGGTATCCATTGCCTGTTTCCAGCCCATCACTTACCCCTTAATCCGGCAAGCAAACTCACCAAAGGATTTCCTAGAACTCGCTCGAGTCCACTTTGCAGTTTTTGGGCTCTTACGATTCTTTGCTTTAA
>DOSU01000123.1:351-572 GCA_003513895.1 Rikenellaceae bacterium
CTTACGATTCTTTGCTTTAAAAACGCCATTTCATTTGTTACCGGAGAATTTTCAGGAATCTTACCTATCAGTTCGAGACTGCCATCCAACTCATCACCGAAAAGCTGTATTTTTTGACGAACGAGAGAGAGCAAACCTTGTTGTAAAGCCTTCCCGATATTTTCGGCACTCTTATAATAATTGCGTTTATCCCCACTCTTCCAGACTTTTCTGGCCAAGCC
>DOSU01000123.1:719-839 GCA_003513895.1 Rikenellaceae bacterium
TATACCGTCAAGCGAGGATTCATCCTCTCTCAGATAGAGATAGATGAGGATCTGTCCGACAATTCGCCCCGTGCCGAGGTCCTGCGAGGTTCTGCCACCGGTCTCGATAAGACGCATGCG
>DOSU01000123.1:974-4369 GCA_003513895.1 Rikenellaceae bacterium
AATTTTCTAAAACTTACAAAAAAGCGGCGGCTGTTGCAACAGATAAATGAGGTCGTAACATTTTTAGCCTATATCAGTGATGTGTTTCTTCCGGATTAAGCGTACGTGCACGCAAAAATGAGTAGATGTCGGATGAACCCAAATAATCTACAGGAAGAAATAATATCCGACCGGCCCATCGTTAAATATAATGATGTAATATCTCGATATTTGGACATTAAAATCGAGTTAAAGTCTATTTCCATTTCCATATGATGATACCTTAATTATGGTTCCTAAATCATGGTAGTCTTTATGATAAGGAATATATATCTGGTCAATGGAATCCCGATAATCCTCATGGTAAGGGAGTGCCTTCCACATATCCACTTCAACACGAGCCTCAATCGCTCCATTGGCTTTGGCGGGAATTTTGTAGTACAATAAATGTTTGCCTCCTGAGCGAAACACATGGGTCTCTCCGTTACTATCTTCTCCCAGAAATATTTTCACCGTCATATAAATATTGCCCGGATTGCTCTGTTCTGCTATCTCAGTTTCGATACACAACAAATCACTGTTCATGGCAATGGATACAGGATCACTTTTCGCCTGCAAACTAATAACTTGTGTTGTGTATTTGTGATGAAAAGGGTTCGCTCTTGTGTGGATCAACCTGTTCGCAACCTGGTATCCTTTAGCCAATCTTTTGCTATCCCATAATAATTTTTGACCACTTACCGTATAATCATCGACAATAGTGTGCAACAGTTTATCTTGCACAGTCTCGTATCCTGATTTTCCATAACTGGTTAGATAAGAGCCATACACAAAGACCAGTACGGCCGGAAATCCTACGACAGAAACTATCTTCAGGGTGTTTTTTGCAGGTTTATAGTCATGCTTCAATGCAACTGACATTAGATAGCCAAGATAGAGAGTGTATATCCAATTTGTTGCAGGAACGCTTATATTGGGATTCAAAGTAAACAGAAGTGACAAGATGAGCACTGTAGTTACAATGATACCTACAGCCCACCTCGTTTGAATATCTGTAATATTTTTACGAACACGCCAGACCATCCACATTGGAATCCCATGCAGACATCCCATAACAATAAACCCGAGCAAACCAAAATTTGTTGCAATCTGCAAATAGAGACCGGTCATGACATGTGCTATACCCGGCTTATCTCCATTGAGGTACCTTATTCGCTGGGAATTAATCTGGAAAGCAGCCGGTCCCCAACCCGCAATTGGTGCATCAAGAAGGAGCCTTAAAGCCTGACGCTGCATTTCCGGCCTTGGTTCTTCTTCCAAATAGGTGCTTTCAGACTTTTTGTCGAACACAGCATGCAATGTATTAACAAGTCTTTCGGTAATTATCGCCGACATAACGCTTTGATATTTTGGCAATAACACTCCAGCTGAAAGAACCATACCCACAATTGCTATAACACCAAGATAAGAGCAGATTATATTTTTCCTCCATAATCCTTGGACCCATATCCATATCATTGGAAATACCAGGATAAAGGTTAGTATTCCCAATATTGCTCCCCTGCCATACGTCAACTGCAAAAGCAAAAAAAACAACGGAATGGCCAATAAATACACCGCTCTTATCGCCATATTGCGCGATAAAATCACACCGAGGACCAGCAGAGGAAACATAAGAAACAAAAGACATCTAAAAGAAACAATATCTCCAGAAAACCCAACAGCATCATTGATTTCAAAGAGACGTATTCCACCACTTTGATAAAGAGCCAAAAGGCAGTCCGGAAGAAATATAAGTGGAAGAAAAAGCAGCACACGCCAACTCTTTGCATATGCGCAAAATAATGTAAAAGATACGAGTATAAGTAAAGGGAAAAATAAAGCAAATACAGCTTGGTCACTGGTAACCTTGCGGTCAAGCATTAAATGAGTAGCTCGATAGGTATCGATCAGTGTTCCTCCAAACCTCCCATCGTTAATACTCACATATTTTAATAAATTATCATCCTGCAACGCGCTGTAGTGCATATATGTTGATAGGACCTGATAAATAATGAACAGAACGACACAACAGATAAATGGTGCAATTTTATGACTATCACTAGGTAATAAACGAAAATTTCTAAATATAATAACAAGCAATACGCAGATTAAAAGCTTCTCAAAAAGAAGTGGAAACAACGAGTCGTTCAATACAGGATAGAGATAAAGATACATAGCGCTTAAGACAAGCAGTATGTTAACCGTATTGAGTAGATTAACTCGAATATAGCTGAGTGTTTTCGAAATCCAGGCACTGATCGAAGTAGAAAAATAAATCTTTTTGCCTAATAGAGTTATCGATACCAACACTGCCAGAATTAAAATCTCAAACAAAACTCTTAATACGTAACGCCCAATAGATATTTTATTAAATGATTGCAGAGACAGAAAATTATTAAGAGGTATATCGTATGTGCGCACAGCAGATTGATCGATGGTTTTGGTATTTTTGGTATTAACTGATAGAGTTTGAATAGATTTGTCGCTTATCTCCTCACCTGAAGCAGAAAATATTATCTCCTTAAGATTTCCGAGTCCATCGACAAGACTTACTTTCTTTATAATCGGCGGTTTTGGATCAATACCCAAAGGGGCAAAACGTAAAGATGATATTTCGTCCTTAGGTATTTCAAAATAAAAATTTGCATTATTGTATCCTTCATAACCAGCTGCATTCTGCAAAAAATCAAATAAATAATAACCAGGAGATTGCTTTTGAGAGACAACGGTTGAATCAATTTCACAGAACCCAAAGCCGCGATCATAATACAACTGAGCCAGTTCAGATGATGGCGAGTCTAAAACAACCCTAATTTGCAACTTTTTTGTCTCATCATAGAGAAACAAGCATCGCCATAAAATCAATAAGATTAGGAGAATTCTCCATATATTCGGTAGCATGACTTTTGATGAAATAATTTTTGACAACTTCCGGTGTACCCGACAGCATACTTCTGAATTTCGGCATTTTAAAGACACTGTTATTATATCCAACCCGGTCTGACCAATACAGCGCCGAACCATTAGATGTCAGCTTGATCAACACCGCTATCAGCGGTAATCGGTAGTACATATAGAAAGGAAACGAAAGTGGCAAGGACAATATCAAATAATCTTTTCATTGATTTTCACGGCAGCCAATACATGATTCTCCCTTAGGTAGGCTACCCTATGCGGCAAGCCATCAAAGAATGCGTGAACAACCCTCATTAGGCCCTCGTCCAAATTTATCTGCGACTTCCACTTCAAATAATTGACTTGTCTTAGAATTAGTAACTATTCAGCGCCTATTTGAGTACTTGCCGATTCCATGAATGCAGGCCATTTACCTTGGAACAGTAGACGCAGTGCTTCAGTCGCAGATACATCCTGTT
>DOSU01000111.1:0-660 GCA_003513895.1 Rikenellaceae bacterium
GAAGACGGAACTGCGATAGGTAACGGTCTGGCCACGGCAGTGGCCCGGGTGAAGGATTCTCCTGCCAAAAGCAGAGTAATAATTTTGCTGACAGATGGTGTGAACAATCGTGGTGAAATAGCACCGCAAATGGCTGCCGAAATTGCCAAGACATATGGAATAAGGGTTTATACAATTGGCGTTGGAGCAATGGGCCTGGCCCCATATCCTGTTTTAACTCCATTTGGGGTAGACATACAGCAGGTGAAAGTCGAAATCGACGAACCGCTGTTGCAGCAAATTGCTTCGGAAACCGGAGGTAAGTATTTTCGTGCCACCGACAATACAAAACTGCTTGAGATATATGGCGAAATTAACAAAATGGAGAAGAGCCGAACAACAGTAGACTCATTCCCTGTTTACAAGGAGTTATTCATGAAGTTTGCACTTATTGCTCTTGCCGCATTTGTGATGGAGCTGTTATTCAGGCTGTTTGTTATTAAAAGAATACCATAAAGAGATATGATACAATTTGCACAAATAGAGTATTTGCTTCTGATACTGGTTATACCTTTCCTCTTTCTTTTCCATGCGTTATACCGCAGAGCAAGGAGAAAGAGAATTGCCAAATTTGGAGATCCTCAGCTTGTAAACAAGCTGATGCCGGGAGCATCGCGAAGG
>DOSU01000111.1:726-5123 GCA_003513895.1 Rikenellaceae bacterium
ATGCCGGGAGCATCGCGAAGCAGAGGATGGATTAAGCTCACACTTATTTCATTTGCTTTGTTTTTCTTCGCTTTGGGTCTGTCTCGTCCACAGTTGGGAGCCAAACTTAAAGAGGTAGAAACAAAAGGAGTAGAGATTATTATAGCGCTTGACGTGTCCAATTCAATGCTGGCAGAGGATTACTCGCCAAACAGGCTTGAAAGGGCAAAACTTGCAATTTCCAGGCTTGTAGACAAATTGAAAGAAGACAGAATCGGTTTGATTGTTTTCGCCGGCAAGGCGTTTGTTCAACTGCCAATTACTGCAGACTATATTTCGGCCAAAATATTTCTGAATTCAATATCAACATCCTCTGTCCCTGTGCAGGGAACGGCTATTGGAGAAGCAATTAATACGGCAATCAAGAGTTTCAGCCTTGAAAGTAAAAACAGCAGAGCCATTGTTGTAATAACAGATGGAGAGAACCATGAAGACGATGCTGTTGCCGCAGCAAAATCGGCACTTGAACTGGGTATTCCGGTATTTACAATTGGCATAGGAACAGATGCAGGCAAACCAATTCCAATTGGAAACGGAGAGCTTCTCAAAGATAAGGATGGAAATATTGTTGTTACCAAACTGGACGAAAAAACACTTTCGGAGGTAGCAAAAGCCGGTGGAGGAAGCTATTTGAGGGCAGGCAACAGCGATTTTGGACTTGAAGCAATTGTAGATAATATACATAACATGGACAAGCAGAGTTATAAATCAGTTGTGTTTGAGGATTTTGACGAGCAGTATATGTATTTTTTTGCAATTGCCCTTATGTTTTTACTGCTTGAACTTTTGATAGGAGACAGAAAGGGTAAAAATTTCTTTAAGTAGGAGTTTGTATGAAAAGGATACTTATTTTAATCATAGTTTTATTTAGCTTAACTCCTCTTCTTGCGCAGAAGGAGAGATGGCAGGTTCGTTCCGGAAACAAAGCATTTGATAAAGCAAATTATCAAAAGGCAGAGCTTGACTACAGAAGAGCGCTTGAAAAAGATTCAACATCTGTTACTGCTAAATACAATCTTGCAAACACGATGTATAAACAACAGAATGTGCAGGGAGCAGAAAAAATGGCTAATGACATCTTACTGGGAGCGGGAGGAAAACCATCTGTGAAAGACAGCAGCGCAACTGAGGCACCACCTGTTACTTTTGAAATGAGCCCGGAAAATATGGCAAAAACATACCATAATTTGGGTAACTTTACATTGAATCAGAAAAAATACAGCGAAGCGATTGAGGCCTACAAAAATTCCCTCCGGATAAACCCTTCCGACATGGAAACTAAAGCAAATCTCGCATACGCCCAGAAGATGCTGAAGGACCAGCAGGATAAGCAGAATAAAGATCAAAACAAGGATAAGGAGAAGGAAGAAGACAAAAAGAAAGACGACCAAAATAAGGATGAAAATAAGGACCAAAACAAAGACCCTAAAAAGAAACCGGAAAAACCAAAAGAACAGCAGTCGCCCCCAAAAATAACTCCTCAGGCCGCTCAGCAAATGCTTCAGGCTATCCAGAATAAGGAGAATGAGACACAGGAAAAGGTGAAGAAAGAGAAGGCGAAGCTCATGGAGAGTCGTAAAAACGAAAAGAACTGGTAACATAACATATGAACAGAGTAACTATTTTTAAAAGATTAATTGTTGCAGTAGCCTTTATTTTAACGGGCTTTGCTGCCTCGGCTCAAGTCACCTTTGTAGTTGATGCACCAAGGGTAGTTGATCTTGATGAAGAATTCCGCATTGTTTTTATTACCAATGCCGATCCCTCTTCGTTCGACCCTCCAACAATGCAAGGTTTTGATATACTGGCCGGTCCTACATCTTCAAGGATGAGCAGTACCCAGATAATCAATGGTAAAAGAAGCGAGTCTTATGAAGTAAGTTACACTTATATTGTACAGCCAAAGTCAGTTGGAAAGTTTACAATTTCGGCTGCAACCGTAATAATTGACGGGAAAAAATATTCATCTCAGCCTCTGTCGGTTGAGGTCGTAAAGGGAGATGGAGCCAATCGGTCCGGTACTACTCAGGCTGCTTCCGGAACAGTATCTTCAGATGATATTTTTATGAAAATGAGCGTAAGCAAAGGTCATGTGGTAAAAGGAGAACCTCTGGTTGCAACGCTCAAGCTCTATACAAAATTGCCTATAGCAGGATTTGAAGGCGTCAAGTTCCCTACTTTTAACGGATTCTGGAGTCAGGAGATAGAGACACCCCAAAACATCGAATTTGTAAGAGAAAATGTAGGAGGCGTAATTTACAATGCAGCACTTTTACGCAGATACATGATTATTCCTCAGCAAACAGGAACTATTTCAATAGACCCTTCGGAAATGATTTGTCAGGTTCAGGTGCAATCGGCTAAAAGCAATGCTCCCCGCTCTGTTTTCGACGACTTCTTTTCGGATACCAGAACAGTCAAGAAAAGAATATCTGCTCCGGGTATAAAGGTTGTAGTAGACCCTCTTCCAACAGGCGCTCCCGCCTCTTTTGCCGGTGGAGTAGGAGAGTTTTCGATGAATGCAAAATTCAATAAAGACAGCTTAAATGCAAACGAGGCAGTTTCTCTAATTATTACAATAACCGGCGCAGGAAATATTAATCTTATAGAATCGCCCAAAGTCGAATTCCCTGTAGATTTTGAAAAATATGATGTCAAGATTTCCGACAAAAGCAACAAATCGGGCAGGGGAGCATCGGGAAGCAAAGTGTTCGAATACCCCCTCATTCCGAGAGGAGCCGGAGAGTTCACAATACCAAGTGTGGAATTCAGCTATTATGATATTCAAAAGAAAAAGTATGTAACTCTCTCATCGGGACAACTTAAACTTAAAGTTGGCAGGGATGTTGGCGGCGGAGCATCTTATAACGGTTCTACTCTGCCTGCAGGAGTGAACAAGCAGGCTGTGAGAAGCCTGAGCGACGATGTGAGATACATCAAAACCGGAACTTCAGGACTTAAAAGGGGAGTTTCAATGATGTTCGGATCTGTTTTGTACTTTTTGATTCTCGCTGCAATTATTGCTTTCTATTTTATCACTCTTCGCATACTGGGAAAGAGGATTGAAATGAACAGAGATGTTGCCGGATTAAAAAACCGAAAAGCCACAAAAGTTGCAAAAGCAAGACTTAAGAACTCGGAAGGTTTAATGAAACAGAACCTGAACACTGCGTTTTATGAAGAACTCCACAGAGCTTTGCTGGGATATGCTTCCGACAAACTAACGCTGGCACTTTCCGACCTCTCAAGGGAGAAAATACGCGAAAGCCTGGCAGTAAAAAAAGTGAAAGACGAACTTGCCGATGAATTTATTTCCCTTATTGATGCTTGTGAGTATGCCCGTTATGCACCTGACGGAAGCGGAGTGGAAATGCACAACAATTACGACAGGGCAATAAAACTTATCTCATCGCTGGAGGGTTAAAACGGAAATAAAATTGCCGAATATGGACAGAATATTAAATACAACCTATTTGAATATGAACAAAAATGTTGGTTCCCTATTTTTACGGAAAGTTGGTTTTGCACTTTTCTTTCTTACTATTGCGATAACATTTTTTTCTAACTCTGTTTACGCTCAGGATGTAAGAGAACTGTGGAAAAACGGTAATGAGAAATACACTCAGGGACAATATACCGAAGCGCTTGAAAATTATCTTAAAATTGAAGAATCCGGCTTCACATCGGAAGTTCTATTATACAACATCGGAAATACCTACTTTAAGCTTAAAGAAAACGGCAAGTCGATACTCTATTTCGAGCGTACTCTTAAAATGAATCCTTCAAATAAAGATGCCCAAAACAATCTTACACTTGCTAAAGAGTATTCCCTTGATAAAATTGAGGAGGTGCCGGAGTTTATACTAACAACATGGGTAAAAGACATCAACTACTCATTGTCTTCGGATATGTGGAGTTATATTTCGCTTTTCCTTTTTGCAGCAGTTGCGCTACTTTTACTTAGTTTCAAATTTGCATTCACTTCCAGGCTAAGGAAACTCTCATTCTTTCTTGGAATGATTGCTCTACTGTTTGGGATTTTTGCAGCAGCTTTTGCATGGACTCAGCGCCGTGACTTTATGTTAAGAGACTCTGCAATTGTAATGAAACTGGTAAGTTCAGTAAAAAGCTCTCCCGACAATTCCGGCAAAACACTGTTTATCCTTCATGAAGGGACTAAAGTAAAACTTCTCGAAGAGCTGGGAGGCTGGAAACGAATCGAACTGGCCGATGGCCGCCAGGGCTGGATAATCTCAATTGATATCGAGAAAATTTAGATTTTCGCAAATTGCAACCATCAATATATCAGCAACATGCTAAAAATCCGTAGACTTAAAGTCTACGGATTCTTAGCATGT
>DOSU01000061.1:0-1714 GCA_003513895.1 Rikenellaceae bacterium
CGTTCGGCGGGCTGATCCAGGGTGACGGTGCGTCCAAGCCCGTCGGTGAGGGTGATCGCCTGGGGTGCAGAAGCTGCAGGGGCGCATCCGGCCAGGAGTGCAGCCAGAAGGGTGATGATTAATAAGAATTGCGTAATCTTCTTCATGGTATTCCTTATCATTTAATATCGCTTTGGTCGATTTGCAGCAGGGGATAAAAATACCCTGCCGCATATTGGACAGGGTGATCGTCTTGTTTAAGGCGAGTGCCCACCTCCTTAATGCGAGAGTGTGTGACACGCTTTTTTGGCGGGCGACCTGGCTTATCAGATTGCTCTGAATTACAGTTGCGCTACAGCACCGGACTATACACCGGTTTCGCCTTTAAGCCCTCCCATCCGGGGGAGTGGCACCAGAAAAGCATTTATTCAGTTAAAGGTATTCTATAACAGTTCATACAAAAGCGTCAAGCGTTCCACGAAAAGTTACCGAATTCTGTTTTTATAATTCAGAAACTTGTCATGATCATATTTTGGATAACCTGTGTGAATCTGATTGGAACACCGGGAATTTAATGAAACTTCTTTGTATTTTGATAATCCCCAAAAATTAGCGAGATCTTATTTCTCGAAGAATAATCACTACAGGTCATTACGCAGAAACCAAACTGAAACAATCGTGCTTTGCAATATCGGCATACTTCTATGTTCATAATTAATATACCGACCATTTTTATATGTACATTTCATAATTGAAAATATTGTGTTATCCGCCTATTGATGTGGCTGACCTATTTCACGAAAGGATTATGGTATGTCTGCCAAAACAGTCTTTGTCTGCGGAAAAAGGCTATAAAGAAGAACAAGCTTAACTACCATCATCATTAATTACACAATCACTTTTTTCCCACATTCACTACATGTGTACCTATAAAAATTGATAATTCCTCCACAAGATGGACATGACCATCTTTTCTTCTGATATTCAAGAAAATCCTCAATATTCATTTTTATTGCTTTTTCAAAGACCTCTGGAATTTCATGCCTATATTTAAAATTTTCTTCTTCAGGATGAGTGTCTATAATTTTCTTTTTGAGGATTCTACATGGAAACTTATCACACTCAATACAATAATTTTTCTTTTGCTCTAGATAACAACAATTTCTTACTTTGCAGCTCCATTTACTTGTTCTTTTTTGATCTTTATTTTCTGTTGAACATCCAACACAAGTCTTATTATAAGAAGGACAAGCTCCACAAAAAACGCCACAAGGCGCTAATTCGTTTTTTCGTTCTCTCATATATGCCTCCTTTCTCCTGGCAAATTTCCTAATGACTCATGTTGAATAAAAAGATAATAACCCAGTGACCTTTCAAATTGTCGGCAGTTGCGTTTCTATATACTCTCTAATTAGTATGACAAATTCAATTTGGAGTATATTGATTTCACTGATTCGTAAATATATTTTTCTGCAATGAACAAGCTATGAGCCTTTTTTGCCGCGTTTTCATACATCATAGTCCTTTCTTCCTTGCCTTTTTTCAAGCCCTCAAAGGCTTCTGACATGAATTTAAATTCAAGCGCAAGGGCTGTCCACGCAGCGCAAGATGTTTCAACAATTCTTGCAGTCTTTTCTAAATCCCTTATGACGAGTCGTTCAGACATTTCAATAAAATAATCCTTTAAGAAATTTCTAAATGCCGAGCCACCGGTGCCAAATTCCTCTATATATTG
>DOSU01000061.1:1783-2699 GCA_003513895.1 Rikenellaceae bacterium
GGTGCCAAATTCCTCTATATATCCGTAAAATGTATAGAACAAAGGCTTCAAAATAAATATATTCCGGCCTTTTTCAATATTTCTTATATTATCTGGCAGCTTTTCAAGCGCAATAAGCCCGCCGTCCATTTTTTCATAGTTTTCCAAGAGCATCTTGAGTGATTTGAAAAAAGCAGCCTTGTAGTCAATATTGATCAATGAAGGGTTTTTGAAAAAATAGAGGAAGTTCTCTGTTTTGAACATACCTTCCTTTGAATTTCTTGCCTTAGCTAGATCGTGAAGCTTAACCATCTGCAACTCTTTGTAAGCTGTGTCAGTAACCCATGCAACCCCTTGTTGTTCATCAATTTTTACAAGGCACACAAAATGCCAGCCAAAAGACGAATACTTGTCGCCATATTTACCACCGTGCAGATATGGCAGATATCGCATATTGACACGCAGCACAACAGGTATCCCTGCTTTCAAGATTTCCTTTGCCATGTCATAAGCTTCTTGAACTGTTTTGGGTGATGCAGATTCCGCATTAATACCTGTTGATGCACAAAAGTTCTCTAACATAGTATAAGATCGTCCACCTAAAAAAGAGAAAGCATCTTCTGCATTAAAGAAAAATGCTGGTGCGCTTCCCATTCCGGTTATCATGTTTTCGCCTAATTCCACTCCTTGAAATCTTAGCGCATTCATTATTGCAGAACTTTCGCAGTGATATCCAGTCTTTACATTAAAACTATTCAGTTCTACAATCTCTTGAAATGTCTTTAGCTTCATAATTTTCTCCATATATTGTATTTAAAAAGTATAGACCCTCCACTGCGCTGGAGAGTCAAGGCTTAAATAATAGACACAGAAAAATTAGTTTATGGTACTCTTGGGGATGATAATGAAAACCATTGGAGCGTGATACATGTACCAA
>DOSU01000061.1:2770-3969 GCA_003513895.1 Rikenellaceae bacterium
AAGCGTGATACATGTACCAAATAGGGGAATTTTCAAAAATAACAAATATTACAATAAAGACTCTGCGTTATTACGACGAGCAGGGTATTTTTGTTCCATCTTTCCGGGGAGAGAATGGTTACCGTTATTATGATGAAGGAGATTTCAAAACAGCGCAGTTGATCATGCTCTTACGAAATCTGGATTTCGGGATTGCTGAAATAAAAGATGTACTGGCAAACTACGATGATGAAGACGACCTTTCGTATTTTCTTACAGCTAAGAAATCAATGATTGAACAAAGGGTCAACATAGATAAAGCGCTAATAAAAAAAATCGAGGGTTTCATTGAGCCAAATATAATTATTCATAAACCGGAATACAAAATTGGTATTGTAGATATTAAGAGTCAAAGAGTTGCAAGCATACGTTTTAAGGGAGCGTATCAGGACACAAGCAAGTATTTAGGCAAAATTTTCAGTGAACTAAAAGGACATGCATTGGGAGTTCCGTTCAACTGCTATTATGATAATGGCTATTGTGAAATTGCAGATATCGAGGTGTGTGTCCCTACAAATAAATTTGTAAATCGCGATGGCATTGAAACCAGAGAATTACCGGGTGGCAAGGGGATTAGCACTATGCACAAGGGGAGCTACGATTTTTTTAATTATGCGTACAAAGCGGTGCTTGATTATGCAAAGAATAATCATTTAAAACATGAGCTCCCAACGCGAGAAATTTATCACAAAGGGCCCGGGCAGTTGTTTATGGGTAATCCGAATAAATATTTGACGGAAATTGTCGTTCCTTATAGTGTCTAGCGTCCGATAACTTCTATTTGACATCTCAATAACTTTTAGTTATTCAGCCAACCCCCCATCACGGCATTATAATTAGGCAACTCAAATCTAAGGAACTTACTTTGTCATCTCAATTATTGGAACAACAAATCGGGGATTTGCTGCGGCAGCGCGGTATGAAACTGACCATGGCCGAATCCTGCACCGGAGGCCTGGTCGGACACCTGATCACCAACATCCCCGGCTCATCTGATTACTACCTGGGCAGCGTCACCGCCTATGCCTATGAAGTCAAAGAAGGCTTACTTGGCGTTAAACACGAAACCCTGCAAGCACATGGTGCCGTCAGCAAGGAATGTGTTATCGAAATGGCCAGGGGGGTGCGCAGTGCGCTCTCAGGCGGATTCCCCCTCGATT
>DOSU01000171.1:0-1126 GCA_003513895.1 Rikenellaceae bacterium
AATTTTACAATTTTTGTTCAGGGACCATATACTAAAATCAGCAAAATATCACGCACCTATTCACAGAATAATCCGGGCGAATTGCTGGCATTATTCAACTCACTCGGATTTCTTGAAATTGCAGTGAATCTGGGATCTCTGGAGCAAAGCGAGGGTATTTCATTATCTTCCGAAATTAGAATAAAATTCGACAATGAACAGAACAAAAGAGACTGAGGCCTTTGTACGGCTTCTGGATGTAATGGATGAGCTTAGGGAGAAGTGTCCCTGGGACAGGAAGCAAACAATGGAAAGCCTGAGACCGCTCACTATAGAAGAAACTTATGAACTAAGCGATGCAATTCTGGAAGGGGGCGATTTAAATATCAGCAAGGAACTTGGGGACATAATGCTTCATATAGTGTTTTATGCAAAGCTGGGAAAGGAAAAAGGGACATTTGACATTGCAGATATAATGAATGGCTTGTGCGACAAACTTATATACAGGCATCCTCATGTATTTGGAGATACTGTTGTAAGTGGCGCAAGGGAAGTCGTTGAAAATTGGGAGCAACTGAAAAGAGTTGAAAAGGACGGAAATAAAACGGTTTTGAGCGGAGTACCTCAATCTTTGCCCTCTCTTGTTAAGGCATACAGGATGCAGGACAAAGTAAGGGCAGTTGGCTTTGACTGGAACGAGAAAGAGGATGTGTGGGATAAGGTTAAGGAGGAGCTTTCCGAATTTGAGGAAGAGTTAAAAGCACCGGGACAGGAGGTTAATAAGAAGAAGAGATGCGAACAGGAATTTGGAGATTTGCTGTTTTCTCTTGTAAACGCTGCAAGGTTGTATGATATCAATCCGGATTCTGCCCTTGAAATGACTAATCTCAAATTTCAGAAGAGATTTGGATTTTTGGAGAAAAGAGCTTTACAGGAGGGAAAAAAACTAAAAGAGATGACACTTGAGGAGATGGACAAAATATGGGAAGAGTCGAAAGGGGTTGTAGGTTAAATAAATGAGTATGGCAGAGAGCTGGTTGGATAGAAGTGAATTGTTGCTTGGAAATGAAAAACTCGAATATTTAAAGTCTTTGACTATCGCCGTTGTTGGCGCCGGAGGTGTGGGAGCCTTTGCTGCAGAGATGCT
>DOSU01000171.1:1218-1434 GCA_003513895.1 Rikenellaceae bacterium
GCAAGAGCAGGAGTGGGATCAATGATAATCATCGATGCAGATGTTGTTAATCCTTCGAATAAAAACAGGCAGCTACTGGCTCTGGACAGCAATATGGGAAAGCCAAAGGCACATTTGATGCACGACCGGCTTTTGGACATAAATCCGTCGATTAAAGTAACTGTTATACAGGAGTTCCTCACTCAGGAGAATGTGGACGAACTATTGTCGCAAAGG
>DOSU01000171.1:1523-2252 GCA_003513895.1 Rikenellaceae bacterium
CAATCGACTTTATCGTGGATGCCATTGACACACTCTCTCCAAAAATTGCTCTTATACAGTTTGCTCTCAGAAATTCAATTAAAATTGTAAGTTCTATGGGGGCAGGAGCTAAAACGGATGCAACAAAAGTTAAAATCAAAGATATTTCAAAGTCATTCAATTGCCCTCTTGCGTATATGTTAAGAAAGCGTCTTCGCAAAGTTGGAATTTCCAAAGGATTCAAAGTTGTTTTTTCCGAAGAGTTGCCGGACGAAAGTGCGATAATTGCAGTTGAAGAGCAAAACAAAAAATCTATGGTTGGCACTATTTCATACTTGCCTGCCGTGTTCGGTTGCATTTGTGCTCAGGCTGTAATGGAGGATCTGCTCGGATTGAATCAAAAATAATGATTATATTTACAGCCAATTCCAAAAATTATCTAACCAAACCTGCTCCAATGAATATAACAATAAAAGAGGTTGAGTCCTCTTCCGATATTGCCCGATTCATTAAGTTTCCGCATAAATTGTACAAAGGAAACAAGCAATATGTTCCGGTGTTAAATTCCGATGAATTCTCAATTCTCACTAAAAGTCCTTCTCTTGAATATTGCACACTCAAAATGTGGATGTCGTACGACAGCAGAGGAAAAATCACTGGTAGAATTGCTGCCATACTCAATCCAAGATCAAACGAATTCCATGCACAAAAAAGAATCCGTTTCGGCTGGTTTGATTTTATAGAAGATTT
>DOSU01000171.1:2322-2922 GCA_003513895.1 Rikenellaceae bacterium
TGGTTTGATTTTATAGAAGATTTTAATGTTGCAAAAACATTAATGGAAACTGCCATAGCCTGGGGTAAAGAAGCCGGGATGGACGAAATTCACGGGCCGCTGGGATACAATACATGGAACCGCCAGGGCATGCTCATCGAAGGTTTTGAAAATATTCCCCCTGTTAATTGCCTTTATAACTATTCATACTATCCGGAATTTTTGGAAAAGTTAGGATTTGAAAAAGAGATTGACTGGATTCAGATTAAGCTAAAAGCAGATTCCGGTGTCGATCCCAGGCTGCATAAAATAAATGATTTGTTAATTGAACGGTATGGCCTGAGAGTTCTTGATATTGGAAAGATTAAAGACAGAAAAGGGCTCGTAGACGGATTTTTTTCAAGTTACAACGATAGTTTCAAAGATATTCCAAATTTTGTTCCACTTACAGACAAAGAGATAAAACAAATTGGGGATGAATATTTCCCAAAACTAAAACCCGAGCTTACAAGCATTATTCTGGACGAGAAAGACAATATTGCTGCATTCGGTATTTGTTTTCCAAGTTTGAGCAAAGCTTTTCAGAAGGCAAAAGGACGGCTTTTCCCTTTTGGAATATTC
>DOSU01000171.1:2998-3800 GCA_003513895.1 Rikenellaceae bacterium
CCTTTTGGAATATTCCATATACTGCGGGCATTCAAACACTATAAGACTATAGATTTTATGCTGCTTGGCGCAGCTCCTGAGTGGCAGCATAAAGGTATTTCATCAATATTTCACACTCACCTTGCCACTAACCTCCAGAAATTAGGAGTTGTTTCGGGCATCACAAACCCTCAGGCAGAGAAAAATTTAGCTCAGAAGGTATGGGAGAGGTATGAGTATGAGCCATATATGAAAAGACGCTGTTACATAAAAAACATTTAAATACTTCATTATGATTCTGAACGAATTGTGTTCTCTGGTAAACGGAACTATTGTTTGCGGTGCATCCCGAAAGGGAGAAAACGTTGAATATGCATTTGCATCCGACTTAATGAGTGATGTTTTAACTGTGAAGACAAGTCAGTTTATTCTTATTACAGGATTGGCAAATATTCAGTCCATCAGGACTGTGGAAATGTCGGATACCCCTTTTATGCTTTTATGCAGAGGTAAGGAAGTAACCGGGGAGATGCTTGAATTGGCTTTAGAGAATAACATGATGATTATTAAAAGTCCCTTCTCTCTTTTTAAATGCGCAGGTATTTTATATTCCGCCGGCTTAAAACCAATTTTTTAATATGTTGCTGGAATATAAAGTTGAAGGAGGCGACTTTACTCAGGCAGGGTATGCCTCTTCACAAATAAAAAAGACACTTAAGCAGCTAAATGTAGATCCTTCAGTTATTAAGCGGGTTGTGATTGCTCTTTACGAGGCAGAAGTAAATATAGTTGCTCATGCATACAGAGGAGTCATATATGCCCA
>DOSU01000171.1:3890-4060 GCA_003513895.1 Rikenellaceae bacterium
ATTGAAGGGAGCGGAATTAAGCTCAGGCTCGAAGATGAAGGACCCGGAATTCCTGATATTGGAATGGCAATGACCCCCGGATTTTCGACAGCTTCTCAGGCAGTTCGCGAAATGGGGTTTGGAGCCGGGATGGGGTTGCCAAACATAAGCGAAAATGCCGATGTTTTTAA
>DOSU01000108.1:0-5119 GCA_003513895.1 Rikenellaceae bacterium
TTGGCCACTGTTTTCATAGTTTTAAGTTTACAGGTTCCAACAAAAATAGCCTTTTTATTGTATATTTGCCTTAGTTATGGAACTATTTTTCACTAAAAACATTATTGGTTCCCTTGCCACACTTGATGAGCAGGAATCTGCGCACTGTCTTAAGGTGTTAAGAAACAAGCCGGGTGATATTATATTTCTTACGGACGGTTCCGGTGTTCTGTTCCGCGGAGAGATACTCCCTGCAACCGGAAAGAGATGCAATATCAATATCGTTGAAAGTATACACGGGAGAGATTCACGCCCATACTTCCTGCACATAGCAGTAGCTCCTACAAAAAACCTGGAAAGGTATGAATGGTTTCTGGAGAAAGCAGTTGAGTTTGGAGTCGACGAAATAACTCCGGTAATAGGAGCACATTCGGAAAGGAGAGTCTACAAAACTGAGAGGGGAGAGAGAATAATTCTTTCGGCAATGAAGCAATCTTTAAAAGTATCACTGCCAAAATTAAACGAACCGGAAAATTTTGAAACATTCATTAAAACCGCAGGGGCCGGATTTGAAGGGGAGAGACTCATAGGACACTGCAACGATGGCGAAAAGATAAACCTAGCGAGCCATTTGTTGGCAGTAGCCCAAAAACAGGAAAAATTAAGAATCCTTATACTGATTGGCCCTGAAGGAGATTTCTCTCCTGATGAGGTTGATTTGGCTGTAAATAATGGCTTTATTCCTTTTACTATGGGTAACTCAAGATTTAGAGTCGAGACAGCAGCCATTGCTGCAGTTTCGGCAGTTTATTTCTTATCCCAGAAGTAAATACGAAACATAGATAAAGTATAAAACAATAAGAACAGAACCCTCTTTTTTGTCTATCTTCTGTCCTCTCCCCCTAAAACTAAAGAAAAGCACAAGTGCAGTAGCAAACATTGCAACCAGAGCATCCACCATGCTGCGAGGCTCAAAAGGCAGCGGAGTAATAAGCGCGGAAACTCCAAGAATAAAGAAGATATTAAAGATGTTTGATCCAACAACGTTACCTATTGCAATATCGCTGTTCCCCTTATAGGCCGCCATTAAACTTGTTGCCAGCTCCGGAAGTGAAGTTCCTGCCGCAACAATAGTAAGGCCGATAACCGTTTCGCTCATCCCCCAGTTTCTCGCAAGTTTGGTTGCATTGGCAACAATTAAATCACCTCCGAATACAAGTGCCACGAGCCCCCCGAGTACAAAGAGTATAGACCATCCCATGGTATAGTACTTCTCCTCCTTTGGAGCATCGTCTTCTTCTATCTGCCCTTTTTTTGCAGAAAGAAATACATAATAAATAAATATGCTAAAAAAGAGAAGAAGAATTAATCCGTCACTCATGGAAATAATACCGCTTCCTCCATCGAAGAAGTAGTCGCCTGCAACAAAAATAAGGGCAAAGCTTGCAAGTATTGCATATGGGATTTCTACAACTACGAGAGAACTTTTAAGCGTAATTGGCCTTATAATGGCAGCCAGACCAACGATTAAAAGAAGGTTAAAAATATTGCTTCCCACTACATTGCCAATTGCCATTCCGGGCGAACCGTTTAATCCTGCCGAAATGTTTACTGCAAGCTCCGGGGCAGAAGTGCCAAACGACACAACAGTCAATCCTATAATAAGGTCGGAAACATTAAACTTTTTTGCAATTGAGGAGGCTCCTTTAACGAGGTAATCTGCACCAACAATCAAAACTGCAAATCCTGCCAAAAGCAATAAATAGGGTAACATATTCTCCTGTTTTTATTTTCTGATTATTTTAATTTCTCCACCAACTCCAAGCTGAATTATTGAAGACGGTTTTCCTGTTGATCCCTCTGCAAAAACGGGGTCTGCACACCAGTCTGCTCCCGCCCGGACTTCCGGTGAGATATCTTCGAATTGCTGCGGAGCTGCTTCGCCCGAAATGTTTGCAGAAGTTGAAACAATTGGCCTGCGTAGTTTATAGATAACCTTTTTGCAAAATTCGTGATCCGGAATTCGTATTCCAACGCTGCCATCTTCGGATATAACATTTGATGCAAGACCAATGGCACCGGGATAAATAATTGTAAGGGGAGTGTCTGTTACCTCAATAAGCTGGCAGGCAACTTCCGGCACCTCTTTAATGTATCGGTAAAGCATATCCAATCCATCTGCAAGAACTATCAGGCTCTTGCTCTCAGAGCGCCTCTTCAGTGAAAATATTTTTTCGACTGCTTTGGGATTTGTGGCATCACAACCTAAACCCCAGACTGTATCGGTAGGGTAGAGGATTATTCCTCCATCTTTAAGTGTTTTTACGGCCTCCGCAACTGCTGTATCGATATTCATTCTTGATCTTGTTAAGGAATTATTATTTCCGAAATAACCGGATAGTGGTCTGACCATCTCACTTTTGGGTTTTTGTGACTCAAACTCCAGTAACCCTCCGGGTGAAATATGTAATCTATTCTAAGTAGTGGCCAAAGAAAAGAATATGTGGAACTGAACCCTCTTCCGGACTCCCGGAAAGTATCTTTTCTCCCCTCCGAAAGAATATGATA
The DNA here is from genome assembly GCA_003513895.1 of Rikenellaceae bacterium. GTDB lineage: Bacteria > Bacteroidota > Bacteroidia > Bacteroidales > UBA932 > Bact-08. The sequence goes on from DOSU01000108.1 coordinate 2,548, forward strand.
TGTGTATGACATTGGAGTGTCGTTAAAATCGCCGCAGATAATTGCCGGATATTTGCTCGACTTCAAGTGCGCCGCAAGAGAATCGACCTGACGGGACCTTTTTTTGAATGTTCCGGCAACCTTGTCGTGTACTTCAATTATATCATCTGAAACTCTTTCGCTCTTTCTCATCTTCTTTATGAGGGATGTAAATGAAATACTGTGGGACTCCAGGTGTGTATTGTATATGCGGATTGTTCTTCCGTAGTGGTCTATGTCTATGTATATGCAAAGATTTGTTCCACCCTCAAACGGAACTCTGCCGTAGTTTAATATGGGGTATTTACTTAAAATGAGATTACCAAAACGATTACCGCTTTTTAGCCCGAACATACGATGATTGATGTATGGATAATCCGGAAAGTAAGTTTTTATATTGGCAGTGTCGCTTGTGTAAAACTCCTGAAAGCATACTACAGAAGGATCTTCGCTCGAGACATATCTTGCAACTCCTTCAAGAGTCTCTATCCTGTCCGAGCCTTTCTTTTGATCAAACATTCCAACATTGTATGTCATAATTTTAAGCGAGATACCCTCTTCTCCTCTGCTTGCTTCTCCCCACCGTATAAAACGGTCTGCGAATAAAACAGAAGGCAGCAGAATGAAAAATGTAATCCAGGTAGCTGCGGACCGGCGGATCATTCCCAAAACGAGTAATACAATGTTTACAAACAGGATGGGAACAAAGTACAGCCCGAAGAAAAGAGGAATAGTGGTAATGGAAGGATTAATGAGTAAAGAAAAATAGGATATTAATAGAGCAATAGCGCTAATAACCAAAGCCAGCCTGAACAAAAGCGCAACAGGCCACGGCGAGCGGCTTTTTTTTTCTTTTTTTAAAACCTTTATTCTTTTAGCCATTAGTAGTACATTCTGTTGTTTTTCTTCCAGTAAAGTATAAGAAAATATCCAAACAACATACCTCCCAAATGGGCAAAATGGGCAATGTTGCCGCCTGTATTTGAAACACCCAGTACAAGTTCAATCGCTCCGAATATGAGTACAAACCATTTTGCTTTTAGTGCTACAGGCGGGAAAATGAGTTGTAACACATTGTTTGGGAAAAGCATTCCGTATGCAAGCAGAACTCCGTAAACAGCTCCGGATGCGCCTACAGTGGGAGTGAACATAATTGCTTCAATATTCGCTTTTGCAACGGCACTTCCTGCTTCCAGTGCATTCATCTGGGAAGCTACATCGATGTAAAGTACAAGCGAATGAAGAGCTGCTGCTCCTAATCCGGTTACCATATAATAAATGAAAAACTTTTTACTTCCCCACACCTGCTCCAGAACAACTCCAAAAATAATAAGAGAGTACATGTTAAAGAACAGGTGAATAAAATTCCCGTGCATAAACATGTGGGTAACAAACTGATATGGGCGAAAAAGTTCCGATCCGAAATAGAATAGAGAAAACTTCTCATACATAAAATTACCTGCGAAAAAGGTAATCAAAAGCATAAGACCATTTATTATAACCAGGTTTTTAATAACCGGAGGCATACTGTTGAAAAATCCCGAGCCTCTTTGTGGAATCATATTGTTAATTTTTTTAATTAATAATTTTATAAAGCAAGCCTGCTCTCCAGTTCATTTAATGTGAGAACAGACATGCATACCTTCCCCGAAGGAGAGATGGACGGTTCTTTACAGGCAAATAATGCATCAACCAAAGCCTGAGCTTCAAGGTTGTTGAGCCCTGCAGAGATACGTCCGGAACCTGCCATTGAAAGCGTAATTGCCGCCTTCTCCCTCACCTGAGGACCAAAATCCTGGCCCCCTTCAATTAGTGTATTTAGCAGCGAATCTGTAATAGGTTCAATGTTCTCTATGTCTTCCGAAAACCCTTCGGGAATTCCGTAAAGAAGATATTTGTCTTCTTCTTTGCGAATATCAAAACCAAGCTGCAAAATTTGAGCCCTGCTTTCATTCACAATGGATTTCTGTCGTTCGCTCAATGATAATTCCTTAGGAAACAGAGTCTGCTGGATTGATGCAAACTCGTTGCAAATTGAGTTCATATACCTTTCATAAAGAATTCTCTCCTGTGCCCTGCGGATATCAATTACCAGAAGCCCCGATTTAAGAGTGGTTACAATATATCGCCCTGCAAGGTGCAGAATTGGTTTAGGAACAACTGCCCCATCTTTAAACAGCTGGCCGGAAGAGTTGAGAGGAGAAGCGTAATTTACGCCTCTTTTTTCAAACCTGCTTTCGATATCGTTGTTGAAAGGATTGAACAGTGGGTCGTAGTCTATTTTTGGAGGCGGAACATAATATCCTGCCTTTACTCTCGGTATTTCGGGAGCTCCCTCCTGATCGAAGTCGATACTTGGCATAAAGGAGTTTTTCCCGAGAGACTCTCTTGTTGCGCTCTGAAGAATGTCAAAAATGGCATAGTCATCTTCAAACTTGACTTCTGTTTTTGAGGGGTGGATATTAACATCTATTCTCTCTTTGCCAACCTCTAAAAATATGAAGAAAGAGGGAATGGTTCCGGGTTGAATAAGGTTTTCGTATGCTTTTAAAAT
>DOSU01000108.1:5266-7124 GCA_003513895.1 Rikenellaceae bacterium
GTCTTTCTCGAATCTTCGGGCTTACCAATGTATCCTTTGATTTTTACAATTGTAGTATCTACCGAAAGTTCTACCAACTCACGGCCAAGTTCTTTCCCGGCAATTCCCTGAATACGCTGCCGTAAATTGGAAGGAGGCAAATTGAATACTTCGGCTCCGTTGTTTGTGAATTGAAAACTTAAATCCGGACGAGTAAGAGCAACACGGGTAAACTCAGAGAGAATCTGCCTGTACTCCGATGAATCCGATTTAAGAAACTTCCGTCTTGCAGGGATGTTGTAAAAAATGTTTCTTACTAAAAAATTGGATCCCACAGAAGAGGATATTTCCGATTTGTTTGTGAGCCGGGATTCTGCAAATTTTACCTCAGTTCCAACTGAATCTCCTTCTCTTTTTGTGCGGAGTGTAACCTCTGCAACAGATGCAATTGAAGCAAGCGCCTCTCCCCGGAAACCGAACGTTCCCAGTTTTTCCAAATCGGCAATTTCTTCGATTTTAGATGTTGAATGGCGTTCAAATGCCAGAACGGCATCTGCAGGAGACATACCGCAGCCGTCGTCAATAACCTGAATAAGTGTCCTGCCCGAATCTTTGATGAGAACATGAATGGACTTGGCACCGGCATCGGCTGCATTTTCCATTAGTTCTTTTACAACAGAAGCAGGCCTCTGAACAACCTCTCCGGCTGCAATTAAATTTGAAACATGGCTTGGTAGAACTTTTAACATTGGCCTTTATAGAAAAAATACACCGAGTAATTTGGCAACATAATAGAGGATAGCAACCAACCCAAGTAGAGTAACAAAGACAATTATCCTGTTAAAATAAACAGAACCTGCCTGTTTACGGTTATGGTAAAGTTTTTTCTGAATTTTTCCACGGATATTTCTACCGGAGATATAATCCCTGTCTTTGCTTCTGTCGCCTTCGTGTTCCCTGCGGGCTGCTTCAATTTTTTCGTCCAGGGCCTCCTTGCGAGCGCTGTAGTATCGAGGCTGATAGTCGAAAACCCTGTATTTCGGGTTATTAAAAAAACCTAAATTTAACGCCATGGCACTCTGTTTAAATATTGTGTGGCAAAGATAACAATATTTAAAGGAAAAAAGTTGTAGTTTTGTATATGAACAATTCGGAAATAATTGGCAAAATCAGAGTTGGAAACGGCTACGATGTTCACGCGTTTGCAAACGGGCTGCCACTTTGGATTTGCGGGGTAAAAGTAGAACACACCCTCGGCTGCATAGCCCACTCCGACGGCGACACTCCACTTCACGCCCTTTGCGATGCCATGCTTGGCGCACTTGCACTTGGCGACATTGGAAAGCATTTTCCGGACACCTCTGCCGAATTCAAAGGCATCGACAGCAAAATTCTTCTTGCAAGAGTTTATGAACTAATTCGAAATCATGGCTACCGCTTGGTAAATGCCGATATAACCATTGCGCTTCAGCGGCCAAAACTGGCTCCATTTATTGAGGAGATGCGCAAAACGGTTGCAGATGTTCTTGACTGCGACCTCTCACAAATTTCAGTTAAGGCAACCACCACAGAACACCTTGGATTTGTAGGCCGCGAAGAGGGAATTGAAGCCTATGCCGTCGTGCTTCTTGGGCTTAAGTAAAAAACAATTACTTTTCTAAATCTTTGATATTTAAGTCGTAACACAATTGAGTGAGGGCACTGCCCTCACTCAATTGTGTTCTGTGCTGACAATCTGATATTTGCTAATTCTGTTTGTTCACAATGTCCCGTCCTGAAATAGGTTGACTTTCTCCAGTGTGCTCACCCATTTTGCTAATTGTTTAGATAATAGATATTTGCTGTGCTTTGTGGCTTTTGGGTTCGGTTATTATAAACC
>DOSU01000129.1 GCA_003513895.1 Rikenellaceae bacterium
ACCGGTTCTCAAACTGAGCCGTTGAAATCCTGATATCTTCCATAGTTCTGCAAATTTACCAAATAATCTAATCCCCGATGCACGCAAAATTCGTATGGAACGATACCGTTCTTGAGTATATAGAAGATTACATTAAAATCCCTCGTAATGAATTCTTTTTTGTCATATATTTATGTTGATTTTTATAAAATATATACAGTGTCTAATCAGCCATGAAAAGTGCAGAATGTAAACTGGTAATATCCTTTTTTATCTCATTTCTGATTCTAACAGGTTGTTCGCAAAAACAATCATTGGAATGGATTCCATTCAACTGGGAAGGTGATACTATTTCCGGAAAATATATTGATAAAGCGTATATATACATTCCTGTAAAAATTGAAGACCTGCCGTATGATTTCACAATGCAGCTGGATTTAGGAACAATCGAAACACAGTTTTACGAAAATCCCCTAAAACCATATCTTAAGGAATTTCCTTCTTTAGCAAACAAACTGGACTCTATTGAAAGTGATAAAAACATCATATTCAGAGATGTAAATCTGCAAATGGGAACAGTAGGTTTAAAACTTGATGTTTGGCATCATAGAAATTTTGGAGAAGAAATTCCCAAAGATTCGCTTCATTCAAAAACTCCAAAACATATAGGAACCATCGCTCTCGATATATTCCAAAATAAAATTTTAGTGATTGATTATAAATCATGCAGGCTCGCTATAACGGAAAGTATGCCCGCTGAATATAAGGACATACCGGCAGAGGGATTTGAATTAAATAATGGAATAATAAAACTTCCGTTTCGCATCAATGGTAAAGAATGTAAGCTGATGTTTGATACCGGCTCAAGTCCGTTCGCATTAGTAACATCGAAAGAACGTGCTTTGGAAATATCAGATTCAGTAATAACCGACTCTTTGAGTGGACCCTTATGGTGGGGCCGGGAGATAACCTTTTATGGACTTGAAATAAACAAACCAATAGAATTAGGAGGGAAAGTTCTTAAAAATGAAAGGGTTTATTATGATAAAGACAGGCTTTGGGATGAAATTTATAAATCTCTAAATGTTTGGGGAATAGCCGGAAATGCTTACTTCTTAGACCATATACTGATCCTCGATTTAAAAAATAAATTGTTCCGGGTAAAATAGAAAGTAGAATTTAATTTTATAATTCATTGTAAGACAAGCGGTTTCTCAGAATAAACAGACATTATGTCTGTTTGTTCTGAGAAAATACTTGATAATGTGATATTTAAGTGAGCATTTTCACAAAAAGCGTAGACCGGCACCGCAGGTGCACCATTTTTGCTCCTTTTATACGGCGATAGTGTGTCAACCAATTTCAGGACGGGACAAAAAAGATTAGTCCTCTTTTTTCTGAATTGGCAAAGAAGCCGGCAAAAGGAGGCAAGGCAAAATTAAATAGCACACACTTCGACGAAGCTGCCTCAGGTTTGTAATACAAACTGGAAAGCTGCAAAGGGGAAGTGCTTTTTAGTAATATAAGTCCAGATGTTAACTAAGAGTAAGGGAATCTCTTCTGCCAAAACATCATACAGTATAATTAATAGCTGACTCCCCTGTGAAACAGTCTCAGGTTTGTAATACAAACTGGAAAACTGTGGAACAGGGGAGTCAGCTATAATATATCGAATGTGAAAAATCGGCAGAAGAGATTGCCTAAGCCTCTTTTAATAATTGAATGGAACCTGTGAACTTGTCAATTCTATGCTTCGCATAATCAAGTTTAATCGTGAGCGTCTTCTTTGTCTGCGACGGAGTCTCAAACATTGCATCTACCATTATCGCTTCGCAAATGGAACGCAGTCCCCTGGCGCCAAGTTTATACTCAATTGCAGTATCAACAATGTAATCAAGAACATCATCCTCCAGTTTGAGTTTCACGCCGTCCATTTCAAACAGCTTAACATATTGTTTGATCAAAGCATTTTTAGGTACAGTTAGAATGCTGCGAAGAGCCTTTTTGTCCAAAGCCTCAAGATATGTTAAAACAGGCAGCCTTCCGATAATCTCGGGAATAAGGCCATAGGCTCTTAAATCCTGTGGTGCGATGTATTTAATAAGGTTGTTTCTGTCCAGTTTCTCAAGCTTTTTATTGCTTCCGTATCCCACAACCTGAGTGTTTAGCCTTTGCGAAATTTTCCGGTCGATGCCTTCAAATGCTCCTCCGCAAATAAACAGGATATTTTTTGTGTCAACAGCAATCATTCTCTGTTCGGGGTGCTTGCGGCCACCCTGAGGCGGTACGTTTACAACACTTCCTTCAAGAAGTTTAAGCATTGCCTGCTGAACACCCTCTCCTGAAACATCTCTGGTAATTGACGGATTGTCGCTTTTTCTGGCAATCTTGTCTATCTCATCAATGAAAACAATTCCACGCTGAGCTCTTTCGACATCGTAATCGGCCTCCTGAAGCAATCTTGTGAGAATACTCTCAACATCCTCTCCTACATAGCCTGCTTCGGTGAGAACCGTTGCATCAACTATTGTGAATGGAACATCAAGCATTTTTGCAATTGACCTGGCAAGAAGTGTCTTTCCGGTACCGGTTTGACCAACCAGAAGAATGTTTGATTTTTCTAGATCAAGATCGTCGTCGATATGACTGTTGATTCTTTTGTAGTGGTTGTAAACAGCAACTGCCAGATATCTTTTGGCTTCGTCCTGTCCTATAACATACTGGTCTAAAAACTCGGTGATCTCTTTAGGTTTAAGCAGCTTGGAAGCTGATTTTGCCTTTGCTCCTTTTCCCTTTTTAACTTTGAGAGCCTCCTTGGAGTAGTCAAGTGCCTGCTGCGCACACTCATTGCAAATTGATGCAATGTCGCCTGCGATGAGCACATCTACCTCTCCCTTGCCTCTTCCGCAAAAAGAGCAGAATTCGTTAATTTTAGCGGGCATCCTATTTCTTGTTTGCTTTAGTGAGAATCTCGTCTATCATCCCGTATTCCTTAGCCTCAAGAGCATTC
>DOSU01000022.1:0-146 GCA_003513895.1 Rikenellaceae bacterium
CAGGTAATTTGCATGATACAAAAAGAGGTGGCCGAGCGGCTGGCTTCCCCTCCCGGCAAAAAGGCATACGGAATTCTTTCGGCCTTGCTTCAGGCATGGTACGATATAGAATATCTCTTTACGGTAGACGAAAACAGTTTCAATCC
>DOSU01000022.1:242-1226 GCA_003513895.1 Rikenellaceae bacterium
CCTCCAAAAGTAAAGTCGGCAGTAATAAGGCTAAGGAGAAACAGCCGTACAGAACTGGGATGCGACGAATCGCTTTTTAAGGCTGTAATCAAAACCTCGTTCAATCAAAGGAGAAAAGCAATCAGAAATTCAATAAAACAATTGCTGGAAGGTCGTCCGGCTCCGGACAGTTACCTGTTTGGCCAAAGGCCCGAACAACTCTCAGTTGAAGAGTTTATTGAACTCACCAGATTAATCTATAATAAGTGATTGCTACTTAGAGTTTATCGCCTCAACCGGGTTAAGGTTGGCTGCTGTATATGCAGGTAAAAGACCCGCAACGATTCCAATAACCGAAGAGATAAACAGTCCGCGGAAAACATTGTATGCAGTAAGTTCCATAGGGAAGGATTCGTTTCCCTGCAGAGCCAGTACGACGCCATAGACCATGAGAATACCAATTATCCCACCTGCAATTGCAAGGGCAGCAGCCTCTGCAAGAAACTGAGTGAGTATTATGTATTTTTTGGCACCTAAAGCCTTTTGAATTCCAATCAAGTTTGTTCGCTCCTTAACGGAAACAAACATAATGTTGGCAATCCCAAAGCCACCGATGAGTATTGAAAAACCTCCGATTATCCAACCGGCAAGATTTATCCCGCCAAAAATTGCCTTAGTCTGGTTTAGAAGAAAAGTCATTTCATTGAGGGCAAAGTTGTCTACCTGCTTTGGTTTTAGCCTGCGGGCAGAGCGCAGCAGCTGCCTCATCTCCTGAATGAACTCCTCTCTGTCTACTCCGTCAAGCGGTTTGATACAAATCATGCTCTCTGTTCGCTTTACGTTCATAATTGTAGAGGCAAAAGTGTATGAAATTAGAATGGAGTTGTCGGTATCGAAAATGTTCACTATACTTTCTCCTGCTTTTTTCTGTACCCCTATTACTCTGGCATTGCCTGTTCCAATCTTTATGATCTTGTTGAGAGGATCCTCTGTTCCAAACAGTGA
>DOSU01000022.1:1332-1535 GCA_003513895.1 Rikenellaceae bacterium
ATAACAACAGGAGTGGAAGACTGTGCCTCGAATTGCGAAAAGTATCGCCCCTTTTCAATTTCGGTATTTGCAATCTCTCCCCACTCATAGGTTGCGGCAGTAACAAAACCACCCCCGAAAGAGGCTCGTTTGTACTTTACCGTTTTATTTGTGAACACTACAAAAGAAGTTGCCACAATGGTTCTGGATTGAGACTTCAGGAA
>DOSU01000022.1:1629-2772 GCA_003513895.1 Rikenellaceae bacterium
AGATACTCCTCGTATTTTGGTCTGGGCCTGTTCATGTATTCCCACCATTTGTACTCTTCGCCTTCCGGCGGAGCAAAAGGAAACTGCTGCACATACACGGTGTTTCCTCCGAAACTGTTAAGCCCGGATTCAACATTTTTTTGCAGAGCGCCTACTGCCGTAAATACGGTGACAATAGAAAAAATACCGATGCTCACACCAAAGAGGGAGAGAAATGTGCGGAACTTATCTCCTTTCAAGGAGCCAAATGCAAATCTGATACTTTCCAATACCAGCTTGATTATCATTGTTATTTTTCTGTACGTCTTTATCATAACCCCTCTTTTATAGACCTGTTTTTTTCTTTAGACTTCTAAGCTTATCAAATGCATCAAGCGGCGACATTGTGTTAATATCCAAACCCTTAAGCTCGTCTCTGATGCTTGCGAGCAGAGGATCGTCCAGTTGAAAGAATGAAAGTTGGACAGGTTCCTCATTGAGCGTAACCCTTCTTTTTTTCGAACTGTCCTTGTCCTTCGACTCAAGTTGCTTCAAAACTCTCTCGGCCCTTCTAACAACCTCATGGGGCATCCCGGCCATTCTGGCAACATGAATTCCAAAGCTGTGAGCAACTCCACCTGGAGAAAGTTTACGCAAAAATATAACTCTTTTGTCGACTTCCTTAACGGAGATGTGAAAATTTTTCACTCTTGGGAAGTGATCTTCAAGGTCATTGAGTTCGTGGTAGTGTGTTGCAAAAAGAGTTTTTGCCCGGAATTCCGGGTGCTCATGGATGTATTCGACAATAGCCCAGGCAATTGACATTCCGTCGTATGTGCTTGTTCCCCTGCCTATTTCGTCCAGAAGAATAAGCGACCTTTGGGAAAGGTTGTGCAAAATTGTTGCGGTCTCAAGCATTTCTACCATAAAAGTGGACTCCCCGCGGGAGATATTGTCCGAGGCACCCACCCGGGTAAACACCTTGTCTACAATTCCTATTTGTGCAGATGCTGCCGGAACAAAGCTGCCGACTTGCGCAAGAATGACAATAAGAGCTGTCTGGCGAAGTAAAGCACTCTTACCAGACATGTTAGGACCTGTTAAAATTATAATCTGCTGGCTATCTGAATCTAAGAAAAGATCGTTTGCAATATATTCTTCGCC
>DOSU01000022.1:2857-3120 GCA_003513895.1 Rikenellaceae bacterium
GGAGGCATAAGTGTTTCAATGACAGGATGCCGCCCTTCCTTGATTACAATTATGTTACTTTCATTGATATTCGGCCTGTTATAGCGATTTGATTTTGCAAGTTGCGCAAAACTGCAAAGAAGGTCCAATTTTGCAAGAATTGAAGAATTAAATTGTATAACAGATGTGTTATTTTGTATGGCAGTCACAATGTTAGAAAACAAAAGCTGCTCGATGGCAATTATTTTTTCTTCGGCACCCAGAATCTTTTCTTCATACTCCTT
>DOSU01000022.1:3212-3427 GCA_003513895.1 Rikenellaceae bacterium
AGCTCCTGAGTAATGTATCTCTCTGCATTTACCAGCGTTTGTTTACGTATCCACTCAGCAGGAACTTTGTCCTTATGAGTATTTCTTACTTCCAGATAATATCCAAAAACGTTGTTGTAGCTAATTTTTAAAGAGGAAATTCCGGTTCTCTCTGTCTCCCTCTCCTCCATCTCGCGAAGGAACTCCTTCCCGTGGCGGGCAATCTTTCTCAGTTC
>DOSU01000022.1:3524-4265 GCA_003513895.1 Rikenellaceae bacterium
TCTTCACTTATGCCGGGACAAATAATATCTCCCTTTCCAATCTGGCCGGCAGGATCCGGTAAAATTTCCCTGATGAGTTGTTCAACAAGAGGCGAGCAATTGTCTAATTTTAAGATTAATTCCGCAAGATCGGTAGCTTCTCCGTTTGTGCCGGTGCCAGCTACACCCGAACAAATCTCTTTTATGGGAGGAATTTGCTGCAGCCCTTTTTTGAGCTGAACAACTTCCCTTGGAGAGATTTTCCCGGCCGCGGCTTTTGATATAATCCTCTCCAGGTCGCCCAGGTCCTCAAGGCACCCCCTCAGCTCCTCACGCCTTTCGTTGTCCTTAAGCAGAACCTCTACAATATTGTGGCGGACATTAAGTTCCTCTATACTTTTCACCGGCATCGCAATCCAGTTGCGAAGCAGCCTACCGCCCATTGGCGAAGATGTTTTGTCAATAACTTTTATAAGAGAAGCGCCCTCATCGGCATAGCTGCCAAAGACTTCAAGATTACGGAATGTAAATTTGTCTATCCAAACATACTCCTCCTCATCAATTCTGGAAATCGAGCAGAGGTGCCCAAGTGAGTCGTGCCTGGTGAGTTCGAGATAGGAGAGTATTGCACCGGCTGCAGTTACAGCAAGGGGCATATTTTCTATACCAAACCCTTTTAAGGACGCAACATCAAAATGGTTAATAAGCTTTTCGCGGGCAGAGTCAAAAACAAAAGCCCACTCATCCATTGCGGAAATGTAA
>DOSU01000022.1:4364-5772 GCA_003513895.1 Rikenellaceae bacterium
CGTCTTTTCCGAATCGCTCTTCAAACCCACGCTGATAGCTCTTTTGTACAAGCACCTCTTTTGGAGAAAAGCTTGCAAAGAGAAGTTCAATATAGCTAAGTGTTCCCGACGCAACTCGAAAAGTGCCTGTTGAAATATCGAGGAAAGCTACACCGGCCATGTCCCTGTCGAAATGAACTGCAGCTAAGTAGTTGTTTTCCTTGTGGCTGAGGAGTTGTTCGTTGTATGCAACTCCGGGAGTAACAAGTTCCGTGATGCCTCGCTTAACAATCTTTTTAGTTAGTTTGGGATCTTCCAGTTGATCGCAAATTGCGACCTTGTAGCCAGCCCTCACAAGTTTTGGAAGGTAGGTGTCTATGGAGTGATGCGGAAAGCCTGCCAGTTCAATGAACTGTCCCGAGCCGTTGGCTCTGCGGGTGAGCACGATACCCAGCACTTTTGAAGCAAGAATAGCATCCTCTCCGAAGGTTTCATAGAAGTCTCCCACCCTAAAAAGCAATATTGCATCGGGATATTTCGCCTTGATCGCAAGAAATTGCTTCATAAGCGGTGTTTCTACTATGATTTTGTCGCCCTTCATTCTTACAAAAATAGACATATTTTGTTTAATTCTCTATCTTTGCGTAATATCCCCTTAAATTAAAGCCACTATGAAAAATTACCTGAAACCAAGTCATTTTGTCGCGCTGCTTTTTGCTTTTATTATTACTTTGCCGGCCTGGAGCCAACAAACAAAAGAGGAGAGAGCGGAAAAGGAGATTGCTGCAATAATGGAAAAAACTCGTGCAGTTGGCCTCTCCGTTGCAGTGGTCAATAAAGGGAAGATAATTTACAACCACTCTTTTGGGAAAAAGAATATTGAAAGCGGAGAAAATATTGCAAACGACGATCTCTTCCGTATTGCTTCAATTTCCAAGTCTTTTACAACAACATCGCTTATGTATCTGAGGGACTTGGACAAGATCGATATGGACATGGACGTGAGCAATCTGGTTGGTTTTCAAGTGAGAAATCCAAAGTTCCCGGGAATTGTAATTACTGTTAAGATGCTTTTGTCCCACACCTCAAGCCTCAATGATTCACAGGGCTATTTCCAGCTTGACGTATTAAATCCGGGTATAAATACTAACTATTCAAAGTGCTATAACAATTACGCTCCCGGAACATCATATGAATATTGCAACCTTGGATTTAACACTTTAGGAGCAATCGTCGAAAAACTTTCGGGCGAAAGATTCGACAACTTCGTAAGGAGAATAGTTCTTAAGCCTATTGGCCTGAATGCCGGATTCAATGTGGATTCTCTGGATGCCAAAAAGTTTGTGACTCTGTACAACTTCGAACCAAAGGACACCACAAAAGGCTCTCCAACTGTTTTTCGCGCGCAGCCAAGTGCCTATGTGAGCAG
>DOSU01000022.1:5864-6214 GCA_003513895.1 Rikenellaceae bacterium
AAAAACGAAATAGCCTCCGGTTATAAAACAGGATTAAGCACACCTCTTTTCTCTCCAACAGGGGGTATGAAGATTTCTGCAAACGACCTTGCAAGATATATGATGATGCATATGAATTACGGGAAGGATCCTGTATCGGGAAAAAGAATAATCTCCAAAAAAAGCTCAAAACTTATGCAGACGCCTGTGATAGAAACCTCTCCGGGCGAAACTTACGGAATGGCTCTCAGGCAGTCGTCCAAACTCATCCCGGGTGAAATCATGATCGGACATACAGGATCGGCATACGGTCTTTACAGTGCAATGTTTTTCGAACCTAAAAAAGGTTTTGGAATTGTTATGATGACAAA
>DOSU01000022.1:6293-6893 GCA_003513895.1 Rikenellaceae bacterium
TTATGATGACAAACGGGTGCCAGCCGCTTTACAAAGATGGTTTCGTTACAATTCAGACGGAAACTATCAGGGCGCTTTACAACATTTTTATTGTTAAATGAAAAGGGTTCTCATAATAACCTACTACTGGCCGCCTTCGGGAGGATCCGGAGTTCAGAGATGGCTCAAGTTTGTCAAGTACCTCAGGGAATTTGGCTATGAGCCGGTTGTATACACCCCTGAAGATCCGGAATTTATGGCAATTGACAAAACTCTGGAAGCGGAGATTCCGCAGGGAGTTGAGGTTGTAAAAAGAGACATTCTTGAACCGTATTCGATTTATAAAATTCTAACGGGAAAGAGGGGCAAAACGCTTAAGCCAGGGTTTATAAACACAGGCGGTTCCGGAGCAAAGGCAGTTCCTTTAAAGGAGAGTCTCTCGCTTTTTATACGAAGTAATTTGTTTATCCCGGATCCAAAATGTTTATGGATAGGTCCATCTGCAAGATTTCTTAAAAAGTATCTGAAAGAAAATCCTGTAGAGGCAATTGTGAGTACAGGACCTCCGCACTCGATGCATCTTATTGCAAAAAGAGTGTCTAAAGCGACAGGAATCCCATG
>DOSU01000022.1:6979-9854 GCA_003513895.1 Rikenellaceae bacterium
GGTCGCGGATTTCCGCGACCCATGGACAAAGATGTACACATTCAAATACATGGGGTATTCCGCCCCTGTTGTTGCGATTCATAAAATACTCGAAAAGAGTGTTGTGAAAAGCGCAGATGCCATCGTAACCGTTACGGAGACAATTGGAAGGGAGCTGCAGGAGATAAGGGGAAGCGGTGTTCATATCATAACAAACGGGTTTGACAATGCCGATTTTCTTAGTGAAACAGTACCTCTTGACGAGAATTTTACAATAACATACACCGGACTTTTCGTAAGAACACAAAATCCGGCAGAACTATGGAATGTGCTGGCAGAGAGAGTAAATAACAACAAAGTTTTTGCAAAAGACCTCAAAATCCGGCTCATTGGACATACAGACAGTGCCATTCTTGAAGACATCGAACGCAACGGACTAGGCAAAAACCTCGAACAATTGAATTATCTGCCCCATACAGAAGTAATCAAATGGCAGAGAAGTGCTCAAATACTTCTGCTCTCGGGAGGAATGGAGCCCGAATCAAAAGGAATTTTAACAGGCAAGTTTTTTGAATACCTTGCCGCCCGCAGGCCTATTCTGGGCTTTGGCCCCAAAGGGGGAGACATGGATATTGCGCTTTCTGAGTGCGGGGCCGGGGAGATGTTTGACTACAACAACAAAGCCGCTGTTGCCAAATGGATCGACAGCCGGTACGAAGAGTACAAAGGAAAAGGGATTCCTCCCGTTTCCGGAAAAATTGAAAAATATTCGCGCAGGGAACTAACTTGCGCAATGGCCGCAGTTCTTGACGAAATAACAGAGAAAAAAATGATATGAGAGAAAATAATGATATTATGATGAAAAAATTTCTGCCATATATTATTGCAATACTGTCTTTTATAGTAATTGCATATATGTTTACCCCCCAGGTGTTCTCCGGCAAGGTGGTAAACCAAAGTGATATCGCCTCTTGGAGGGGAATGGCAAACGAGATCATTACATACAATGAAGCAAATCCGGATAAGGACCCGGCCCTGTGGACAAACTCAATGTTCTCCGGGATGCCTGCAACAACAATCTCTGTTGTTTACGACGGAGACTTCACCGACTATTTGTACAAGGCTCTCTTTGTCGGACAGCGCCCGCCAAGTTATCTGCTCATAAGCCTGATTGGCTCTTTTTTGCTTTTTCTTGCCTTTGGGGTAAATGTATGGCTCTCTATGGCAGGAGCAATTGCTATCACCTTTTGCTCATACAACATGCAGCTTATTCAGGTGGGCCACAACTCAAAAATGGTGGCAATTGCCTTTATGCCGTGGGTACTGGCTGCAGTTGTTTACGCCTACAGGAAAAAGGCTCTGCATGGGGCGTTGCTCTTCGCATTTGCGCTCAGCTTCCAGATTAAAGCAAACCACCCTCAAATTACATATTATCTTGCAATTATAATTATCGGCTACGGCCTTGCCCTTCTTGTCGTATCGATTAAAAACAAATACTTCCTTAAGTTTCTTAAAACCTCTATATATCTTTTGATTGCAGGGTTATTAGGAATTGCCACAAACATAAACCACCTCTGGCCTACTTACGAGTATTCAAAATATACTATGAGGGGCGGATCGGAACTGGCCAAAGAAAAAGGGACTGAGCAAAAAGGGCTGGATGTTGCCTATGCAACACAATGGTCCTATAGTCCTGGAGAAACACCAAACCTGTTGATTCCCAATTATAACGGAGGCTCGTCGGCCGGGGAACTTTCGAAAAAATCGGAAACCTACAAAGTACTTAAATCCAGTTTCCAGGGAGCCGACCAGATTGTTAAACAACTGCCTTTATACTGGGGTCCGCAGCCATATACCGCAGGGCCAATGTATCTGGGAGCGATTTCAATATTTCTTTTTGTACTTGGCCTAATACTCCTGCGGGGTGCGACAAAATGGTGGATAGCATCTGTAAGTTTGCTTGCGCTATTGCTATCGTGGGGCTCAAATCTTTTGCCTGTAACGGAGTTCTTCTTCAACTATATTCCGCTATACAACAAGTTCCGGACAGTGTCCATGGTTCTGGTGATTCTCCAGATAACCGTTCCTCTGCTCGCTATTTTGACAGTGGATAAACTCCTTAAAGGCGAGTTCGACCAGAAGAGAGTGAACAAAGGATTGATTCTTTCTGTTGCAATTACTGCAGGATTCTCCCTTATTATGGCACTCATACCTTCACTGGCAGGATCATTTTCGGGACAGGCAGATGCTCAGTTGCCCGAACAAATCAGAGGTGCTCTTGCTTTGGACAGGCAGTCTCTGCTTTCTGCCGATGCCTTCCGTTCCCTCCTGTTTATACTTGTTGCAGCAGGTGCGCTTTGGTACACAATCAACGGCAAACTCAGGAAGGAATATATGTTTGCAATCCTGGGAATACTCATAATTGCAGACCTGTGGAGCGTAGACAAAAGGTACCTCAACGACTCGCATTTTATGAAGAACCGCGAGTTTGAGCAGCAATATTCAAAGAGACCTGTGGACGAAATAATTCTTCAGGACAAAGATCCCAACTACAGGGTTCTCGACCTGAGTATAAGCACATTCAATGATGCTCATGTAAGTTACCATCATAAAACAATCGGAGGCTACAGTCCCGCAAAACTTCAGAGGTATCAGGATGTAATTGACAACTTCATAATTCCGGAAATGCAGCAGATTGGCAAGGATATTTCCGGCAGCAAAACAATGGAAGAGGCACAGTCAAAAATGGGAATCTACCCTGTATTAAATATGCTCAACACCCGTTATGTCGTCCTTGGACCGGAAAACCCTCCGTTAATAAACTACAATGCTCTTGGAAATTGCTGGTTTGTGAATGAAGTCCGGGTCGCCGGCAATGTTACAGAGGAAATTGCCG
>DOSU01000022.1:9983-12886 GCA_003513895.1 Rikenellaceae bacterium
GTTGTTTCAAAAGAGTTTGAGGCAGCGGTTGCAGGTATCGCGGAACCTTTAATTTCCGCAGCTGATACAACAGCGCCTGTTTCACCACCATCGGACATAATAAAACTAACCCAATACTCTCCAAACGAACTCACATACGAGTACACTGCTTCGGCAGATAAACTGGCAGTATTCAGCGAGGTTTATTATCCTAAAGGATGGACTGCATATATCGACGGCCAGCCAGCCGAGATTATCAACGCCAACTTTATTCTGCGGGCACTTAAGGTTCCTGCCGGCACACACAAAGTTGAATTCAAATACAAGCCGGAATCATTCACTAAAGGTGCTTTGTATTCGGGAATTGCATCCGGGGCGTTAATTTTGCTTCTNNTACCAATTCCGCCATCCGGGCATTAACTATCGGTAAAACTGGACGCCAAAGGTAATTAATTTTTTTTATTGAGCAATAGTTATGGTGCGGCTGCGCCGCGACCTGTTCCGAAATAGGTTGACTACCCGTCGCCGCCAAACAGGGGGTATGTTAGGTGCTCCTCTGTCGCAGGTCTACGCCTTCGGCGGCAGTTGCCCAGTTTTCCCCAGGGGAAATTTGTTAAAAAGCAAATAACCAGGCAATTATAGATTTTGAAGAAAACAATTAAAATGCTGAATATAAGACACATAACAAATTTCCCCTGGGGAAAATTGGCGGCAGCGGTGCTTTGCTCGCTACTGGTTGTGTTTTTGGTACCTCAGAGGCTGGATAGATCTGTAAAAACGGCGAACGAAGCGAGTGCCCAGGAAAATTGTGAGTACACCATTTCTGTGAGTTCGCAAATGCCTGCTCTGTCTCAACAAGCTCAAAACGCCGGTGTTAATTTTGTGCAGCAGGCAAGGGCAGTTGGCGGATCAGCTTCAATAAACCTGCTTGCAAAAATCCGAGGCTATTCTATTATCAGGGAGAGACTTCTTGCGATGGATTTCAAATCGGCTCCTCAAAATGTTTTTGAATTACCAGGCTTTAACTTTTCTCCCAACAAAAGATATTTTGTCTTTACTCTCAGGGAGATAATCATTTAGTTTTTCGATTATATAATTTTCACATTCAGCCATTTGCCGAGCAAAAGGACTGGATGTATTTTCCATTTTTATTATAATCAAAAACTATTATCATGAACACAAATCAAATTGAGATAATCAAAAAAATGAATGCCGGAGTACTGGCATTAACAATTTCACTTATGTCCGCAGCCGCAATTGCTATAATTTTTTCCCAGAACACTATAGGGATACTATTATTATTAACAGGGATTATAATTTTCGCTATTAAGGGCAAACAGGAAATCTACAAACCTACCGGCAGTAAAATTAAAAGAGGAACTTACTACTTTGATAAAGAGCTAATTTCCAAGGTAGAGGATATTATCAAGGGTGGTTTTGCCGAAGATTCAGCAATAATACCCATAATAGAAAACGGCGGCGGTAAAATGGAGACAATTATAACTGCAGACAGGGAGTTTATTGCCGTTCAGCTTTTCCGTTTTATTCCCCACAAGTTTGAAGAGACAACAGAACAAATTTGCTACACAGGGAAAGAAGCCAAGAAGTTGATTGAGTGTATCGAGAAAAGCACGGTACACCGCGTTTGATCTGACAGGTACACGCATTTTCCCCAGGGGAATTTTGCTAAAAGGCTCATAAACAAATATATAACGGTTTTCGCGGCTTAATAGTAATGTTTTGATAATCAGATATATAACAAATTTGCCCTGGGGAAAACATGCGTGATGAAAACATGTGTTGTGCAATCAAGAGGCCCCTTTAATGTGTGATGGTGCATTATATTATTTGTTCTTTAATGCATTCTTTTCTTCTTTTTTTAGCCGCCGCTCTACTTTTTTTACATCTTCAGCTGCGGGTAAATTTTCTGGAACAATACCTCTGTCTATCATCATTTTTCTTACAGCAAGATTGTTTTCAATATGTTCTTTTTCTATTAAATTTACTCCTTTCAAATCTTTTGATTGAACATTTACGCTCGTCATTTCAGAAGCAAAGTCCTTTGCTTTAATGCTTATTGTAGGAAGAAAATCTGCTAAAGGGCGATTTTCCGGTATCTCCATACGATGTTTTAATTGAGCAGTATTCAAACGAAATAACGCCTGGTCTCCTTTTGATCTAATTATTGCAAAACCCTTGTCGTTAACACCACGCTCATATAAAACACCTGAAAGCCTTTTTTTCGGTCTCCTGCAATTTTACACGTGCTTTTACTCTTTCAGTTTCCAAATAACGCAGTTCAATAATCTCAGCCCTACGTGTTTGTATTGCAAAATAGGTCTGGGCAAACGCAATTTGCTCCTTGCGGGTATCACCATTTTGCGCAATTAAATAGCAGGCATAGCGAGTTAGAATAATATCATCTATTTCATGGTGAGCACCTTTACCCGCTTCTATCACCTTCCTGACATCAGGAAAGTGATCGGCAATTTGCTGCCCAGCATTTGTGCAAGCATCCTTTGCTCTGTCTATTACTTTAGAAAAATTTTCCCACTTTGAATAACCCAACAAATCCTGTAATTCACGAGCACTCCAACACTCAATATCTTCGTATTCTGTTGATACTTGTTCAAACTTCTCGAATAGTGCTTTAATTTCGGCAGATTTCATGATGTTTCTTAAGAAATATATGGTACTAAGATAGTATTTTATTGCAAATTTTACAAATGAAACATCAGTTTATGTAGCCTAATATCAGACAATTATATACAATCTCACCTAAGGAAATTTTTTGACGTATTTTCCCCCTGGGAAAAAATGTGCTGCGTGGCCTAGAAAAACTTTATAAGTCCGGTGCTGTTGAGCAATACGAGGGCGATGGCGATGGGTGAGAGGAATTTGATGCAAAACATTGTGATGCTCAA
>DOSU01000045.1 GCA_003513895.1 Rikenellaceae bacterium
ATGTGGTAAAACTCCTTTTGTACAAATACAAGAAACTGTCTCATGATCCGGTGGTTTTAGATTTTCGTGCAAGCTTCCTGAATACTTCGTCCATGTTTGAGGCTCCAAACTCTCTCTTGAGGTTAGCAGGAGAGCCCAGCGCATCTATCCGTCCGTCTACCATTATGGAAACCCTGTTACAGTACTCCGCTTCATCCATATAGTGAGTTGTCACAAATACAGTGATGCCTCTGTCGGATGCTTTGTATATCATCTCCCAGAACTGCCTTCTTGTAGCGGGGTCAACACCTCCGGTTGGTTCGTCGAGAAATACAACCTTCGGCTCGTGGAATATTGAAACCGAAAATGCAAGCTTCTGCTTCCAACCCAAAGGGAGCGATTTTACCAGAGTCTCCTTTTCGTTTTCAAAACCAAGCTCTTTTAGAAGCTCTTCTGTTTTTTGGCCTATCTCTTTTTCCGGAACTCCGTAAATTCCTCCGTAAAGACGGATATTTTCCCACACCTTAAGGTCTTCGTACAAGGCAAACTTCTGGCTCATGTACCCGATAGATGCCTTTACCTTTTCCTCATCGCCCGGGATATTGTATCCTGCGACCACTCCCTTGCCTGAAGTTGGTTTTAACAGCCCGCACAACATCCGCATAGCAGTTGTCTTTCCTGCCCCGTTTGCCCCAAGAAAGCCGAAGATCTCCCCTTTGTCCACATCAAAAGAGATGTTGTCCACAGCAGTGAAGTGTCCGAACTTCTTTGTGAGATTCTCTACAGTAATTACTTTCATATTCTATCTTTCGGCAAGTTCCATAAAGCAGTCTTCGATTCCTGCCTCAATTTTTTTAATAAATAAATCATTATGCCCCTTCTCCGCAAGCCTCGCCTTAAGAGTCTCCTGCGTTAAAGTTGCTTTGTTAACAGTAATGTGGTGTGTGTCGCCAAATGCAAAACTCGTTTCGACACCCTCAATCTCCCTCAAATGTCCGATTAGTGCGCTCATATTGCTTCCCCTCACTGCCCACAGCTCTTTCCGAAAACCTGAAATAATTCCTTTGGGAGTGTCTATTTTCATAAATTCTCCGTTCCGGATAAGGGCAATTCTGTTGCAGAGAGCAGCCTCGTCCATATATGGTGTAGAGACAAATATGGAGATTCCCTGCGATTTCAGTTTCAGCAGCATTTCCCAGAGTTCCTTGCGGGATACCGGATCGATACCGGTTGTGGGTTCATCAAGAAAAAGAATGGAAGGTTTATGAATGAGAGCGCAACTTAAAGCAAGTTTTTGTTTCATCCCGCCCGACAGTGCTCCGGCACGGCGGGTTTTAAATGGCTCAATCTGGCTGTAAATATCCTTTATGAGATAGTAGTTCTCTTCTATTGTTGTATGAAAAAGAGTAGCGAATATTTTAAGGTTCTCCTCGACAGTAAGGTCCTGATAGAGAGAGAATCTCCCGGGCATATATCCCACAATTTTTCGTATTGCTTTGTAATCTTTAACAACATCGAGCCCCTCAACTGTGGCAGTTCCGCTATCGGCAAGAAGCAGAGTGGTGAGTATCCGGAAAAGGGTGCTTTTGCCTGCGCCATCCGGTCCAATTACACCGAAAATCTCTCCCTGTTCTACATCGAAACTAATGTCTTTTAGCGCCGGGACACTTCCGTAACTCTTGCAAATCTCTTTGCAAACCACCGACCTGGAACTATCGCCTGATAAAGTCATAAACTCAGATTTTTATTTCGCCGTACATTCCTATCTTCATAAAACCATCGTTCTTAACGGCAATCTTTACCGCATAAACCAGGCTTGCTCGCTCGCTCTTCGTTTGAATTGTCTTGGGAGTAAATTCTGCTTTGTCCGAAATCCACACAATTGTTCCTACATATTCATGCATATCATCTTCGCCGAAATCGGCATATACCTTAACTGTCTGGTTTAGCATTACTCTTGTAATTAAGTCGGAAGTTATATAGGCTCTAAGAATCATGTTTTCCATATCTGCGATCTTGAAGAGAGGTTTCCCGCTGCCTGCGAGCTCTCCTGTTTCGGCATATTTTACAAGAACGGTTCCTTTAATAGGCGCAGAAATTTTACATTTCCGCAGCATATCGTTTATCTGCTCCACCTGAATCATTAAGGCAGATGCATCTTCGCTTAATCCGCTGTTAGTTGCCGCAAGTGTGGACTTTTGGGCATCAAGTTGCTTTTGCAACACAGATATGGATGAATTTATATCGTCCAGTTGTTTCTGGTTCGCAGCCTGTGCTTTCACAAGTCTTTCAACTCTTGCCTTCTCGCTTATTTGAGTGGCGATTTGCTGCTCGATTGCCGCTATCTGCTTTTTGACCTCAGGACGGCGTACCTCAACCCCCTTCATGGTTGTAAGCATCTGCCTCTTTTTGAGGTATAACTGCGTCGAGTCTATGTACCCGACCACTTCACCTGAATCGAGCAATTGTCCCTCTTCGACTCCAAAAGACAAGATTTTTCCGTTAGCCTCCGATGATACAATTATCTCTGTCGCCTCAAATGTTCCGGAAGCATCATAATTGCTGTCCTTACC
>DOSU01000006.1:0-2156 GCA_003513895.1 Rikenellaceae bacterium
GCCAATGCTCTTGCCGATTTCAGAAATAAAAAAATAGGATTTGTTTTTCAGTTTCACCACTTACTTCCCGAATTTACTGCACTTGAAAATGTGGCTATTCCTGCTCTCATCGCAAAGGAGAGGATGCGAGCTGCAAACGGAAGAGCAAAAGAATTGCTTACTTTTCTCGGCCTGGGCGACCGGCTTACTCATAAACCAGGGGAACTGAGCGGAGGAGAGCAGCAAAGAGTTGCCATTGCAAGGGCTCTTATAAACAGGCCTTCAGTTCTTCTTGCCGACGAACCATCGGGCAACCTCGACACAAACACAAAAAAGGAGATTCATAAACTCTTTTTCGACCTGAGGGAAAAATATGGTCAGACCATAATTATTGTAACACACGACAGAGACCTCGCCTCAATGAGCGACAGATGTCTTGAGATGAAAGATGGAGAGTTTCTGCTTTAAGCAATTCACTGTATTGCAAGGCCGTTCGGCCATGAAGGTAAACACCGATGGTGTGCTTCTTGGCGCATGGCTGTCGTTACCTTCTCAACCCACATCAGGTGACAGGCTGGAAATTTTGGACATTGGCACCGGAACCGGTGTTATTGCTCTCATTATTGCACAAAGGCTTCAAGAGATTGCCCCTCACTTTCATGTTCTTGCAATTGATTCAGATGCCCCGTCGGCAAATGAGGCCGGAACCAATTTTTTGTCTACTCCATGGGCTCCCAATATTGAGGCAAAGCATATATCGCTTCAAGAGATGGCTTCCGAAAAAACGGCAGAAGGCAAATTTGACCTGATAGTTACAAACCCGCCTTATTTCAGGAATTCTTTAAAGGCTCCGTGCGCAAGACGCTCCTCCGCCAGACACAGCGATTCACTTCCGTATCACACGCTTATTTCTGCTGCGCATAACATTCTTAATGAGGCCGGCCGGTTTGCTGCCGTTTTGCCCTCTGAGGTTGCCGACGACTTTATTGCCATGGCAGTGGAAAATAATCTTGTCCCATCGCGGATTTGCAAGGTTAGGACAGTATCTGCAGGAAAAGAGAAAAGGGTTTTGATGGAGTTTTTTAAAGCAGCTCCAGGAACCGGCCACGAAGGAAATTTGTTTCCCAGAGAGGAGCAACTGACCATTCAGGAGAGCGGAAGCGGTTCGTATACAAATGAGTATCGCCGGCTAACCGGCGATCTCTATCTTAAGTTCTAAAATATTTTGTAGTTCTTCCACTCCTACCGATTTCCCGGTCCGCCGCCTTTTCGCAACTGATGAATCATTCTTATACGGAAGTCTTCTTCTGCTTTGTATAACTTGGCAATCTTTGTAACAGGAAGTATTTTGTAAAACTCTTCCAGGTAATTTCTCTGAATTACACCATCGTCGTTATATCCTGCCACATAGTTTTCAATCATTAGTTTAAGATCGGAATCGGAAACTTTTGTCTCTCCGCTAAGAGCTTTCCCAATAGTTTTGAGATTATTCTGAATGCGCCTGTGGGCAACTTCTCTCTCTTTCCAGAATTTGTTGTATACCGGCCAGAACTCAGAAGCCTCTTTTGGAGTAAGTTCAAGTTCGCTTGTAAAGAATGCGATTTTAGCACTCTGCACCTGTTCGTATCGAGACTGGGGTTTGCTGCCGTCCTGCATGCCAAAGCCGTCATCTTGTGTTATGTGGCTGCTTCTCTGTAGCATAGGGTTGCCATCCTGTGCGAAAATCCCGGATGCGTAAATGAGAACTGTAATAAATAAAAGTATTTTTTTCATGACAATTAATTATTCAAGTGATGCCAAATAAACCAAATCGGCATTTGTATTAAGGTATTCAACTATTTCTTCGGGGTCCACTTCCGAGTCTTTTTCAAGAGTGTCTTTAGATGAATCGTAGAAATCGATGAATGATGTTTCAATAAAGTTTTGTTCAAAATATTCTGCATCTGCCGAAATTGTTTTATCGGCATTTTCTGTTACGCCGGGTGAAAACAAATTAACCGCAACGTAGCCCATGAGAAAAATTACAGTAAAAGCAGAAACTAGCCCAAGCTGAGGTTTCACTACAGACCATATGCCCAGCTTACTTGTTTGCGAAGTTATTTTTTCGGAAACAGCATTTTGCAAAGAGTTGAAATATCCGGGGGGAACCGAGTATGGATTCTCTTTGAGGTGCGGTT
>DOSU01000006.1:2240-9200 GCA_003513895.1 Rikenellaceae bacterium
TGTGCGGTTGGTCGATGTTAATTTTTTCTTTCATATACATTTGACTATTTAAAACCAAAAAGGATTAAAGCAGGGATTCCAAATATTGCTGAACTTTCTGAGAGGCGTGGTGATATGATGCTTTTAAAGCACCTACAGATGTTCCCATAATTTCCGACATCTCCTCATATTTCATCTCTTCAAAATAGCGCAAATTGAATATCGCTCTTTGTTTGTTGGGAAGCCTGAGGATTGCTTTCTGAAGTTCTTTTTGCAACTCGTCGCCGTTAAAATATGTGTCGGACTCAAGTTTATTTTCCAGCTGCTTTGAATAATCCGTTAAAGAGAGGAACGACCTTATTTTATTTCTTTTTAAAAATGTTAAAGATTCGTTTGTTGCAATACGGTAGAGCCAGGTGTAAAGCCGAGACTCTTCCCTGAATTCTGGAAGTGCGGCCCAGGCCTTAATAAATGCATTTTGCAACAGATCGTTTGCGTCGTCGTGCGAGGCTACAAGTTTTCGTATGTGCCAGTAAAGCCTTTCGCTGTATGCTTTTACGATAAGGTTAAAAGCGTAATGCTCTTTTCCTTTCTCTCGGTATAGTGCCAGGAGTTCCTTATCGTTCATCTTGCTTCTGTTGCTATTTTCTTGCTATTGCTCTTTTGACAGCCTTCACAATATTCCGGGCATCGAGTCCGTATTCCTTCATCAATTCTGCAGGATCTCCGCTCTGTCCAAAGAGATCGTCAACTGCGACAAACTCAACAGGAGTCGGAAGTTCCCTTGCCAAAAGACCGGCAATAAGCTCTCCCATTCCTCCCGCCACAAGATGTTCTTCTGCTGTAACAACTGCTTTTGTGTGTGCTGCCGATTGTAAGACTGTTTTTTTGTCCAATGGTTTAATGGTATGGATGTTTATTAACTCGGCAGATATGCCTTCCTTTTCAAGAATTTCAACGGCAACAATTGCCTCCCATACCAAATGTCCTGTGGCAAAAATTGTTACATCTTTTCCTTCAATGAGTTTAACAGCCTTGCCAATTTCAAATTTCTGATCCACTGAAGTAAAGTTAGGAACAGAGGGGCGTCCGAAACGGAGATATACGGGTCCCTGAAAATCGGCTATTGCCAAAGTCGCTGCTTTTGTTTGGTTATAGTCGCAAGGGTTAATCACTGTTAAATTAGGGAGCATTCTCATAAGGCCAATGTCTTCCATTGTCTGGTGAGTTGCCCCGTCTTCGCCAAGCGTAATTCCGGCATGAGATGCGCAAATTTTAACATTAGTGTTTGAATATGCAACTGTCTGCCTCACCTGGTCGTAAACCCTGCCAGTAAGAAATTCGGCAAATGAACCTGCAAAAGGAATCTTGCCGGAAACAGCAAGACCGGCCGATGTTCCTATCATATTGGCTTCTGCAATTCCACACTGGATAAATCTTTCGGGAAACTCAGCAGCAAAAGCGTCCATTTTTAGGGAGCCGGTAAGGTCGGCGCAAAGAGCAACTATGTTTTTGTTTTTCCGGCCGGCTTCAAGTAGTCCTGCTCCAAAGCCCGAACGGGTATCTTTGTTTCCGGTATTCGTAAATATTTCTTTCATAATAGTGCAAATTGTAAATTGTTAAAAGTCCCCAAGGGTTTCTTTGAGTTGTTTAAGAGCAGTTTCTGTTTGCTCTTTGTTTGGAGCCTTGCCATGCCATTGGTGTGTGCCCTGCATAAAATCTACACCATGGCCCATCTCGGTTTTCATAAGGAGCATTTTTGGTTTTCCGTTACCTGCATTTGCCTTTGCAGTGTGGTATGCCAAAGTAATTGCCTCGATGTTGTGTCCGTCCACAACTGTTGTTTCCCAGCCAAAAGCACTCCACTTTGCCTCCAGATTTCCCAGATCCATTATTTTGGACACCGGGCCGTCTATTTGCTGGCCGTTCCAGTCGGTAATTGCAATGAGCCTGTCCAGTTTTTTGTGAGCGGCAAACATTGCTCCCTCCCAAATTTGTCCCTCTTCGGTTTCTCCGTCGCCCATGAGAACAAAAACGAAGTTTTCCTCGCCATTAAGTTTTTTTGCCATTGCTGCACCGCATGATACAGAGAGTCCCTGCCCAAGAGAGCCTGATGCAACACTAATTCCCGGCAACCCATGGTCTGTTGAAGGGTGCCCCTGGAGCCTTGAACCGAGTTTACGGAAAGTTGCAAGTTCATTTACGGGGAAATAACCCGATCTTGCGAGGACACTGTAATACACAGGCGAAAGGTGCCCTGCCGAAAGGAAAAACATATCTTTACCTATTCCGTCTTTTGTCCAGGAATTTGGCTCATGATAGAGTTCGCTAAAAAAGAGTACTGTAAGCAAGTCGGTGCTGCTGAGCGATCCGCCCGGGTGACCGGAACCTGCCATGTTGACCATACGGACAATATCTCTCCGAATTTGAGAAGATATCTCGCGTAAAGTTGGTTTCTGTTCCATTATGTGTTGATTTATATATGATTGACACAAAGATAACACCAATCTCACGAATTTGGTAATTATTTTTATCTTTGCAGCCGGCACAAGCCGTTTAAAAAAGAAGATGAAGCAGATAAGGAACTTTTGCATAATAGCACACATTGACCACGGTAAAAGCACACTTGCCGACAGACTCCTCGAGTTCACTCACACCCTAACAGACAGAGAGATGGACACACAGGTTCTGGACTCAATGGACCTTGAGAGGGAGAAGGGTATCACAATAAAAAGTCATGCAATCCAAATGGATTATGTGCACAATGGTGAGAGTTATACGCTCAATCTCATTGACACTCCGGGCCATGTGGATTTTTCGTACGAAGTTTCCAGGGCAATAGCCTCCTGCGAAGGAGCTTTGCTGGTTGTCGACTCGACCCAGGGCATTCAGGCTCAAACTATTTCAAACCTGTATCTGGCGCTCAACCACGATCTTGAGATCATTCCGGTTCTCAACAAGATTGATATGGAGGCTGCAATGATTGATACCGTAAGAGATCAGATTATTGATCTTATCGGTTGCAAAAGCGAGGATATACTTCTTGCGAGCGGTAAGACAGGTGAAGGGGTTGAAGCAATTCTGGATGCAATAATCAAGAGGATTCCTCATCCTAAAGGAGACGAAAAAGCTCCTCTTCAGGCACTCATATTTGACTCTGTCTTTAACTCCTTCAGGGGAATTATTGCATATTTCAAGGTAGAAAACGGAATTCTCCGTAAAGGAGATAAAGTTAAGTTCTTCCACACTGGCAAAGAGTATGAAGCCGATGAAGTAGGTCTTCTCCGTTTAAAGCTTGTTCCTACCGGCGAGGTACGCACGGGAGATGTGGGCTATATTATCTCCGGCATAAAGACTGCCAGCGAGGTAAAAGTAGGGGACACAATAACCCATATTCACAGGCCTTGCACCGATCATATTGCCGGATTTGAGGAGGTTAAACCAATGGTTTTTGCCGGGGTTTACCCTGTTGAGGCCGATGAATACGAAGACCTTCGCGCATCTCTGGAAAAACTTCAACTCAACGACGCCTCTCTTGTTTTTGAACCGGAGTCGTCACTTGCACTTGGATTTGGATTCCGGTGCGGTTTTCTTGGGTTGCTCCACCTGGAAATTGTTCAGGAGCGTCTTTACAGAGAGTTTGATATGGATGTGATTACAACCGTACCAAACGTTTCATACAAAGTATTCACAACACAGGGAGACCTCATGGATGTCCACAACCCTTCCGGACTTCCTGCACCAACATTGATAGACTACATCGAGGAACCATATATCAGAGCCCAGATTATTTCAAAATCGGAATACTTTGGTGTTATTATGAAACTGTGCCTTGATAAAAGAGGAGTTCTACTTAGCCAGCACTTCCTCACAAGCGAGAGAGTTGAACTTAACTTCGAAATGCCTCTCGCCGAAATTGTATTCGACTTTTACGATAAACTAAAATCGGTGTCCCGCGGTTATGCTTCGTTCGACTACCATGTTGTAGGATATAAGGAAGCCGATTTGGTTAAACTGGATATCCTTCTTAACGCAGAACCAGTAGATGCCTTGTCGAGCCTTATTCACAAAGACCACGCCTACGATTTTGGAAGGAAGATGTGCGAGAAACTTAAGGAACTTATCCCGCGCCAGCAATTCGATATTGCGATTCAGGCGGCAATAGGAGCAAAGATTATAGCCAGGGAAACAGTTAAAGCGGTGAGAAAAGATGTAACAGCCAAATGTTACGGCGGCGATATCTCCCGAAAAAGAAAACTCCTCGAAAAGCAGAAAAAAGGCAAAAAGAGAATGCGTCAGGTTGGAAATGTTGAGGTTCCACAGAGTGCATTTATGGCCGTTCTTAAGCTGGACTAAACTCCGGTTATCTTATCTCTCCTCTCTTTATGATTCCGTTTTTAACGACAGCCTCTCCCCATATGGTGAGTCCTTCGACTCTTATGTTCATTCCCGCGTCCCTGTCGCCGGTGTAGAAGGTGACAGTTGCAACACCACTGGTGTTCGTTTTCACGCCCGGGTTCCAGTAAACAGTTGTTCTCAGATCTTTTACCGGAGAAGTAATCTCTTTGTAGGATTCGTATTTAGGCGAGTAAAACTCTACTGTTTTCTGGTATCCCATAGGTATAACCCTGGCAACATTTGTGGCAGCGCTCTTATAAGATTGTCCTCCTTTTCTGGAGGTTATAAGTATTACTCCGTTTATAGTATTGAAAGCAGCACCTGAAGTTCCCCTGAGGTAGGCCACATTCTCTATGTCCATAACAGTCATTCCGTACTGGTCCAGCATTGCAGTACTGTTCCATTTCAACCCGTCTACATAAACATGCGGCTCTCCCGGACCATTGAGTGTTACAGCACGAGGCGTAACAATTCTTCGGTTCCCCTCAGAGTCACTCTCGGCATACAATCCCGGAAATGTAGAAATAATATAGTCCTGAAGCATCATATTGTCGTAATCGGCAAGTTGCTCTCTCTCTCGTATGTCTTCTTTGCGGAAGGTATGAAGGAAAGGAGAGGGGTTGTATTTGGGTTTAAAAATCTCTTTTACAGGAGCAACAACAACTATCTCTTTGAGCATTCTCATCTCTTCACCGGTAGAAATGGATCTCTGTTCCTTAACAGCGCTTTCAATTATGCTTTTCTTTATTTGGGGAATCTTGTAGTTTTTTGCAAAGGCAATGGGCGGGAAATCCTCGGCTTTAATGCTAATTCCATATAGCTGGCCTCCCTGCCTCCCGGCAACGCCAAAAAGGAATTTTGTGCTATCGGGAAATGAAAGTCCTTCAAGCGTGAATGTGCTTTTTTTCTCCAGATAGAATGCCTGCTGGAGCTGTATCGAAGGGGCAAATACCATTAATGTTGTGTTTTTTGCCTCCTTGCGAAAAAGTCCGGCAACAGAACCGGAGATTTCCTGAAAATACTCTCTCTTATATTTTTTGATGCTTTTTGAGTGATATCTCCAGCCTTGTGTCATCATAAGTAAATCGAGGTATCTTTCGGTTTCGCTTGTGGGATTTTCAAAATAAAATCCGGGTTCTTCAATTTGTCCGCGGAGTTCGCCCGATAGCTCCATATAGCTTACAATGTTCTCCCTGTTTGGGATGGAAGGGGCAAGTATGCTGTCTGTCACAGATATGGAAAACTCTCCCTGAACGGGATTTCCAAGGGTGTCTGTAACAGAAAAAGTAAGATCGACTGCTTCGCGTTTTCCAAAGAGTGGCTTGTTTGACTCAATTTTTATGACTGGACGAAATACCCTGTTGATGAATATTAGCCGCTCCGAAACAATCTCCCCGTTCGGGGTCTGAATCTGGATAGAGTTTACGCCGTATGGCATTGAGCCGGACAATGCTGTTTCGTGATACTCTTCCTTTTCAAGTGTTTTGGTGTAAAATTCTTCGGATCCGTTTTTAATTATTAGTTTGCAGTTGCCAATCATCTCTGCAGATATTTGAGCAACAACAGTTATCCGGTCTTTTATCCGGTTTACGGAAATAGCAGCTCCGCTTAGTTGTACATCCGGCAGGTTTACCCGCTTTGTGAATCCTTTTGCATCGCTTACCAGAGCATAATATCCGCCTGATTCTACCGACAAAAGAGTGAAGAGCCCCATCCCCTTGTGTTTGGAAATGTATTCTCCCAGCAAAGAACCGGCTGAGTTAAACAAGTGCAGGTTTACGTCTGCTGCTTTTCCGTCTGTTCCAATTGCCTTGAATGCAACCTTTGACGGTCTGCCGGCAATGTATCTTCCGCTTTCGGGCATGAACTGTATGTCGATGTCTTGTGGGACTGAGGTTTGATCTATGACGGTTTTGTTTTCAGATTTCGGGCTGGCAGGTTTACCGAGCGAGGCGCTTATTGACGGTTCTCCTAAAAATTGGCTGAGGTTCAGAATTTCTATCCGCTTTGTAAACATAAATTCCGGAGAATAATTTCTCATGTTTTGAGTATATCCCCTTAATATATAAGTGCCCGGATCCATCTTGTCCGGCAATTGAATGACTCCGGCATATCCGTTGCCGGACATTTTTATTTTTATACGGGAGATTAGAGTATCTCTGTAAAGCTCGGCATAAATGTATGTGCTAAGCGGAGCTTTAGAGACATATGAGCTATTTGCAAGATAGCCTTTCAGCCATATTTTGTCGCCCTGAAGATATGTTTCGCGGTCGGTATGAATGTAGAGCTTTTCGGGTTCATCCACGAACGGGGCTGTATCTATTTCCAGAATCTGAAGTCCTTCTTTGGACGAGGTTACAGCAGTTTGAGCCGATAAACTTAATGTAAAAAAAAGAGAGAGAAAAAGGCAGGCCGAAACAGCCATCAGACAACGCATATTCCGCATAAACAAAGGATTATTTTACAGTACAAATATATAAATAAACGAACAGCGTCAGCAAATCCCAAAAATTTCGCAGACTTGCTTTTTCTAGAAACCCAACACTTAGAATACCAAGTAGTTGCTAAAAGTGAAGAGGGCTC
>DOSU01000139.1:0-3053 GCA_003513895.1 Rikenellaceae bacterium
CCTGCGCCCTGATGGCGCGGATCCCCTCTTGCCTGAGATGTTTTGATATTTTACCCTGTTCTTCCTTAAGCAGATTGCACTCTTTTTCTTCAAGAGGCGCACCGCTGTCACCGATTACACAACATACTCCATGACATTTTTCATAGTCGCAAGCGAACATTTCCGTTAAAATGGCAGACGATACCAGTATGTTGTCGATTTCGATGATTGGACTCACAGTTTGCTATTTTGCAGGAGCAGCAGTACCACTCATTATTACCTCAACCTGGTTCCCCTGAGTGAGTGTTTCCTTAATGAATTTCTGAAGTTTCTCTTTTGTAAGCGACTTGAGAATTGCATCATATTCCGAATGCATGTCTTTACCAATGAGGTAACGGCTGTTAATTGCGCCTAACCAATAGCCGTTCTCTCTAAGGTTTTGAGTGTATGCTTTTTGCATATACTCAATAATTTTTGAGAAGTCTTCCGGACTTACGCCATTTGCCATTATTTTGTTAATTTCAAGACGAGCCCTGTTAAGAAGTCTCTCTTTAAGCGCAACATCTGTGTCGAAACCGAACAGGAACGAAAAGTACTCCTCGGGATAGTAACTTACATTCATTGACACACCAACACCATATGTTCCGCCTTCTTCTTCACGGATAGTTCTGGTAAACACCATGTCGAACACTTGTTTTGTCATGCTTGCAAGAATCGTGTTCTCCAGATTGTAGGCAATTTTACCCGACATTATATTATATACGGTTGCCTTAGGTGTTTGCATCTCTTTGTTAAAGTGTTTAACAACTTCGCCTTTTACAGGAACCATGCCTGTGTTTTTCCAGCTCTCTTTCTGTGACTTGTTGGCCGGAAGCGATGCAATGTATGTTACTGCAAGTGGTTTCAATACAGCCGGGTCAACATTGCCTACGAATATGAAAGTGAAATCGGCAGCATTTGCAAAACGAGCTCTTGCAAGTTGCAGGGTTTTTTCATAATTGATTTTCGACAACATTTCCAGATCCAGTCTTTGAGAATATGGATTGTTGTTAAAAAGTGCCTTTTGAAGTGTGTCCGAAAATGCAACCATTGGCTGTGCAGCCATGTTTTCAAGCTGTGCCTTCATCCTGGCAGTAAAAGACTGGAATGCCTCATTATCCTGCCTCATTGATGTAAAGTTTAGGTAAAGAAGTTGCATAAAGGTTTCAATGTCCTTTGGTGTACTGCTTCCAGAGATACCCTCGCTGTTCATTCCAATTGAAGTCCTTAAAGAGACATTCTTGCCTGCAAGAACTTTTTTAAGGTCAGTTGCATTGAAATTTCCAAAGCCGCCTAAAGTGGCAACCTCAGATATTAATTTAGTTGCAGGGATTTCAGATTTGTCAATAAGAGAAAATCCTCCCCTGCTTGTAGCGCTAAAGAGAATCTGGTCGTCTTTGAAATCTGTTTTCATTACAACAACAGTTGCACCATTAGACAAGTTCCAAATAGTTGCTCCGCTCATTGGCTCTTTTACTTCAGAAACGATTTTGCCAGCTTTTGGAGCTACGGGAACCAATGGTTCGTTTGAAAGAGTCTCTTTATAAGGCTCTACCTGCTCTTTAAGCGCACTTTGATACACAGCCATCAGTTCATCTTTAGATGGAACTTTAAGACCCTCCTTCTGAGGCATCATTACAGCAATAGCAAGATTTTCGTCTTTAGGAAGCGTTTTGGCATATTCATTTACATTTTCGACAGTAATTGCAGGAGCAATCTGTTGCATCATTGCATATTCAGTTTCAATTCCCGGTATTGCATTTCCGTTGATAAAATGATCTACAATCTGATTTACATAAAACGAGTTTTTCTGTTTATCCTTCTCTTTGAAAATTTGCTCGAGACGGCTAAGGTAGTTGGCTTTTGCACGGTCGTATTCCGAAGGGGTAAAACCATATCTTCTCACTTTTTCTGCCTCGTTTATAATCGTTTTGAGAGTTTCGTTCAATTTCCCCTCTTTGGCACCGGCGCCAATTGTAAAGGCATCTTTAGTTTGGGTTATACCAAAGCAGTAGTTGCCGTAGCTTGCCTGAGCAAATGTAAAAGGAGCGTCTGCCTTTTGTGAAAGTTCCTGAAAACGGGCGGTAAGCATGTTTGTAACTATAAAATTCATATAGTCCATAACAAGCCCTGCCGATGTTTCTCGCATTATTTTAGGCAGTACGTTGTTTTTATACATAACCTGAACATTTGTAGTGCTTGCCTCGGGATCTGTTCCAACAGATATCAGAGCCTCTTTTGTGTCGGGAACAAGAATGTCCATTCTCACTGCCGGATTAACCGGTTTAGGGATTGATCCGAATAAAGTTTTGATTTGTGCTTCAATAGCAGCGGGATCAATATCGCCAACAACAACAATTCCCTGCAAATCCGGGCGATACCACTTGTTGTAATAGTCCCTTATCTCCTTTGGAGTAAAGTTGTTAATGACATCGAGGGTGCCAATTGGAAGCCTGTATGCATATCTGCTTCCCGGAATTATTTCCGGCATCATTTTCTCAATCATTCTTAGCATTGCGCTGCTGCTTGTGCGGAACTCTTCACGAATTACGCCTCTCTCTTTCTCAATGTCTTCATCTGTAAGAGAGATGGAGTTCGACCAGTCGCGAAGTATAAGAAGACAAGAGTCAATTATCCCCTGTCTTTTAACGGGAACGCTTGAAATATTATAGATTGTTTGGTCAAATGAGGTTCCTGCATTTAAGTTTACACCAAATTTAACCCCTATTTTTTCGAGGTATGAGATAATTCCGTTTCCGGGGAAATTCGCGGAACCATTAAAAGCCATATGCTCAAGAAAGTGGGCAAGGCCTCTTTGGTTGTCCTCTTCCAGGACAGATCCTACTTTTTGTGCAATGTAAAATTCGGCCTGACCTTTTGGTTCGGCATTTTGAACTACAAAATAGGTTAAACCATTTTCTAATACTCCCGTCCTTACTTTTGGGTCAAGTGGAAGTTTTTGGGGCATTTGTGCCGAGGCAAATACAGAAATTGCCAGGGTTGTTGCTAACATTAAGATTTTTTTCATGCTTTAC
>DOSU01000139.1:3119-11526 GCA_003513895.1 Rikenellaceae bacterium
TAAGATTTTTTTCATGCTTTTTTATCGAGTTTGTTATTACCTATAACAAAAGTAGCCAAATTTTGATGTTAATGTACTTTTTTTTATTTTTGCAAGAACCGTAAGGTCAAAAAACGCCAATTAATACAAAAATTTTATACAAATGAAACAATTCAGGACATTTTTAGCTATTTGTGCGCTGTCAATCCTCTCGATGGGTACAGTTTACGGGCAGGACCTAACTGCCGCAACCGACGCCTTCAATGCCGGCGGAGCTGCACTAACCGAAAATAAATATCCGGTTGCATTGGAATCTTTTAACAAAGCGCTTAAAATGCTTGAGAGTTTGGGCGGAGAGGGAGCAACACTGCTTGGCGAAGCCAAAGCAATTATTCCTCAAATACACCTTCGATACGGAAAGGAACTTGCATCGGCGAAAGATATCGACAATGCAGTAATACAATTGAGAAAAGCAATAGAAACAGGGAAAGCATATTCTGTTGCAGATGTTGTAACAGAAGCCTCCGATCTTCTTCCACAGGTACTTATGTCCGATGGCAACTCACTTTTGAACGAAGGCAAATTTGCCGAGTCAATTGTTGAATACAATAAAGTTATTAAAGCCGATCCGGAAAACGGTCTTGCATATCTAAGAATAGGTATGGCCGAGGCACGACTGGATAACGAAACAGGAGCAATAGCTGCTTTTGAAAAAGCAATAACCCTTGGCCAGAAAGAAGATGCATCTAAACAACTTGCAACAGTTTTTCTTAAGAGATCAGTCGCTGCTATGAAGGTTAAAAACTGGGCTGCCATGCTGGATGCTGCAAAGAAGTCAAACAGCTATTTCGAATCGGGACAGGCCAAAAAGATAACCGGTCTTGCTGCTGTTCAACTAAAGAAATATGATGAGGCAATTTCTGCTCTTGAGAGTTATTATGCCGAAGACACAAACGCAAAAGACAAAAACAGTACATTGTACAATCTTGCGACAGCATATGAAGGCAAAGGAAATAATGCCAAAGCATGCGGCTACTACAAACAGCTGCTAAACGATGCAACTTATAAAGCTGTTGCAGAGTACAAGGTGAAAACCCAGCTTAAGTGCAAATAAGAGAAATAGAACTTCTGGCTCCGGCCAAAAACAAAGATATCGGCATTGCAGCTATTAACTGCGGTGCCGATTCTCTCTATATTGCCGGCCCCTCTTTTGGTGCGAGAGAAGCTGCGGGCAACACTGTATCAGATATTGCAGAGCTTGCTGCTTACGGGCGCAGGTTCAATGCAAAAGTGTATATGGTTATTAACACAATTCTATACGATAAAGAAATTGAAAAGGCCGTTAAACTGGCAAACGATGCATATGAAGCCGGATGTTCCGCAATAATTATTCAGGACCTCGGTCTTCTCAAAGCGGCACTGCCTCCGATACCCCTTTTTGCATCTACCCAAACAAACATAAGAACAGTTGAGCAGGCAAAGCTACTGGAGTCACTTGGCTTTCAGAGGCTCATTCTTGCAAGAGAGCTTTCTCTCTCACAAATCAAAGAGATACGCGACAACACTACTATTGAACTGGAAAGTTTTATACACGGAGCGTTATGCGTTTCATACAGCGGCCAGTGCTACATGAGCGAAAGAGTTGCAGGGAGAAGTTCAAACAGGGGAGTGTGCGCCCAGGCGTGCAGGTCAAAATACGACCTAAAAGACGGCAATGGAAAGATACTCGTAAAGGACAAGACTCTACTTTCCCTTATGGATCTCAGTTTGGGAGAATATATTTCCCAACTTGTAAATGCCGGAATCACATCTTTCAAAGTAGAGGGCCGGTTAAAAAATATCTCATATATAAAAAATGTAGTAAGATACTACAGATCTCTTATAGACGACTTTACAGCTAAAGACGGGGGTTTCCGTCCCTCTTCTTCGGGCAGGCTGTTCGGGGGCTTTACGCCAAGACCTGAAAAAACTTTTAACCGGGGCTATACGAATCTGTTCATAAACGGAGAGAGGGGAGAGTGGCAAAGCAAGGAGAGTTCAAAAGCTGTAGGTGAATATGTTGGAAAGGTGAATGATATCATTAAGGAGAGAGGAGGCAAACTTAAGATCAAGTACGATTCACAGCTGAGAATAGAAAATGGCGACGGACTTTGCTTCATTACGCCGCAGGGAGAAGTTGAGGGAGCAAGGGCGAATGTTACTGAACCCGGGTTTGTTACAATAAATGACCAACCCGAAATTGTGCCCGGAACAAAAGTTTATCGCAACTACAACCATAACTTCGAAAAAGAACTTGAATCCAATATGCCCAGGCGCCTGGTAGAAGTCGGTTTAGATTTTACGTATAAATCCGGAATTACAACTGTCCACGGAATTTGTGAAGACGGGACCGAGGTTGAGTTTGTAAACTCAGAAAACACAGATATTGCCAGAAATAAAGAACTTGCACAAAAGAACATTAAAAATCAACTGAACAAGAGTTCCGACATTTACATTTTTAAGGTAAATAATATTGACGGTGAGCAAATTCCCTTTTACCCACTATCGCTATTAAATGAAATTAGACGCTCCCTTGCTTCCCTGTTGAACGAGAAAAGAGGCCTGTCAATAAAATCGCATTACAGAGCAAACTTCAAAGAGTTAATTGCCGCTCTGGCAAAAAAATGCCCTCTTGAAGGGTTTGAGGCCGATTACCGGTCCAACATTTCCAACAAACTGTCAAGAGAGCTGTTCACACAACTGGGTGCAATATCATACGAACCTGCATTTGAAGTTGCTCCTCCTGAAGTTGCCGAACTAATGAGATGCAAATATTGCATAAAGTATGAACTTGGTATGTGCCCAAAGGAAGGCGGAGTAAAAGAGGTGAGCGAACCTTTGTATCTTGTGAATTCCGGGAGAGAGTTTCGTCTTGGATTTGATTGTAAGAACTGTGAAATGGTTATCTTTGGTTAAATTTAAAAGTATGCAATTCTCATCGGTTGTTGGACAAAAGGACGCAATAGGCAGGCTCATAAAACTGGGAAAAGAGGGGAAGGTTCCGCATGCAATTCTTTTTGGAGAAGAGCCGGGGTATGGCGCACTCCCGCTTTCGGTGGCATTTGCCCAGTACCTTTCTTGTCCGAACAAAAGCGAAACAGACTCTTGCGGCAATTGTCCAAGCTGTAATAAATTTTCCAAACTCATTCATCCCGACCTCCATTTTGCATTTCCAGTAAATACAACAAAAAAGATTTCGAGCAAACCTGTAAGCGATAACTTTATTGATTCGTGGCGAAAAGTTGTGCGCGAAAACCCATATATGGCCGAACAGGAGCTATATGACGAAATAGGCACAGAAAACAAACTTGGAAACATAGGAGTGGCCGAAGCATCTCTAATTTTCCGAAAGCTGAGCATGACATCCTTTGAAGGCGGAAACAAATATATGATTATTTGGCTGGCCGAAAGAATGAACCAGGAGGCGTCAAATAAACTTCTGAAGCTTCTTGAAGAACCTCCGAAAGAGACATTTCTGTTTCTCATTAGCCAGAGTCCGGAGAAAATTCTCCCTACAATATTGTCGCGGTGCCGGATTATAAAGCTTCCTCCCATTAAGATTGAAGATCTCTCGGAGAAACTAATGGAAGAGTTTAGTATCAACAGGACAGATGCCGGTTTATGGGCAAAAATTTCGGGAGGAAGTCTTAGCCACGCAAGAAGGGCAATTCTGGAATCCACCGATAGTTCGGCCTTTGATAACCTCATAGCCGATCTTATAAACGGATGTCTTTCAAAAAAACTGATGAATGTAATATCTGTTTGGGAAGAGGTGGCAACTCTCACCAGAGAACAGCAAAGGAATTTTTGCTATAAACTCATCGAATATATAAGAAGATCATACATCCTGAGCCTCGGCTCTCAAGAACTTTCATATATTCCCGAATCTCAAAAGCAAGTTTTTGCCCATTGGGCTGCGACAATAAAACCTGCGTTTTATGAGAAGGGTTTTGAACTGGTCAATAAGGCAATAACAGATATCGAAAGGAGTGTGAATTCCAAGTATATATTTGCCGACCTAAGTAACCGCTTTTTTCTATCTTTGTAAAAATTATGGATACACAAAACATTAAATATGATTGTTCACGAGGCTGCTCAACTCTACGAGCAGACGATGGCGAACTGACCTGCGAGTTTAAAAACGGTTGTTGTAAACTCACTATTTACGACTGGCTTAAAGGAATTCCGGACGAAGAGACAAAAAACCTCTTAGAAGTGAGGTTTAAAAACACGAGAAAGCTCTATTACCGTAATGAAGCCGGAATAGCTATTTCGGTGGGAGACCTTGTTGTTGTTGAGGCGACAAACGGACACGATGTGGGAATTGTAACAGCATGCGGCCCTATTATCCGTCATCAGCTTAAACGAAATGATGTAGATCCTTCGACATTCGAGTTTAAAAAAATATACCGTAAAGCCAGGTCCCTCGATATTGAGAGGTGGCAGGAGGCTATTGCCAGAGAACACAAGACAATGATACGGGCAAGACAAATTGCTCTGTCGCTCGACCTTAACATGAAAATTGGGGATGTTGAATTTCAGGGAGACGGAACCAAAGCCATCTTCTACTACATAGCCGATGAACGGGTAGACTTCCGCCAGCTTATCCGACTGTTTGCCGAAGAATTTAAAATACGGATAGAGATGCGTCAAATTGGAGCAAGGCAGGAAGCCGGTCTCATTGGCGGTGTTGGAGTGTGTGGCCAGGAGCTCTGCTGTTCGAGATACATGTCAAATTTCCAGTCAATAACAACTCAGGCTGCCCGCAGCCAGGATTTGTCATTAAACCCGCAAAAACTTGCAGGGCAATGCAGCAAACTAAAATGTTGCATCAACTATGAGGCAGCAACTTATATAGATGCACTAACGAAAATTCCTTATGTTAGAGAGCCGCTTGAAACGCTCGACGGACCTGTCTTCCTTATAAAAACCGATATCCTTAAAGGGATAATGTGGTTCTCATATGAGCAGCACGGTATGGCAAATATGTTCCCAATACCGGCAGAAAAGGTTATTGAAATTCTCAAGCTTAACTCACGGGGAATAAAGGTAGAAAGCCTCCTGCCAACAGCAAAGGAAAAATCGCCGGAATTTATAACTGCAGTAGGGGACGACAGCATTTCCCGGTTTGACGAAAAAAGCAAAGTACTTGGCAATAGACCAAAGGGGCCAAAAAAATCAAACAGAAGCGGAAACAACGGGAATGGCAATGGCAACAGTAATGGTAATGGCGGTAACCCAAAGCAGAGCTAAACTGCTTCTGCTCATCTCCCTTTTCTTAATATCCTGTGCAAGGCAGGATAAATTCGAAGCTTACACTGTAAAGATCAAAAACGAAACATTTTCTGTTAACCAAAAGCTGGAGTACCGCTTTAAAGCGAAAGACACTCTGCAGGTTTTTGATATAGATGTGTTCATGCGTTTATCTTCGGCATATAAAGACATAGAACAATCTCTTACTGTTGCCATTTTTTCGCCGGATGGCATCAAATACACCGATACTCTAAAATTTAATGAAGGTTTGCCAAAAGAACTTCACCGTTCGGGATTGTGGAGGGATGTAAGGTGGCAATACCGAAAGGGAGTGATTTTTCCAAAAAGCGGCAGCTGGCTCATCCGGATTGAAAACGCAACCGGCAGAGACATTGACGGAGTGGGTGAGATAAGTATAATACTAACAGAATCCGATGGGAAAAGATAAATTAAAAAGATTTGAGGAGAACAAGAGCTTCATCTGCCTTTTTCAACCCGATTTTGAGGAGGTCTTTCGTAAAGACTACAAAATGAAGGGGAAATGGAACAGGGAGTTTTTTAAGAATGACAACCCGCTGGTACTTGAACTTGGTTGCGGAAGAGGAGAGTATACTGTTGAACTTGCCAGAAAATTTCCCGGCACAAATTTCATTGGAATAGATGTTAAAGGAGCCAGGTTATGGAGAGGCTCAAAAACAGCTGTTCAGGAGAAGCTTGCCAATGTTGCATTTCTTAGAACGAGAATAGAATTTATTGAGTGGCTGTTCGATTCAGGAGAGGTTTCCGAAATATGGATAACCTTTGCCGACCCCCAAATAAGGAGAGACAATAAAAGACTTACGTCGCCTGTTTTTTTAGAGAGGTACAGGAATTTTCTGAAACCTAATGGTCATATTCATCTGAAAACGGATAGTCCGTATCTGCACGAATACAGTTGCGCAATAGCTCGCCGGAATTCATTTGAAATAGTGGCCGAAAATAAAGATATATACAAATCGATAGAGGAAAAAGAGAAAATTGATGCACATACAGCAGATATTCTCTCCATCAAAACTCATTACGAAGAGCAATTTCTCTCGAAGGGACACCCGATAACTTACCTTTGTTTCAGATTACCATTAGAGGGTAAGATTGAAGCACCGGAATGGGATCACGACCAGTATGAAAGGTAGCGTTTGGGACTATTCGTCCTTGCGGTCGTCTCTTACGAACCACTCTATGGTGCGGGCCAAACGGTAAACATCTTTCCTTTGCCCGTCGATTATGATTGGGTTGTCGGAAAAATCCACAGTAACATCGTCTTCGAACATTCTCATAACTCTGACAAATGTAGATGTATGACGGAATGTTAAGGTTGTTTCTGTTTCGCCAATTTGTTTGTACCGGCCGTTTGTGAAAACCTCAACGATTTTCTGGCGGTCTTCACTAAAGGTGTGGTTCAGATAAACGCGTTTTTTTACAAACCCGAAAAGTGGATAGACAAATGAAATTACAACAAAGAAAACAATCATCTGAATGCCGGTTCCGGGACGGAACAGACTTTCGTAACTGAACTCTCTGTTG
Source organism: Rikenellaceae bacterium (assembly GCA_003513895.1). GTDB lineage: Bacteria > Bacteroidota > Bacteroidia > Bacteroidales > UBA932 > Bact-08. The sequence goes on from DOSU01000139.1 coordinate 9,954, forward strand.
GATGTAAGTGAGAAGATTGCGATTATCAGGAAGAACACAATCACAAGATATACCATGTACTTAAGCACTCGGATGAGGTACTTCTGAAGATTAAATCTGGACATAATAAAATTCTTTTATTTAAACTTGTAGCGCAAAGCTAACAAATTTTTCTATTTTTGTAATCAGGGGTATTAATAACACAAAAATTCAGCGTTATGGAAAATGAGAAGAAAATGAAGACCATTGTAATAGTACTGGCTGCAGTTGCAGTTGTACTGGCCGGAATTCTGGCCTGGATTTGGGTAGACCGAAACGGAATGATCGGGAGTCTTAAAGTGGAGAAGGAGGAACTTACAGGGCAAATGCTCCAGCTGAAATCGGACTACGAAGGGCTGTCGTCGAACAATGATACTCTTAATGCCCATCTGACCGTTGAAAGAGAGAAAGTCGTTCAACTGATAGAGAGAGTGCAAAAAACGGATGCCAAGAACAGAATAAAAATTCGCGAATACGAAAAAGAGCTTGGAACTCTCAGGAGTATAATGCGGGGATATATTAAGCAGCTTGACTCTCTGAACACTTTAAATATTCAACTGAGGGAAGATGCTTCGGTTGCAAGGACAGAAGCAAGAGAGAGCCGCCAGAAATTCAATGAATTGCAAACAACTACCGACGAATATGCAAAACAGGTTCAAATTGGTTCGGTGTTAAAAGGAAGAGGCGTTATGGTAACTGCAATAAACTCTTCCAATAAAGATACCGACAGAAGCAGCAGAACGGCAAAGCTTCGCACTTGCCTCAGCCTGGTAGAAAATTCAATTGCATACAAAGGTCCGAGAAGAATATTTGTGAGAATTAAAGGTCCGGACGGAATTCTCCTCACTTCGGGTCAGGAACAGATTTTTACTGTAGAAGGCGAACAGATGATTTATTCGGCATCAAGGGAAGTTGACTATCAGGGTTCGGAAATAGAGATCTGTATTTTCTACGGAGGCAGCCCACGTTTTGTAAAGGGCGTTTATACAGTTGATGTTTATACCGAAGAGTCAAAACTGGGATCTGCCGATTTACTGTTGAAATAGATAAGTAAATCAAATTGGCAGGAATCTATATTCACTTTCCTTTTTGTGCCCGGTTTTGCATATACTGTGACTTCTACTCAACAAAGCGCACAGGAGAGATTTCGAAATTTGCAGACGCGCTGTACAGGGAGATAAAAGTCAGAAAAGATTTCTTTAAAGAACAGGGTGTTCCCGTTACCACGCTTTATGTTGGTGGCGGGACACCTTCTCTTATGCCGGTTGAATCTCTGTCGGCTGTTTTTGGTGAAATTCACAAAAGCTTCTCAACTGGCGACATTTCTTCTCTTGAAGAAGTGACTATGGAAGTTAATCCGGATGATATCACATTTGATTACCTCAAGTCGCTAAGAGAGCTGGGTGTGGGAAGGCTAAGCATGGGGATTCAGTCATTTATTGACAGCCACCTTGCATGGATGAACAGAAGGCACGACTCTGCAAAAGCAGTTGAAGCCTTTAATCTGGCCAGAAAAGCAGGGTTCAGCAACACGAGCATTGACCTGATATTCGGT
>DOSU01000139.1:11600-18466 GCA_003513895.1 Rikenellaceae bacterium
CATTGACCTGATATTCGGTTTTGAAGCGCTGAGTGATGAAGAGTGGAACTACAACCTGGACAAAGCAATAGAACTAAGGCCTGAACACATATCGTCATATCAGTTGAGTATAGAACCAAAGACCAAACTGGGCAGGCAATACGAAAAGGGAGAGTATAACGCTCTGCCCGACGATGCTTCGCACAGGCAATACTCGGCCATTCAAAAAAGGTTATCGGAAGCCGGTTACCTGCAATATGAAGTCTCCAGTTTTTGCCTTCCGGGAAAAGAGGCAAAACATAACAGCGCATACTGGAACAGAACTCCCTATCTGGGTCTTGGACCTTCGGCACACTCCTTTGACGGAACAAAACGATTCTGGAACGAGCCGTCACTAACAAAATATTTAAAGGTTTATGGAGCACACGGGATATTGAACAGTGAATCAGTTGACGGGTCAAAGAGATATCATGTTTCCGGGTGCAGCATTGTACACACAGAGATTCTCACAGAAAAAGACATCTTCAACGAAACGGTTATGCTCTCTTTACGCAGGAAAGAGGGAATCTCTCTGCACCGGGTTAAAGAGAATTTCTCTTCAAAATATTATCTTGAATTTGAGAAGATGGCCGCAGCAGAGGTAAAAAAGGGAAATCTGGCTATAGATGGAGATATAATAAAAATCCCGCCCGAATTGCTTTTTCTTTCGGACGGGATCATAAGAGATCTTATTTTGTAGGTTGGGTTTATCTATCCGATTATTCCGTTTGCTCTCAGGTATGCAACAACTGCAATTATTATGAATCCCAGAACAACAAATGTTGAATATACATAAGACACTGCTTTCCAGCGGCTCAGCCATTTCTGATTGTTCATCCCAACTGTTTGGAGCGCACTCCAGAAACCGTGTGTGAGGTGTAGCCACAATGCGCAAAACCAAATGATGTATGCAACAAGAACATATATGTTTCCAAAAACGAGAGGCATAAGGTCATTAACATTCTCTGCCTCTCCTCCGGAAAATTCGGGAAGCTGCATTTTTGCCCAAAAGTGTGTAAGGTGAAAAACTAGAAATCCAAGAACTATAACTCCAAGAACATACATGTTTTTTGAAGACCATGAATCTGTTTCTCCTTTGTTGGGAACGGCATATCTCTCTTTACCGCGGGCCTTAATATTTGTAAGAGTAAGATAAGAAGCGTAAAATATATGAATTATGAATCCAAAGGCTAAAAGCGGAACCATCGCAACCACAACCGGAGATCCCATGATTACAATTATGAGATCGAAGGCTTCCGCACTAAGAAGATAGGCAGAATTTGCAAGCAGGTGAACTAGTAAAAAGAGTATTAAAAACAGTCCTGAAATACTCATTATAAGCTTTTTCCCTATTGATGAGGTAAAAATGTTTCCCATGATATCTATTAATTAATTTAGCTCTTTTAAGATGCGCAAAGATAATCCCTAACTTGGTATTTTCATAATATTTGGCTACTTTTGTTAGATAAACCGGGAAAATGAAATACAAAAGAGTATTGCTAAAACTAAGCGGAGAAAGCTTAGGAGGCGAAGACGGCAAAGGTATAGAAGTGAATATGTTGGCTCAGTATTCTGCTGATATTAAAAAGATTACTTCCGAAGGAGCCCAGGTTGCAATTGTCATTGGCGGAGGAAATATTTTCCGGGGTCTTTCAGGAGTTGGAATGGGATTCGACAGAGTTAAAGGCGACCAAATGGGCATGCTTGCAACAGTTATTAACAGCCTGGCGCTTTCAATGGCACTTAAAAGCATAGGGGTGGAAGCAGAACTCTTTACATCAACATCAATGGAACCTTATGCAAGATATTATGTAAGGGATAAAGCTGTCGAGTTTATGCAAAAAGGCGGGGTAGCAATAATTGCAGGCGGTACAGGAAACCCTTTCTTCACAACGGATTCGGCATCGGCACTAAGAGCCGCGGAAATCGGAGCATGTGCACTTCTAAAGGGAACCAGGGTAGACGGCGTTTACAACGCCGATCCGGAAAAGGATCCCGCGGCTGTAAAATACACAACACTTACCTTTGACAAGGCACTGGCAGATAATCTCAAGGTTATGGACATGACTGCTTTTGCTCTTTGCAGGGAAAATAACATTCCAATAGTTGTCTTTGACATGAACATTCCCGGAAATCTGTTGAAAATAGTTAAGGGAGAGCCAATTGGAACAGTTGTGTCTAAATAATATCCGGAACCTGCATAGTGGAAGAGATAGTGACAAGAAATTCAGAACAAGAAACACTAAATAATTGAAAAACATATGGATATAAGCAAGCAAAAAGAGGTTCTCACCTCTGTAAAGGAAAAAATGCAAAAGGCTATGCTGCATCTTGAGGAGGAACTCAAGACCTACAGAGCCGGAAAAGCCAATCCTGCTGTCTTTAACAATGTGATGGTGGATTATTTTGGCAACCCGACCCCAATACCGCAAGTAGCGAGTATCACTACTCCGGATGCGAAAACAATGCTTATTCAACCCTGGGACAAAAAAATGATTGCACCAATCGAGAAAGCAATTATGGTAGCGAATATTGGTTTTACGCCTCAGAACAACGGGGAACACATAAGAATTAATGTACCTCCTCTCACCGAAGAGCGACGCAAAGATCTTGTAAAAAGAGTGAAAGGTGAAGGCGAAACTGCTAAAATCAGCATTCGCAACACACGCAGAGACGGAGTTGAACTACTGAAAAAATATCAGAAAGAAGGCCTTCCGGAAGATGTCGTAAAGGATGGCGAAGCCGCCCTCCAGAAAGAGACCGACAGCTATAACAGGAAGATTGAAGAAATCCTGACAATCAAAGAGAAAGAGATAATGACAGTGTGAGCGACACTACATCTTAATAGTGTTCACTTTGATTCCCATATTGCCCTTCAGGTTTACCTGAAGGCGCACGGCTCCGGGAACCATGTTAAGGCTGTTAACGGTAATTGTGGAAAGTGAACCTTCCAGGTCGATTCCCTCAATAAGAGAATATTTGGTCATCATCTTGTTTGCTTCAAGCCTTGCGTTTTCAAGGTCTTCGGCAACTTTATAGGAAAGGTATGGTGTGATTTTTTTAAGAATCATTCCATGAAGGAGCCAGTTGGCCGATTTTACCAATGCGCTGCGGGTCCTGATATCAAATTCGGGTTCCGTGATATCAATTGAAGTACTGTCCGGATTATATCTCATATTACCTGAGAAATAGATTTTTCCTTTAAGCGACCCCAATACGTCAAGTATAAAAACAGCCTTACCATTGCTGCTGTATACATCAATATCTTTAATCGTTACAGATTTACCCCCTTCGCTGAATGTAAATCCACTCAACTGCTCCTTGGCTACTTTGGAAATCTGGTCATATGTTACATCGGCAGCTATATTCAAACTGAACTCTTTTGGCTGTCGCTCAATTATTCTGAGAGCAGGCAGGGGAGATGGAGGATTCTGAGGAGGTTCTGCGCCCATGAATGTTTCTATTTCTGCATTAAATGCAACGGGGATGTGAAGTTTTGTCCCTTTTGATGTAAAAGGTGAGAGTAAAACTTCTTTTGGTGTGACCCTCAGCCACAGATTATAATCGGGATTTATAATAAATGGTTTCTGAATGTCGGTCCATGTTTTAGATAATTCCGCTTTAAGATCAACCAACTCGGAAAGGGATTTGTCAATTTGTTCGGTAATCATTTTTTCTGTGCGGGAAAGGGTGAAATCGGCAATTGGTTTTACAGGAATAGTGAGTCCTGCAACATTGAATTTTGGAGTCTCAATCCAGGTATATCCCGAAGATGTCGTTTTGGATACAACTTTCCAGTTGTTGTCAATTTCAATTTTGGTTTTATACACCAATGCTATTGTTCCCGTAGCTTCATACTCATCCGAAACGGAGAACCCGAATTTCTCAACTTTCCACGCAAGATTGGCCCAAATCTTAAGCGGAACACGATATGTTATTTCGTTATTGTTTATAAAAACCGAAAAATCCTGTGCTTTCCACACTTTGACGGATATGTTTTTGCCATAGATATTCTGACCCTCGTAAAGCAACCCGGAAAATTTACTGTTAATCAAATTCTCCATTGCCTTTACATCAATCTCGGCATCCAAAGGAAACTCGGACATAGACGGAGCAAGCGAAGAGGGAATATATGATTCCCTTGGCGCCTCAATGTTGAGTGTGCTTCCGCACCCGGTTGCCAGGAACAACAAAAGATACGCAACGAAGAACCAATCCCTCGGTTTTCGTGTCATGCCTCGCGTATTGCCTTTATACCCGGGAGTTCGATACCTTCAAGGTACTCAAGCATTGCTCCGCCACCGGTTGACACATAGCTTACTTTGTCGGCAAAGCCCATCTGGGTTACAGCTGCAACAGAATCTCCGCCGCCAATAAGTGTAAATACGCCTTTTGAGGTTATGTCTGCAAGTATCGTTGCAATACCGGTTGTGCCGTTTGCAAATTTTGGCATCTCAAACACTCCCACAGGACCATTCCAAAGAACTGTTTTTGAAGCTCTAAGAACAGCTTCCCACTCTTTAAGAGTTGCAGGAGCGACATCCATTCCCATCCATCCGTCGGGGATTTTATTGTCGGCGCAAATCTTTGTATTGGCATCGTTGCTGAAAGCATCGGCAATAATAACATCGCCCGAGTAGTATAATTTAACTTTCTTTTGTTTTGCCTTTTCAATTATTGACAGAGCCAGTTCCATCTGATCGTCTTCGCAAAGTGATTTGCCAATCTTGCCGCCCTGAGCTTTAATGAATGTGAATACCATTCCGCCACCGATAATCATGTTGTCTACAACATCGAACAGTTTTTCAATAATAGCAATCTTTGAAGATACTTTTGCACCGCCGATTATTGCAGTTACCGGATGTTCCGGAGAATTAAGAACTTTGTCAATTGCAACAATTTCTCCCTCCATTACATAACCGAACATTTTGTCGTTAGGAAAATATTTGGCTATCAGAGCTGTTGAAGCGTGGGCACGGTGAGCTGTACCAAAAGCGTCGTTAATATAGCAGTCGGCATAAGAAGCAAGTTTCTTGGTGAACTCTTTTTGCTTCTCTTTCATCTCTGCCTTGGCAGCTTTCTTTACCTCTTCTGTAACATCTTCCGCAAGGTCGCGTGGTTTTCCCTCTTCTTCGGCATAGAACCTTAGATTTTCAAGAAGAAGAACCTCTCCCGGTTTTAAATTTTTAGCCAGTTCGGCAGCTTCTGCTCCCATACAGTCCGGAGCAAACTTAATTTTTGTTCCGAGTTTCTCTTCAATCGCTCCGATTATGTGCTTTAAAGAGTACTTGCCTGTAGGTCCTTTTGGCCTTCCAAGGTGAGACATAACTATCAAAGATCCGCCTTTCTCAAGCACCTTCTTAAGCGTAGGGATGGCAGCGCGTATTCTTGTATCGTCTGTTATCTGAAAGTTCTCATTGAGAGGCACATTGAAGTCTACCCTTACAATTGCTCTTTTTCCCGAAAAATCGTAACTATCAATCTTTTGCATATCGTTATGTTTTTAAAATATATTCTATCGAGTGGCAAATTTAGAAATATTATTACAAAAATAGTTACCTTCGGCCCTATAATAATTTCTAAAATTGTTGAATAACGTGATATTGCTTGAATCCCCAAAAAGTTGGAATGATTACGAATTGTTAGATTCCGGTGATTTCGAAAAATTAGAGAGGTTTGGTTCTTATATATTAATAAGGCCAGAACCAAAAGCCCTGTGGTACAAAAGCCTGTCCAACAAGGAGTGGCTCTCTATGGCACATACGAGATTCTCTCAGGGTGCAGGTTTCGGGAAGTCAGGAAAGGAAGATGCGGGAACCTGGACTCAGCTTAAAAAGATGCCGGATCAGTGGCAGATTAATTACATCAAAACAGGAGGTCTCAAGTTTTATCTGCGGATGGGACTGACTTCCTTCAAACATGTTGGCGTTTTTCCGGAACAAGCCCCAAACTGGGACTATATTTTTAAAGAAACAAAAAGGCTAATAGGACTTCATACAGGCCTCAGGCCAAAAGTGCTCAACCTCTTTGCCTATACCGGTGCTGCATCTCTTGCTGCAAACTGTGCAGGAGCCGATGTAACACACCTTGACTCTGTCCGCCAGGTTGTTACCTGGGCAAAAACAAATATGGAGCTAAGCCGCCTTGATAATATCCGCTGGGTAATTGAAGATGCCCTTAAGTTTGTTAAGCGCGAAGCTAAAAGAGGAAATATATATCAGGGAGTAATAATGGACCCCCCTGCATACGGACACGGACCGGATGGTGAAAAATGGAAACTTGACGAACTGTTGTTTGAATTTCTGCAGGAAGTTTCTACAATTACAGCTCCCAAAGAGAGCTTCGTGGTTCTCAACCTCTACTCAAACGGCTACTCGGCGGTTTTGGCCGAGACTCTTGTAAATACTTCTTTCGGGCTGAAAAAAGAGGAAAAGGGCAAAAGCTATGAACTCTCTTTTGGCGAACTCATGTTAAACGACAAATTTAATAAGGCTCTGCCGTTGAGTGTATTTGTGCGTCTAAGCAGATAAAGAAAATTTGCCGGCATTTACGCCGGTAACAAAAATTTTTAATGTAAATTTATTAACTGAATAAATACAGGAATATAAACAGAGGATTATGACAAATATTCTGGCAATAACCTGGGCACCATCACCCGAAATCTTTTCGATTGGGCCAATCCACCTAAGATATTACAGCATTTTATTTGTATCGGGTTTTATAATCGGATACTATATTGTTTCAGGGTTCTTCAAAAGAGAAAAGTTACCGACTAACATACTCGACACTTTATTGTATTCACTACTTGGAGCTACTCTGGTTGGCGCAAGGCTCGGTCACTGTCTCTT
>DOSU01000107.1 GCA_003513895.1 Rikenellaceae bacterium
GCTGATGCCGACTCGCCTGCTTACAGGCGAAAAAATATCAGAGAACCCTTGATTGTAACTAAGAAATACATTTGAGGGTCTTTTCTTTTTAATAACTTTGTACATATTTTAAACAGGATAATATGGCTTTCATCATTAGAGAGGCGAACGAGAAAGATGTACTTCAGATTTTTGAATTTATATGCGAACTGGCAGATTATGAAAAACTAAGGAGTGATGTAACAGCTACTCCTGAAATTCTTCATGATTCTCTTTTTGTAAAGAAACAGGCAGAGGTTCTCATTGCCGAGCTTGATTCTGTACCTGTTGGATTTGCTCTCTACTTCCACAACTTCTCCACCTTTAAGGGCAGGGCATGTCTTTATCTGGAAGATATATTCATTAAACCTGAGTTCAGGGGTAAAGGATTCGGGAAACAAATTTTTGCCGCACTCGCAAAGATAGCGATAGAAAGAAAGTGTGACCGTTTTGAATGGTCTGTTCTTGACTGGAACGAACCTTCAATAAAATTCTATAAGAGCCTGGGTGCTCTACCAATGAGCGAATGGACAGTTTATCGCCTCACAGGAGATGCACTTATTAAGGTTGCCCGGGATTAAAAATATTTTGAAATTATGAAAAGAAAAACAATAGCGCTTGTAGCGCATGACAACAGAAAGAAGGACCTCATAGAGTGGGTCGAATTCAATAAAGAGACACTGAAAGGCCACAAACTGATATGTACCGGAACAACCGGCAGGATGGTAGAAGCGGCCTTAATGCAAAATCGAACGAAAGGAGAACCTAAACTTGATATCAGGCTTCTTAAATCCGGACCACTTGGGGGGGACCAGCAACTTGGAGCTCTAATTTGCGAAGGTGAAGTTGATGTATTGTTCTTTTTATGGGACCCTATGCAACCTCAGCCACACGATGTGGATGTTAAGGCGTTGCTCAGAATTTCAAGTCTCTATAATATTCCTACGGCCACTAACCGTTCTACAGCCGACTATATTATTTCTTCACCACTGTTTGCCAGTGACTATGAACCAATAACAAAAAGCTTTTCGGAATACATCGGAAGACAGATAAACATTCAATAAAGAAAAGGGAACACCCTTTTTAATTTATTGTCATGCAATACCGGGCCATATTCAGTCCGGTATTTTTTATAGGTCGATGCGGCTCTGGGAACCAGATTAGCAAAGGTCCACCACGCAAAAATTGCCCCGGGCAACGACCATGTAAGAATTGCAAATCCTGTCCACTCTACAATTTCGCCAAAGTAATTGGCAGATGTAACATATCTGAACATTCCTCCTTCAGGAAGAAAGTGTTTGTGCCCGATTTTTCCCATTACCTGATTTTTCCGGCGTACCTCTCTTATGAGAAAGTCCGAATGAAGGTTTATGTAAAACCCTACAAAAAAGAGAGAGCAACCAATAATAAACTGAGGAGTGCCGAGCCAGCTGATACCTTCGCCATAGTAGCCTTCGGGCGACAGAAAAAATATCCATCCTCCCTGCATTGCTGCATTGATAAGGTTGAAAGTGAATCCCATTGCTACAATGCTCAGTGGCATTTTGCTTTTGCCTACCAGTACAAAAGGGAAAATAAAGGTTCTTTGAATGTAATGAATCTGAAACAGAAGAAAAAATATCAAAGGAATAACATTGAATATTCTGCCGGAAATTAACCACAGAGCAGTCATTGCTATGAAGACAGGAGCCTCCATCAGAAACCATCCCAACTTGTTTGAGATTGGAACTCCCCATTTTTTGTTGTATAAAATACCATAGCCGGCATCTACAAAATAGAGTGTAATAAAGACTGCCAAACCGGCAACAGACATAATAATCAAAAGCCAGTTATAGATTCCGGTTAAATTTTCCATCTGTTATATTTTATTGTAAGTAACCTCAGTTTGAAAAACAGTTGTTTCCCCTCGCTTTCCTTCTACGAAAACTTTGTTCCTGCTGTCGTTGATGAAAAGGTCAATCTCCTCTCCAATCCTGCTTTCGGAGTTGAAATTAATCTCAAATTCCTTTACTTTCATTGTTGCTAAAACCTTTTGGTCTATGCAGTCGAATGCCCATTCAAGATACTTTGCATTGTTTGTATGAGCGTTGATATCTATGTCCGAAAATTCAACACGGTGTTTTTTTGCATATTTCATATTGCCGGGAGGAACAAGTTTTGCAGCAGGTGTCTCTATTGCATTTATCCTGTTTATGCTGGGATCATCGGCAGCAAGATATTGATCAATTCTTTGAATTCTTCGGGTTTCATTGTTTAGAATTAGCCATGATGAGGTAACAACTGCAAGGGATTCACCGGTAACAGAATCCATTTTAAAGTCTCTTATTCCAAACAATTTAACTGTGCCCTTGTGCCAGGTTTCCATAATTACCTCTTCGTTCCATTCCGGAATTCTGTTAAAAACAACTTTAACTCTCGAAAGAACCCACATAATTCCCTTTGCCTCCAGGTCCCTGTATCCAAATCCCAGATAATCAGCATGGCGGTTTGCCATCTCCTGTGCGTTAAGCATAAACGAGTATGGTTTCATGCATGCATGAATATCTGTTTCGTAACTTTTAATCCTAAACTGTTCTCTGAGTACTTTCATTTGGTAAATTTAAAGATTAATTGTGAAAAAGAGTGGGATTATATTACCTTTGTATCCCTGAACAACAATCCGTATTATTTTATGAGCACCAAGTATGTATTTGTTTTGGGAGGGGTTACCTCTTCCTTGGGAAAAGGTATTATTTCGGCTTCTTTAGCTAAGTTATTGCAGGCCAGAGGTTTGTCTGTGACAATCCAGAAATTTGACCCCTATATCAATGTAGACCCCGGTACTCTTAATCCTTACGAACATGGAGAGTGCTTTGTAACAGAAGATGGTGCCGAAACCGATCTGGACCTCGGTCATTATGAACGATTTCTCAATGTCCATACTTCAAAGGCAAATAACGTAACAACAGGCAGAATTTACAGAACCGTTATTGACAAAGAGCGTGAAGGCGCATACCTTGGCAAGACAGTTCAGGTTATTCCGCATATAACGGACGAAATTAAAAGAAGAATGCTTCTTTTGGGTAAGTCCGGCAAGTATGATGTTGTTATTACCGAGCTGGGCGGAACAGTTGGTGATATTGAATCTCTCCCTTTTGTTGAGGCAGTTCGTCAACTTCAGTGGGAATTGCCGGACGAAGATTGTCTGGTAATACATCTCACTCTTATCCCATATCTAAGCGCAGCAAAGGAGTTAAAAACAAAACCGACTCAACACTCTGTTCGAATGCTTCAGCAAAACGGAGTTCATCCGGATATAATCGTTTGCCGTACAGAACACCCTTTACCTGCCGAAATAAGAAGAAAAGTAGCTCAGTTTTGTAATGTGCGTCCTAATGCAGTAATAGAATCAATAGATGCAAAAAGTATTTACGAGGTTCCTCTTCTGATGGTTAAGGAAAAACTGGACGAAATTGTTCTGAAAAGACTGCAACTTAGCGCAATTGATAAAGAACCGGACCTGGAACAATGGAAATCATTTCTTGCCAGGCTATACAATCCAAAACATACAGTTGATATTGCTCTTGTAGGAAAATATGTCGAACTGCAGGACTCATACAAATCAATTCTTGAGTCATTCATTCATGCAGGTGCTCAAAACGAATGTAAAGTAAATGTTCACTCTCTTCACAGCGAATATATAAATGATTCCAATGTTGCCGAAAAGCTCAAAGGAATGGACGGAATCCTTGTTGCACCGGGCTTTGGCGAAAGAGGAATTGAAGGCAAGATTTCGGCAGTAAAATATGCAAGGGAAAATTTTGTTCCTTTCCTGGGAATTTGTCTTGGACTTCAAATGGCAGTTGTTGAGTTCTCAAGGAATGTTCTTGGCATGGAAGATGCAATGACTACAGAAATAAAGCCAAATGCAAAGAATCCTGTTATTGACCTTATGGAAGATCAAAAATCAATGACCATTAAGGGAGGAACTATGAGGCTCGGAGCATATGCCTGTAAGTTAAAAGAGGGAAGTCTCTCTTATTTGGCATATAAAACAGAAGAAGTTTTTGAAAGACACCGTCACCGTTATGAAGTAAACAATATGTATTTAGAAGATATGGAGCAGAAGGGATTTGTGGCAACCGGGAGAAATCCGGAAACCGGGCTTGTAGAGATAATGGAACTGCAGGCACATCCATTCTTCGTTGGAGTCCAATTCCACCCTGAACTTAAGAGCACACCTGAAAAGCCACAGCCGTTGTTTGTTTCCTTTGTAAAAGCAGCAATAAAATACAGGAATGAGAAAAAAGAAAATGAGGATTAATTTTTTGATTATTTGCAGCCTGTTTGCCCTGGCCTCTTTTCTTACACCTTCTTATATTCGTGCCGAAAATCTGGAGGTGCCAAAAAAGGTGAAATATTATAAAGCGAAAGTAGTTGAGGTACTGCCTCATGACGTGAGCGCATATACTCAGGGTCTGTTTTTTTACGAAAATCAGCTTTATGAAAGTTCCGGACAATACGGGCAATCATTTTTTAGAATGGTTGACCTTAAAAAAGGTACTACTCTAAGGAGTTTTACTCTGTCCAGGCACTATTTTGGCGAAGGAGCCACAGTACTTAACGGCAAATTGTACATTCTCACCTGGCTTGAAAAAGTTGTTCTGGTATACGATATTAAAACTTTCAATCAGCTGGGCACTCTTAACAATCAAAGAGAGGGATGGGGCCTGACCAATAACGGAAAAGAACTCATAATGAGTGACGGATCGGACAAACTCTACATTTTGAATCCTTCCAACTTTATGGTTTGTTCAACAGTGTCTGTTACCCTAAACGGAAAGCCTGTAAAACAACTGAATGAACTTGAGTATATAAACGGAGAAATTTGGGCGAACGTATACATGACAGATCTAATCGTAATAATTGATCCGGCAACAGGAGTTGTAAAAGCTACAGTAGATTGCAAAAATCTTTTGCCGCAATCTCTCAAAACTGCAAAGACAGATGTTTTAAACGGGATTGCATATAATCCTGTTAACAAACAGATTTACCTTACCGGTAAATACTGGCCAAAAATGTACAGAATCGTTTTAGAGTGATAATTTTTCTGCTCTAAGGATATGTCTCTTCCCTTTTGGCCCTTTTAATCTTGTAACTGTAAAGCCGGCACTTCTTAATGCTCTTTTTACGATTCCCTTGGAAGAGTAAGTTACAAGCACTCCGTCTTGTTTTGTTACTTCAAATACCTTGATAAACAGATCTTCGCTCCAAAGTTCTGGCTGAATATCAGGAGCAAATGCATCAAAGTAAATAAGATCAAAAGGAGAACCGGATATTGTTGGTAGTGTTTCTTTATTTATAAATTGAAGAAAGTCCATTTCAACTTTTTTTATAGTAAAATTCTGCATTAACTTAACATCCTCTCCCCATGGGCTGTTATGAATCTTAACAGATATTTTTTCTGCCGTATCCCTCTCATCGTCAAAAAGAGATGAATGGTCAAGTTCTTTAGCTTCTTTAATCGTTACCGGATATTTCTCAACTGCTGTGTAATTTATGGATATGTCGGGATTATTTTTCGCTGTCATAGCCGTGAGCAGGCAATTAAGCCCGGTACCTAGCCCAACTTCGAGAATATTAATAACTCTTTTTTGACCGGTACTTTTCCGGATAATATACTCCAGACCGCAACCTGTATAGATATGACGGCTTTCGGAAAAAGCACCGAAAAGAGAGTGGAACGATTCGTCAAAATCATCGAGTTTCAAGGTTCTTGACCCATCTTCGCTGGTTATAATTTTTCTGTTGATCATTAAATGGATACACTAATAATAACATACAAATGTAAATGTTTATATCAATTTTTTTATCTTTGCCAATTACTCAGTTGAAATTAATAAAATAAACATAGATGGCAATTATTACCGGCCTGCTTAAGAGGTTTTTTGGCACCAAAGCAGACAGAGACCTCAAAGAAATTCAGCCAGTTGTAGACAAGATTACGGAGATATATACCGTAATCGACAAGTTGACCAACGACGAACTGCGAGAAGAGAGCAATAAATTAAGAACACTTATTGCCGAAAGAATTTCCGAAGACGAAACAAGGAAAAAAGAGATTCGGGGACAACTGGAGGACGTTAAAATTGATGTGTCCGAAAAAGAGGCACTTGCAACAGAAGTTGATAAACTCACAAAGAAAATAGACGAAGAACTTGAGGAAATACTTCTTGAAGTTCTTCCCACAGCTTTTGCCATAATGAAATCTACGGCCCGCCGTTTTAAGGAGAATTCTGTAATTGAGGTGACTGCAACCGTTATGGACAGAGACCTTTCGGCAAAACACGACTTTGTTTCAATCGAAGGCGATAAAGCTAAATGGCAGAACAACTGGATGGCAGGAGGTAACAGGATAATATGGGATATGGTCCATTATGATGTTCAGCTTTTTGGAGGTGTTGTTTTGCATCAGGGAAAAATTGCAGAGATGGCAACTGGTGAAGGTAAAACCCTTGTAGCAACCCTCCCTGTTTTTCTTAATGCACTTTCGGGTAAAGGAGTTCATATGGTCACAGTGAACGACTACCTTTCTAAAAGGGACTCCGAGTGGATGGGGCCTCTTTATCAGTTCCACGGCCTGAAGGTAGATTGTATAGACAAGCACGAACCAAACTCTGAGGCCAGGAAGGCAGCGTACAAGGCCGATGTTACATTCGGTACAAACAATGAATTTGGTTTCGACTATCTGAGGGACAACATGGCCGTAAACCAGGAAGATCTTGTTCAAAGAAAACATCATTACTCTATTGTGGATGAGGTCGACTCGGTATTGATTGATGATGCAAGAACCCCTCTGATTATTTCAGGTCCTGTTCCAAAGGGCGATGATCAGGAGTTTAACGAGTACAAACCGTTTGTTGAGAAAATATACAACGCTCAGAGAAATCTGGTTACACAGCTTCTAAACGATGCTAAAAAGAAAATAGCCGAAGGCAACGAAGAGGAGGGAGGAAAACTTCTCTTAAGGGCCTTCAAAGGTTTGCCTAAATACACTCCTCTCATTAAATACCTGAGCGAGCAGGGGATGAAACAGATTCTGGTAAAGACCGAAAACTTCTATATGCAGGACAACAATAAACAAATGCATATTGTTACAGACGACCTTTACTTCGTTATTGACGAAAAACAGAAGTCGGTTGAACTTACAGATAAAGGTCATGATTTAATATCAAAAAATGTTAGTGAAGGAAATTTCTTCATTCTGCCGGACATAGGTCTTGAAATAGCCGAACTTGAGAAAAAAGAGCTTAAACCGGAAGAAAAACTTGCTGCAAAAGATGCACTTCTAAGCGATTATGCAATCAAAAGCGAAAGAGTACACACTGTAAACCAGCTTCTTAAGGCATATACAATGTTTGATAAGGATATTGAATATGTTGTTTTAGACAACAAGATAAAAATCGTTGACGAACAGACCGGCCGTATTCTGGAAGGCAGAAGATATTCCGACGGGCTGCACCAGGCTATTGAGGCCAAGGAGATGGTAAAAGTAGAAGCAGCAACTCAAACTTTTGCAACAATCACACTTCAGAACTACTTCCGTATGTATCACAAACTTTCCGGAATGACAGGTACTGCCGAAACAGAAGCCGGAGAGTTCTGGTCAATTTATAAACTGGATGTAGTGGTTATCCCAACCAACAGACCAATTGACAGGAAGGACCAGGAAGACCTTATCTTTAAAACAAAGAGAGAGAAATACAATGCCGTAATTGATGAAATTGTGGCTCTTACAAAAAAAGGACGCCCTGTTCTCGTTGGTACGACATCTGTTGAAGTTTCCGAACTCCTGAGCAGAATGTTAAAAATAAGGGGCATTAAACACAATGTTCTTAATGCCAAACAGCATGCCAGAGAGGCAGAAATAGTTGCAGAAGCAGGTCAGCCTTCATCCGTAACAATTGCTACAAACATGGCAGGCCGTGGTACCGACATAAAACTCGGTCCGGGAGTCAAAGATGCGGGAGGTCTTGCAATCATTGGAACGGAAAGACACGACTCAAGACGTGTGGACCGTCAGCTGAGAGGTCGTGCCGGTCGTCAGGGAGACCCTGGATCGTCAAGTTTCTTCGTTTCACTGGAAGACGATCTTATGAGACTCTTCGGTTCCGAGAGAATTGCCGGACTTGTAGATAAAATGGGCCTTAAAGAGGGAGAAGTGCTTCAGCACTCAATGCTTTCAAAATCTATTGAGAGGGCACAGAGGAAAGTGGAGGAGAATAACTTTGGTATTCGTAAAAGACTTCTTGAATACGACGACGTAATGAACTCTCAGAGAGAGGTAATATATACAAGGAGGAGAAATGCTCTTTATGGCGAGAGGGTAGATGTGGATGTGCAAAACATGATTACAGACTATTGTGAATCATTGGTTGCCACCAATCACGGTTCGGCCGATTTTGAAACATTCGAGTACGAAACTATCCGCCTGCTTTCAATAGAACCAGGAATGGACGAAGAGACTTACAACAAAGGTTCTCAGGATGAAGTATATGAAAAATTCTTAGAGAACATTCGTTCGGTATACAGGAGAAGGATAGACTTCCTCACTCAGCAGGCTTGGCCAATTATGAAGCAAATTTACGAAACTCAGAGTGCTACATACGAAAATATAGCAATACCTGTGAGTGACGGAAACAAAATCATGCAGGTCGTTGTTAACCTTAAAAAATCTTTCGAAACCGATGGTAAAGAATTAGGCAGGGCTCTCAACAAAAATATTACCCTAATGCTTATTGACGAACACTGGAAAGAGCACCTGAGGGAGATGGACGACCTTAAGCAATCGGTACAGAATGCAACATATGAACAGAAAGATCCGTTGCTTATTTATAAATTTGAAAGCTTCCAGCTGTTTAAAACTATGCTGGATAAAGTGAACAGAGATGTTCTTGCGTTTCTTCTCAAAGCTCACATTCCGCTTAGGGAGGCTCAGCGCGACCCAATAAGTGTCCGTCAGGAGCAAAGAAAAAAGACAGATCTCACAAACATGCGCACTTCCCGCCAGGACCTTGCAACTTCTTCGGGAGAACCAAAAACACAGGGCCCTGTTCATGTAGAAAAAAGAGTAGGCAGGAATGATCCTTGTCCTTGCGGAAGCGGCAAAAAGTTTAAAAACTGCCACGGTGCAAATATTTAGTAAGAATTAATTTATTTTTTATATATGTTTGATTTAGTTGTGATTGGGTCAGGACCCGGCGGATATGTTGCTGCTATACGAGCATCTCAACTGGGAATGAAAACGGCCGTTATAGAAAGATCGGAGCTGGGTGGTATTTGCCTGAACTGGGGCTGCATACCTACAAAGGCTCTACTAAAGAGTGTACAGGCACTTCATTATGCACAGCACTCAGCCGATTATGGATTTGAAATAGAGGGAGAGATAAAAGCCAATCTTGCAAAGATAGTAGAGCGCAGCAGGGGAGTATCTGTCAATATGAGCAGAGGTATAGAGTTTCTTTTTAAAAAAAGTAACATAACTGTCATAAGCGGCAGTGGAAAAATTATTGAGAAGGGTAAAGTTGAAGTTACATCTGCCGACAATGTTAAAAGTGTAGTTGAGGCTAAAAACATAGTGATAGCTACCGGAGCAAGGGCAAATTCCTTACCTTTCGCACCTATTGACGGAAAGAAAATCATCTCATACAGACATGCACTTGTTCCCGATTCTCTTCCAAAAAGTCTTGCCGTAATTGGTTCAGGCGCGATAGGAAGTGAATTCGCATATTTTTACCGTTCACTGGGTGTAGAAGTTACCCTCATTGAGTATCTCGATAGCATAGTTCCTCTCGAAGACGAAGATGTTTCGGCACAACTAAGCCGCTCTTTCAGGAAAATGGGGATGAAGGTTATGGTCTCGGCACAGGTAAAAAGTGTTGATACATCAGGCGATATATGCAAACTAACTGTTCAGACAAAGAAGGGAGAGGAAGTTATTGAGGCAGAAAAAGTGCTTTCGGCGGTTGGAATTATCTCAAATATTGAGAATATTGGACTTGAGGAAGCAGGAATTGTGGTGGAAAGAGGGAAGATCAAGGTCAACAGCTTTTATGCAACTAACATTGAGGGAATTTTTGCAATCGGAGATGTGATTGCTACTCCGGCTCTTGCACATGTTGCATCGGCAGAAGCTATCTGTTGTATCGAAAAAATTGCCGGACTTGATACAAAAACTGTAAATTACACAAACATTCCGGGATGTACTTATACAACACCTGAGATTGGGTCTGTAGGTATGACTGAAAAGGCTGCGAAAGAGAGAGGAATTCAATACAAAGTGGGAAAATTTATGTTTACTGCTTCCGGAAAAGCAGCTGCAGCAGGAGATAAGGATGGTTTTGTAAAACTGATAATTGACAGTGCAACCGATGAAGTTTTGGGTGCCCATATGATTGGTGCAAATGTAACTGAAATGGTTTCCGGCATAGTCGTGGCACGCGATTTGGGAGTCAAAGCCCGTGACCTGATGCACTCAATACACCCCCACCCAACAATGAGTGAGGCTATAATGGAAGCAGCAGCATCTGCACACAATGAGGCAATACACATTTAATCTATAAATTATGGCTAAAAATGAAGTAGTTCCGCAGATTAACGAGGTTAACAGAATCGCTGGCGGAACGGAGCTGAGAGGTACGCTAATAACTACAAGTGACATTAGAATTGATGGCTTCTTTGAAGGCAAAATTCAAACTAAAGGCAAGGTGGTAATTGGAGAAAACGCACAGTTTATTGGCGACCTTTTTTGTAACAGTGCCGATGTTTGGGGAAAAATGGAGGGCAATTTGGTTACAGGCAATATTGCCGGCTTCAAAAGCAAGGCGCACTTTAACGGAGCGCTTCAGTGTCAGAGGATTTTTATAGAAGATGGCGCTTTATTTACAGGAACATGTAAAATGATAACAGAAGACGATTACAACCAAATGGTTGAGAAATACAACAGTTCGACAAAGAATCTGAAATAGAGTTAAACTATTATTACTTTCTTGATAAAGGAGCGTCTAAGTTAAGACGCTCTTTTATTTTATAAGAATTCCTCTCACTGCTGCTTCTCGATACAAGTTCTCCAAGGAAGCCGGCAAGAAAAAGCTGCATACCAATAATTAAGGCAACGAGAGATATATAAAAGAGGGGCTGGTCGGTAACAGCTCGGAATTTAAGTCCGTTTGCCTGCGAAACAAGTTTGTCCACTACCAGATAAATTGAAGTTGCCAAACCTATGAAAAATGTCATCATCCCAAATGTTCCGAAAAAATGCATAGGTTTTTTGCCAAATCGCGATAAAAACCATAATGACAATAAATCGAGGAAACCATTCATAAACCGGTTCATTCCGAATTTGCTTTTCCCAAACTTCCTTGCCTGATGCTTTACCGGCTTTTCTCCAATTTTACGGAAACCGGCATTCTTTGCCAAATACGGAATGTATCTGTGCATTTCGCCATAAACTTCAATGTTTTTTACAACTGCTCTCCGATATGCTTTAAGACCGCAGTTCATATCATGGATTTTAATTCCCGTTACTCTCCTGGCAGTTGCATTGTATATTTTTGAAGGCAGGTTTTTAGCAAGTTTATTGTCTCTTCTCTTTTTCTTCCATCCGGAAACAAGGTCGTAACCGCCATTGATTACCATGTCGTAAAGACCAGGTATCTCTTCAGGACTGTCCTGCAAATCGGCATCCATAGTTATGACCACTTCACCCGTGGCTGCTTCAAATCCGGTATAAAGTGCTGCAGATTTACCGTAATTCAGACTGAATTGTATAGCTTTAATAGCAGGATATCTTGAGGATTCTTCGAGAATGATTTTCCAGGAATTGTCTGTACTGCCATCGTCTATCAGAATCACCTCGTATGTGAGTTTCTGTGAGGCAAGAGAACGATCTATCCAGGCCAGCAGTTCAGGCAAAGATTCCTCCTCGTTGTACAGCGCAATTACAATTGAAAGATCCATAATTTATTCTGTAAAAATATCGCCTTTCTTTGTGTAATTGGCAATAATTGAAGAAACAAGCACTCCAAAAAGAGTATAATAGATAACAGAAAACAAGAATATTATTTTTGGCAAGTGCGGCATTATTTTGCTGATTGTTTCCGAAGCCTCCGGATTTGAACTTTGCATGTTCGAAGCCATAAGCTCCATTTGTGCATTTACTGCGTCCGGGAATAAAAAGGCGTAATGCATAAACATGTAAGCTGCACAGACAATAGCTGACAAAAAGCACAGAATAAATCCAAAATTGAATCCCTGCTTGTATGTAAATGTTTCAAAAGTTTTGCTGTACTCTTTTATAAAATAGTAAACCAGCCAAATGCTAAGAGTGAATTTTATAATCCACAGAACAACGGTAATTGCTGTAGGCAAAGTGAATACGGTAGAAATCACAGAATATGCGATTGTTACAAGCGCAAGGATAATTGCATAAGTTGCGGCTACGCTCCATTTGTTAGTTTGCATAATTTTTTAAATAACAGTGTTATAGTATATATTTAGGTTAGTCAAATTTAGATATTTTATATAACTATCCAAAATTTAGCTGTTTTAAAAATATTAGTTAAATTTGCGGGATAATAAGTTTAGACTAGTTAATATGATAAGTATAAAGTTTCCTGACGGCAGCATAAGGACCTTCCCCAAGGGAGTTACAGCATTTGAAATTGCTTCTTCCATCAGTCCGAGGCTTGCAGCAGAAGTTCTTGCAGCAACCGTAAATTCAAAAGTTGTTGAAATAAACAGGCCAATTAATGAAGATGCATCAATTAAACTTCACAAATGGGAAGAACAGGAGGCTAAGAGCACTTTTTGGCACTCATCTTCTCACCTTATGGCCGAGGCACTTGAACTTCTTTACCCTGGTATTAAGTTTGGAATCGGTCCTGCGATTGAGACTGGTTTTTATTATGATGTAGATCTGGGAGATAAAACAATAACAGAATCGGATTTAAAGAAAATTGAGGACAAAATGCTTGAACTCGCAAGAGAGAAACAACATTTTGTACGCAAGGATGTGACCAAGGAAGAGGCTATGAGCACTTATACCAACAAAGGCGATGAGTATAAGTGCGAACTTATAAGGGATCTTGAAGACGGCACTATATCTTTTTATACAAACGGATCTTTTACCGATCTTTGCCGTGGTCCGCATCTGTCCGATACTTCTGTCATAAAAGCTGTTAAACTTACTTCAATAGCCGGTGCATACTGGCGCGGAAACGAACATAACAAAATGCTCACCAGAATCTATGGTGTTACATTTCCTCAGAAAAAGATGCTTGACGAGTATTTGATTATGCTTGAAGAGGCAAAGAAGAGAGACCACAGGAAAGTAGGAAAAGAGCTTGAACTGTTTGCATTTTCACAAAGAGTGGGGCAAGGCCTTCCTCTCTGGCTGCCAAAAGGTGCAATGCTTCGTGAGAGACTGGAAAATTTCCTGAAAGCAGTTCAGAAGAAACACGGTTATTTACCGGTCATAACTCCGCATATTGGGCAGAAAGAACTATATGTCACATCCGGACACTACGCAAAATACGGAAAAGACTCATTCCAGCCTATTCACACACCTCAGGAGGGAGAAGAGTTTCTGCTTAAACCAATGAACTGTCCTCACCACTGTGAAATCTACAGAGTTAAACCCCGTTCATATAAAGACCTGCCATTAAGACTGGCAGAATTCGGAACTGTTTACAGATACGAACAAAGCGGAGAACTTCACGGATTGACAAGAGTGAGAGGATTCACACAGGACGACGCACATATATTCTGCCGCCCGGATCAGTTGAAAGAGGAGTTTATCAAAGTAATCGATATCGTTCTCTATATTTTTAAAACACTTGATTTTAAAGACTATACTGCACAAATATCTTTAAGAGATCCCGAAAACAAAGAGAAATATATTGGCTCCGACGAGAACTGGGAAAAGGCAGAGAGCGCTATCATCGAAGCTGCCCAGGAGAAGGGGCTGAAAACAGTTGTCGAACTTGGCGAAGCTGCATTTTACGGACCAAAGCTCGATTTTATGGTTAGAGATGCAATCGGAAGGAAATGGCAACTTGGTACAATTCAGGTAGACTACAATCTTCCTGAACGATTTGAACTTGAGTATGTAGGTGCCGATGACAAAAAATACCGGCCGGTTATGATTCACAGAGCACCTTTCGGATCTATGGAAAGGTTTGTGGCTGTACTCATAGAGCACACAGGCGGAAAGTTCCCGTTATGGCTGGCTCCGGAGCAGGCTGTGATACTTCCTGTGAGCGAAAAACACAACGATTATGCAAAAAAAGTTGTAGATTTACTTAATAATAGCGATATTCGCGCCTCAATTGACGACCGTAACGAGACCATCGGCAAGAAAATCAGGGAGAATGAGCTTAAAAGAGTTCCGTTCCTCCTAATTGTTGGTGAGAAAGAGGTCGAAAGTGGTAAGGTTTCTGTAAGGAAACAGGGGGGAGAAGATCTCGGAACAATGTCAGTTGAAGAATTTACAGAATTGATAACAAACGAAGTCAAAAGACAAATTAGTAATAACTAAAAAATAGGAGGATAATTTTATCGCTACACCATTCAAACCTCGCCCGGGTGGGTTCAGCAAACCGAATCCACAATCATCAGGCCTCTTTAAGAGAGAACCAGGAAACAGACAATTCCAGGGTGGCCGCAAAAAAGATGACGGACCTCGCATAAACAATGAAATCACAGCTTCCCGAGTAAGGGTTGTTGGGGAAAATGTTACTAATCCGGGTATTTTTACCCTGAGAGAGGCTTTAGAGATGGCAGATGCGTTGGAATTGGATCTTGTTGAGATTTCTCCGACTGTTGACCCGCCAGTTTGCAAGATAATTGACTACCAGAAATTCATTTATCAGCAAAAGAAAAAGGCAAAGGAGATGAAAGCCAATGCCAGCAAAATGGTTATTAAGGAGATAAGATTCGGCCCAAATACCGATGAGCATGACTTTCAGTTTAAGTTGAATCATGCAAAAGAGTTTTTGTCCGAAGGTTCAAAAGTGAAAGCTTTTGTATTTTTTAAAGGAAGATCGATTTTATTCTCTCAACAGGGAGAGAAGTTGTTACTAAGATTTGCCGTAGAACTTGAAGATTACGGAAAAGCAGACCAGATGCCAAAACTGGAAGGAAAGAGGATGATAATGATGTTATCGCCTGCTAAAAAGAAATGAGTTTTTAACTAATTTAAAATAAAGACAATGCCCAAAATTAAAACCAACTCCGGTGCCAAAAAGCGGTTTAAGCTTACCGGAACGGGAAAAGTAAAAAGAAAGCACGCTTACAAAAGTCACATTCTGACTAAAAAGACAATTAAACAAAAAAGAAATCTGACTTATTCGGCTTTGGTATCTCCATCGGATGAGAAGAGAGTAAAAGCAATGTTAGTTGCCTAATTGTAAACAATTTATTAACCAGAATGCACAGCTGAAAAGATTCTCTATGAATGAGAACGCTGACATTCGCAATCTTTAAGAAAAAATGCCAAGATCGGTCAATTCGGTTGCTTCAAGAGCCCGACGCAAAAAAATTCTAAAACTTACACGCGGTAATTTCCTCGCGAGAGCAAATGTGTGGACAGTAGCTAAGAACACCTACGAAAAAGGTCTTACCTACGCATACCGCGACCGTAAAACAAAAAAACGCAATTTTCGCGCACTTTGGATACAGCGTATTAATGCTGCTGCAAGAGAGCATGGAATGAACTATTCTCAGTTTATTGGTAAACTTGCCAAAAGCAATATCGGACTTAACCGTAAGGTTCTTGCCGATTTGGCAATGAATAACCCTCAAGCATTTGAGGCTATCATCAACTCAGTAAAGTAGAACACATTGAAAATAAGCAATATAATAGGCAATAAGTGGTTCAGATTTTCAATCTGGGCCATTTTATACTTATTATGGGTTATATGGTTTGGTAATTGGTGGTTCCTTTTGGGACTCATCATCATTTTTGATTTATATATCACCCGAAAAGTAAAGTGGGCCTTCTGGAAAAAAAGATATAAAAAAGGAGAGAAAAGAAATGTGTGGATGGACTGGCTGGATGCAATAATTTTTGCACTTATTGCCTCAACTTTCATAAAGGCTTTTTTCTTTGAATCTTATGTGATACCTACATCGTCTATGGAAAGATCGCTTATGACAGGAGACTACCTGTTTGTGAGCAAACTCAGCTACGGGCCAAAAGTAGGTCAGACTCCGATTTCGTTTCCACTGGTTCATAATATTCTTCCCGTTACAGGCGGAGAATCTTATGTTAAATGGATTCAAAACCCATACAGGAGAATGAAAGGTTTTTCAGTTGTGAAAAGAGATGACATTGTTGTCTTCAACTTTCCTCACGGCGATACGATTTTAAAAGGTGCACCAACAGACGATTATTATACACATGTACGGTTAAACGGCAGAGAGTATACAAATCGGGTGTATGGTCCTATTGCTGTAAGGCCGGATGATAAAAAAGATCATTATGTGAAAAGATGTGTCGCAGTTGCAGGGGACACTCTGCAAATTATTAACGGAAAGGCATTTGTAAACAGAGTAGCCCAGCAAAACTACCCTGGAATTCAAAGTACATATACCGTTTATACAAATGGAACACAAATTAACTCCAAAATATTCGACCAGCTAGGATTGAATACCGGTGAGATTTATTACGATAATTCTCTTCCCGGTTATCAGTCTCTGCCTCTCAACGAGAGTGAAATCGAAAAGATTTCCTCGCTTGGAAATGTGGTAGAGATCAGGCCAAATATCGACATATATCCTCCGGATTTTCCAGATTCACAGTTAATGATTTTTCCTTTTGAAGGGAACTTCAATTGGACAAGGGACAATTTTGGCCCGCTGTGGATTCCAAAAGCCGGAACTACAGTTCAGCTTACGCTGGAAAACCTTCCTTTATTTA
>DOSU01000080.1:0-168 GCA_003513895.1 Rikenellaceae bacterium
TTGCTTTATGTTTATGAATTTGGTGAACTCTCCGTTTTTCTTAATCCAGTAGTAGGTGTATGGCCTGGTTGAGTAGCCTTCCGGAAGAGAAAGGGAGTACACAGTTCCGCCTGTGTAGAGGCTGGAAAGTGTAGCTGTGGATGAAGTATGGGATGTTGTTCCGTAGGA
>DOSU01000080.1:239-2507 GCA_003513895.1 Rikenellaceae bacterium
TAGGGATGTTGTTCCGTAGGGGCCGGGCTTGCCCGGGGCTATCACACTGCATTTGTGTTCGGCATAAAGTTCAATTCCCCGGCTGTATAGCAACTCCGCGAATTTATTGTTTAGCACTACAAATTTTCTCTCTTTTATGTAAACCGTGTCTACAAGTTCTATCTCTCCCTTCACTATTGCCAACACCTTGGAACTTGCCTTGAATACCATCTCTTCGGTGAGAGAGTTGAAGTTTAGCGAAAGTGAATTAATTTTTCCGTCTTTCATTAGAATTGTACCCTCGGTAAACTGAGGAAACAGATAGTGGGAAATTATTACCTCCACTTTTTGTGAATACGATGCTGTAAAACACAGGCATAAAATCGATAAAAAGAAAATGCGTTTCATGGCTAAATCTCTTGAGAATTAATTGAAACCAAATTTAGCCCTTTTTACCTATATTTGTCTATCAAAATCGTAATTATTTCATGAAAACATACCACTCTCTTCTCCGGCATATTCTCGATCACGGAACTCTAAAGAGCGACCGCACGGGCACCGGCACGAAAAGCGTATTCGGATATCAGATGCGGTTCGACCTAAGCGAAGGATTTCCTCTGCTTACAACCAAAAAACTTCACCTGAAGTCAATTATTCACGAGTTGCTGTGGTTCATAGCGGGAGATACTAATATTAAATACCTCAACGACAATGGGGTCACTATATGGGACGAGTGGGCAGATTCCGGCGGGGAGCTGGGGCCAGTGTACGGAAGCCAGTGGAGGGCGTGGAAAACGGCAGATGGCAGGTCGGTGGACCAGCTTTCGGCACTCATAGATGGGATTAAAAAGAATCCGGATTCGCGGAGGCATATAATTTCGGCATGGAATGTAGGGGAGATCGACAAAATGGCTCTTCCGCCTTGTCATGCTCTGGTTCAGTTTTATGTGGCAGACGGAAGGTTGAGTTGTCAGCTTTATCAGAGGAGTGCAGATGTGTTCCTTGGGGTTCCGTTCAATATTGCTTCGTATGCGCTGTTTACGATGATGGTGGCGCAGGTTTGTGGGCTGCGGCCGGGGGACTTCGTGCACTCCTTTGGGGATGCGCATATTTACATTAATCATTTTGAGCAGGTGAATCTTCAGCTTTCACGGGAGCCGCGGCCTCTGCCTATAATGAAAATAAACCCGAACGTGACAAGCATATTCGGGTTTAAGTACGACGATTTTAAACTTGAGGGGTACGATCCGTATCCCGGAATCAAGGCGCCTATTGCGGTTTAGGGGCTGGCGGCGATGCCTCCAAAACCTCCGTTTCTCTGTAGAATTTCTTAAAGTCGCCTCCAAGGCTGTCCAGCATACTTTGGAATTTTGGCACCATCGAGTAATATGTGTTTACCGGAACAAAATATGCGTTATTCATTTCGCCAAATCTGGGGCGGCCAATTTCCCCCGTGAACTCTTTAAGCAGAAAGTCCTTTTTTTGCTCCATTAAGGCAGAATCAATGCCGCTGTGGTATAATTCATTTAACCTCGATCGGGCATCCAGCATTTTTGAATTAGCTGCATCTTGTTGTTCCCACATTTTCTCGGCCATGCCAATCTGGTCGTCTCTGCCAGTAGATTTGAGCCATCGCAAAACCCCTGCCCTCTCAACCGTTACAGCAAAACTTTCGTTAAAACGGGAATCTCCCTTTACATAAAGCTGCTGATGCGCCAGTTCGTGAATAATGAGCCCTGCAAGGCGGATTTCATTCAGGCGCAGATGAGAACTGAGCACCGGGTCGTTGTACCAACCCAAAGTAGAATATGCGCTTATCGGGGAAACGTAAACATCATTTCCCTCTTCCTCAATCTGTTTTGCAAACTTAAGAGCCCCCTCTTTTGAAAAATACCCCCTGTAAACAACGCGACCCGCAACAGGAAAACTCCAGGTTATTGGTTCAACCGAAAATTTTGGAGCTGCATAAACATTCCAACCGAGATACTCCTCCTTAATTTCCGAAAACAGCGTATAACTTTTATTCCTCGGCAAACCCAATTCCGCCGACGCAAACTCCCTCAACTCCAGCACCATTTTGAGTTTTTCCCTGGACAGACTATCCAAGCTGTTCCGGCTACCCTCCATTAGAATTTTCTCAATTGACACCCTGGAGCCCATCACCCTGTAATGCCCCCTAACCGCCTGCGAAAGAAACGACGCAGTGCTGCACCCGTAAATACTGGTTAACATTATTATGTAGAAGAAGATTCTTAAGATTGCTCTACCCCCGCCGGAGAGACCGCCCCT
>DOSU01000059.1:0-20445 GCA_003513895.1 Rikenellaceae bacterium
TAGAATGTGTGCGAAGTACTTGCAGCTCCCCAGTACATTGTTCCGGTAAAGTTAGAGTTTACTCCACTGCTTGCTGCGGTAAATTCCGCATTAACAACTGATGACCCGCCACCGGCTGTAGCTGTGCGTGCCTGAGTAGAGTAGATCCCCACTTTGTCTGTTGTCTGTATCCACGATGTTACAAGTCCGTTGAGTGTTGTTTTTGTAGTTGTGTTTGCATCTGCTCCTGTGATACGGATTTTTTCAGATGAAACACCCGTGACTCCCTTATCCGATATTTCTTTAGAGCAGGAACCGAAAGATAAAATTAAAATTAGTGAAAGTATCGAAGTGGTTTTATTGATAAATATTTTTTTCATTGATAAGCAGTTTAAATTTCAATTAGTAATTACCATGTGCCCTCTCCAAAGTCACTGGCCGAGTCGGCAAATCCCTTTTCTACTGTAACTTCAACTACCTCTATAACAGGAGGTTCATAACAGGACTTGAAATCAGATGATTCCCTGATTTCGGACGAATCGGCTAAGTTCTTAATTTTCATAAGCGGGTTTTAATTATTGAATAACTGCATTTAAAAAAGATATGTTCTAAATCTGCTATAAAGATAGAAAAAAAATTAAAAAACAAGTGGAAACCCTTGTAATTATTGACATATCAGCAATATTTAGTTAGACTGCATTTCGGCATTTAATTATTGTTTTTTTAGCTGGTCAAAATTACGGTAGAATTAAAAAATTTAAATTATTTTTACACTTTCTATTAATGAATCAAACAATAACACTAAATAACCTATGAAAAGAAAACTATTCGCTATGTTAGTTTCTACAACTGTAATAGCCGCTTCTTGCGGAGGAGACTCCGATAAGCAGTCAGATGAGCTAATCACAAAAAGCACCATAACAGTTGAGGGGGGAAGGCTCACTCCCGAAGTTATGCATAGTATGGGAAAGCTCTCAGATCCGCAGGTATCTCCCGACGGGACTCAGATTTTGTATGGTGTAGCCTATACAAGCATACCTCAAAACAAGAATAACCGAGAACTTTTTGTAATGAAAGCAGATGGTTCAGATATCCGTCAGCTTACTTCGACAGTTAAAAGCGAGAGCAATGCCCGCTGGATAAATGAAGGCAAAGAGATTGCATATCTTAGTGCAGGTCAGATTTGGGTTATGGGTAAAGACGGTTCAAGTGCTAAACAAATAAGCAAATACGAAGCCGGCATTTCTGACTTTACACTCTCTGCCGATGGTAAAAAGATTCTTTTCATAAGCAATGTTCCTTTTGGGAAAAAGCCTAAAGATATATGGCCAGATCTTGACAAAGCAAACGGCAGAATGATTCCCGACCTCATGTATCGCCACTGGGACCATTTTGTTGAAGAAATCCCCCATCCTTTTATTGCCGATTTCGATGGGGCAGAACTTGCAAACATTACAGATATTCTTGAAGGAGAACCATTTGAATCACCAACATTACCATTTAGCGGAATTGAGCAGTTGAGCTGGAGTCCGGACGGAACAAAAATCCTTTATGCTAGCAGGAAGGTTTCCGGAGTTCAATATGCATTTTCAACCAATACCGACATATATCTCTACGATATTGTCGCCAAAACTCACGAAAATTTAACCGAAGGGATGATGGGTTACGACACCGACCCTTTGTTTTCGCCCGACGGAAAGTCTTTTGCATGGATATCAATGGAACGCGGAGGTTTTGAGGCCGATAAAAAAAGGCTTTTTGTAATGGATATGGAAACCCGGGCTAAAACCGAACTTACAACAAACTACTTATACAATATTGAAACTATAACCTGGATGGCAGATGGCTCAGGGCTATATTTCACTTCTTGTGTAAAAGCACTTACAGGTGTTTACAATGTTAATTTAGCCGACAAGGCAATCCGCAAAGTAGCGGAAGGACAGTACGATTTCGACGGTGTAATGCTTGCTGGAGATAAACTTATTACCACATACAAGAGTATGTCCATGCCTGCTGAAATCGTATCTATCAACCCTGCAGACGGAGTCTTTGCACAAATATCCTTTGAAAACAAACATCTTTTAGATCAGATAAAGATGGGAAAGGTAGAAGAGAGATGGATCAAAACTGTAGACAAAAAAGATATGCACATGTGGGTTGTTTACCCACCGGATTTTGACTCTACAAAAGTATATCCTGCGCTTCTGTTTTGCATGGGCGGACCTCAGGGCACTTTAAGCCAGAACTGGTCGTACAGATGGAACTTCCAGCTTATGGCTGCAAACGGTTATATAGTTATTCTGCCAAACAGACGCGGTACATCGGCTTTTGGCCAGGAGTGGGGAGAGCAAATTTCCGGAGACTACATTGGCCTCAATATGCAGGACTATTTCTATTCTGTTAACGAGTTAAAGAAAGAAAAGTATGTTGGAAAAGTGGGTGCAGTTGGTGCAAGCTACGGAGGGTATTCGGTTTACTATCTTGCGGGAATCCATAAAGGGATGTTTTCTGCATTTATTTCTCATGCCGGAATATTCAATCAGGAACACATGTACATGACAACAGAAGAGTTGTGGTTCCCGCACTGGGATAACGGAGGAGCGCCATGGGACGACAATCCTGTAGCAAAAAGGCATTATGCAAATTCTCCTCATAAACTCGTAAAGAATTGGGATACTCCAATTTTAGTTACGCACGGAGAGATGGATTACAGAGTTCCGGTAGACCAGGGAATGGCTGCTTTCAATGCCGCCAGGATGATGGGAGTTCCGTCTGAAATGGTACTTTTCCCTGAAGAAAATCACTGGATATTAAAACCGCAAAACAGCATACAGTGGAACAGAATATTCTATTCATGGCTGGACAAGTGGTTGAAAGAGCCTCAACAGACCAAATAAGAGCGGAGTTCCGGCAACACTAAAGGGTATTGACTGGGGTTATGAACTGGTAAAGGAATAAAAATTGCCACCCCGGAGCAACATCCGGACTGCATAAGAAAAACACAAACTTCTGAAAAGGGTTTGTGTTTTTTGTTAAATTTGTGACAATTAGAAGTTTTTTCCATGAAATACAATTTCAGTAAACAAATAAGTATAGAACTCCTGTTATGGGGGCTCTTTTTTTTATTATCTGCCTGCAACGGGGGGCAGCAAAAACAAAAGGATACCCTGCCCAAACCTCCAATTACAGAAGCAACCGGATATATTGTTCCAAAAGACAGTATGATCCCGCCGACAATTGTACCTGCAGGCAAACCAATAGTGGTAAAAACGGGAAACCTTAAAGAGACAAGTGTAGTTTCAGCCTTGCTTTCGGCTTCTGCCCCAAAAAAAATCATAATCCATTCTCCTGTAAAAAGGGAGATGAGCACAAACGGGTTTACCAAACCAAACGTTATTAAAACTGTTGAAGACAGTATTTTGTGCAAAGATCCTGAGCAGGTGATTGTAAAAGATCCGTTCTTCAAAGACAAAAACCCATCTAATTTCTTTTATTTCGGCCGATTTCAGGGATTAAAGCACGACCAGGTCAGGTGCATGATTCAGGACAAATCAGGAAATTTGTGGCTCGGTACAGATATCGGGTTAACAAAATATGACGGAAAATACTTCTATCATTACACAACCAAACAGGGTCTCAACAATAATACGATATACTCTTTGTTTCAGGACTCAAAGGGGAATATCTGGTTTGGCACTTTTAACGGGGGAGTCACGAGATACGACGGAAGTTACCTTGTTACCTTTACCGATAAGGACGGGCTGCCGGGCAACATAGTCAACTGTATTTTTGAAGATAACTCGGGCAACATCTGGATAGGAACAAAGAAGGGCTTGTCTATGTATGACGGAAAAAGTTTTACAAATTATACCTTTAAGCAGGGCCTTGCCGCCAATGAAGTAAGATCGATAATTCAGGATGCATCGGGGAAATTGTGGTTTGCAACATATGGTGGAGGCATATCAGTTTTTGACGGGAAAAGCTTTTACTCATATTCTATAAAGGAGGGATTGCCTCTTAACCATGTCTCATCACTGTTCAGGGATGTTGAAGGAAACATCTGGATAAATACAGCCTATGAAGGAATCATTAAATATGACGGTACTGATTTTTATCAGTACACAACAAAAGAGGGTCTTGGCAGTAACTCAATAAGAAGTATTCTGCAAGACGAACAAAAGAACTTGTGGTTTGGAAATGCAAACGGCAGTATCACAAAATTTGACGGAAAATCTTTCCGTCAATATGGAATTAATGATGGTCTCGAAGCTGAAGCAATCCGATGCTCATTACAGGATAACAATGGTAATATTTGGTTCGGAACCCGTGGTGCCGGGCTAATTCGTTTCGACGGAAGGTTGTTTAGTCAACTGACCGGTTTTGAAGTATTGGGGAAGAACAGAATAGAGTCAATTACCGAAGACAAAGCGGGTAATATGTGGTTTGGAACTTTTGGAGAATATGTGACAGTTTATTCCGAGCAGGAAAAAGGTGGTGTATTAAAACCAATTTTTCAAAAATTTGGAAATAGGGAGGGACTTGGCAGCAGATATGTTTTTGGTATGACTACAGATAAAAACGGGAGAATATGGTTTGCTACAGACGATGGTGGTATATCTGTTTATGATGGAGTTAAAACTATTACATACAAAAAAGAACAGGGCCTTAAAAGCAATAGTGCTTCAACGGTTTTTTGCGATAAAACGGGAAACATTTGGTTAGCCACATCCTTCCTCGGTGTTACAAAATTTGACGGAAAAGATTTCACAGAATACTCCAAACAGCAGGGGGTAAGCAGCAATCATGTGAAATCAATTTTTCAGGACAGCAAAGACAATATGTGGTTTGGAACAGCCGGTGGAGGAGCGACAAAATTTGACGGAGAAAACTATACTCATTTCAATAAATCCAGCGGCTTCTACAGCGACACCGTTAACTGCATTGTAGAAGACAGGCTCGGAAATATCTGGTTAGGAACAAACGGAGAAGGTATTGTTAGGTATGACGGGAAAACATTCATCAGATATATGGATGAGAGCGGACTAAAGAATAACTATGTGGTAAGCATGTTAATTGATTCCAGGGGAAATCTTTGGGCGGGGTCATACTCATATCTTCACTTCATAAAAAGTAAAAACCTTGAAAAAATAGACACTGCAAATAGTGAAGTATTTATAACCAGCTTTGGTATTGAAGACGGTTTTTCCGGGACGAGGTGCAATACAGGAGCATTGAAGGAAGACAAAAAAGGGACAATTTGGATTGGGACATACGACCGTCTAATAGCATACAACGGAGAAAACCGTACAGAAAAAATTGTTCCTCCTAATCTTAAGATTATAAATGTAAGGCTCTTTAATGAAAATGTACCATGGAAGGCAATATCCGTTAACAGAGACACCTCCGTAACACTTCAAAACGGAGCAACTATCAATAAACTACACTTCAAAGGATTAAGTAAATGGTATAATGTACCGGTAGACCTCGCATTAAAGCACAACCAGAACTATATTACATTTTGTTATATTGGAATTACGCACACACAGATGCATAATGTAAAATATCTCCACATGCTTGAAGGCAGGGATAAAGGATGGAGCTCTCCTTCCGACAAAACGGAGATATCATATGACAACCTGAATCCCGGCAAATATGTTTTTAAAGTAAAAGCCGTTTCCGGAGAGGGCGAATCAAGTAATGAAGTAAGGTATTCTTTCCTGGTTAATCCGCCATGGTGGAAAACCTGGTGGTTTTATGTGTTAATAACTGTCTTCGCGGCATTTCTGTTATATTCGTTTATTAAACTGAGGGAAAGAAAATTAAAACAGGACAGAGAATTACTTCAAAAAAAGGTTGATGACCAGACCTTTGAACTAACAGACAAGAACGGAGAACTGCAAAAGCTCAACCTGGAAAAAGATAAATTATTTTCAATTATTTCTCACGATCTGAGGGGGCCTTTTAGCAGCTTCATGGCTCTCACATCGCTAATGGCAGAGGAAAACGATTCATTTACTAAGGAAGAAATCAAGGAATTTACGATATCTCTAAATTGCTCCGCAAGCAGTTTGTACCGCCTGCTTGATAATTTGCTTCAATGGTCAAGAGTTCAGCAGGGGTCAATACCTTTTAACCCAAAAACAATTAACCTGAAATCCGTTGCACTTGAAGCTACAGAGCTGATTAAGCAAAATGCCGAAGAAAAAAACATTGAATTTGTTATTGATATTCCGGAAGAAATATTAGTAAATGCCGACAATAATATGCTTCAGTCGATAATCAGAAACCTGGTTTCAAACGCTATCAAATTCACATCCCAGGGTGGCCGGGTAACTCTTTCTGCCGGAATAAAAGCAGAAGACAAGATTGAAATTATTGTCGAAGACAATGGAATTGGAATGAGCAAAGAGATGATGGAAAGTTTGTTTTACTTGAATGTAGAGACCGGACGCACCGGCACCGACGGAGAACCAAGCACTGGTCTTGGATTGATTATATGCAAGGAATTCATTGAAAAACACAACGGAACTCTCTCAATAGAATCCGAGATTAAAAAAGGGTCACGTTTTATTATAACTCTTTAATTTTTAAAAGCATAAAATTCTCTCCCGAAGAGAGAATTTCGGCCGGTTTGTCCTCTCCCGATGATATTAGCCCTTTGGCGAATGCAGAATAATCTTCAGAAGAACCAAAACGAATTAAAATAATATCTCCCATTTCCTTTCCCTTGAGAATCCAGGCATTGTACCCTTTAATTTCCTCAAGCAGAGGCATCAGTGATGTATTAATATTGGAAAGGGAAATGGGGCCTGTTGCATATTTGAGAGTGAGAGACTTTTCTTCTCCCGGATTCATGAGGCCTGCAATCTGATCCGGAATGGCAGGTTTTCCTTCCGAACCATATAGTTTTATATAATACTTTGCAATATCATGTGCAAAATCTATTGCCTTAGGAGCAACCGGATCAAAGACAACAGAGATGTAGAGATTGCCTTCTGCAGCCTGAAACTGCCTGGCAGATGTACAATCGAAATTAAACCTGGAATCTGCAGGAATGCACTTGAAAGTGTGCTGTGAATAAATGCCGAAAGCATCTTCCGGAGATGGCATCCTGTAAACTTCAACAGTGAATGGAATCGCCTTATATGTAAGTTCCAGAGCCTTTAGATCCCGAAAACCATACTCAAGAAAAAGTTCGCTGCCGCCGTTCATAAAGCCATAAAGAGCTGTTCCTGTAAACTCCCGCTCTCTTGTTATCTTAATGTCCGAAGAAGAGAAAAGTGACAGATCATTCTGAGCATATAGCCCTGAATAAAAGGCCAAAGAAGCGATAAGGAGAACGAAATTCTTAAAAATCATACTCGATTAATTCAATTTTATCCCGGTCACCCACTCCCAGTTTAAGTTCCTGAGCCATACCGATAAACCTTGAAGCAAGTGGATTGTCTGTTTTCTGAACTCCCTGTTCAATTCTCTTCTTGATAATAACATCATGTCCTACTCTGTCTACTGCAACAGCATCGCTTCCAACAAGCAGCATATTGTAGTTGCAAATAAACTGCGGTTTGGCCGAAGGGCCACCATCGAAGCATCCGATAAGTCCGTCTACAATATTTAGAACAACCTTATCGCGGATAGGAGGAAATGCACAAACATAGGCACAGGTCTCATGCCATAGTTTGCCGTGAAGCCTTCCTGTATTGGTTACTGCACCAAATGCAAGATTCTTTAAACAGAGGGTCGTTGTCGCCCCGGCATTTTTTAAGATAGGCAGATTAATGATTTTGGTCACTTTTTCTGTAACAATCTTAGTAAAGTAAGACTCTTTTCCTCCATTTACCATAAACGGGATTGTATAGTCGTCGTAACTTCCTTCTACATCTGCCCAGAAAAAGCTCTTTTTCTCCACCCTTTCGTCGGCATAGAGTTTGCCTCCCATGTTGTAGTACCCGCCCTTTTCGTCCTGGCACTCAGTACCGGTTATTGTTATCCCCGGATAGTTTTCCTTTGTATAGCCTGTTTCGTGAAGCTGCATTTCACGGCGATCCCATATCACAATGTTTTTGCGCGGAATGCCCGCCTCTTCCAGTTGTTTAATAACAGCACCTGTAACAGCATGTGAAGTAGTAAGCAGTTTCCCTGCTACGGGATTTACCTTGAGCCCGATGACATCTTTTGGCGAAACGAACTGGCGCCATGCTTTTTTAAGGGTTTTTTCTCCTGTAAGGAGGAGCATACTCTCTTTAAGCATATTGTATGCAGCTTCAGGCGAAGGCACTCCTTCGACAACCGATTTTTCGTCTACAACCTTTACTACTTTGCCGGGGAAAAGCCCGGGCATTGAATTTTTCACCCGTGGAACAGCAATGGCCTCGTTGATGTTTGTTGCCGGTTTGTCGTCAATTGCAAAAAGTGGAGAAGATTCTGCCGCTTTGATAACAGGGTTGAATGCAAGACCTGCTCCGCCCAGAGAGAGGTACTTGAAAAAATCTCTTCTTTTCATTCTGTAAGAGTTATTATAGTGCTAGTTTAAATTCCACTCAGTTCCCTCCTTGGTGTCCTTTATCTGCACACCAAGAGATGCAAGTCTCTCTCTTATTTTGTCGCTTGTTTCAAAGTCCTTTTTAGATTTGGCTTCTTTGCGTACATCAAGTATCATCTCAACAATACCATTAAGAATCTCTCCTGTTCCGGAAGAAGCCTGTTCATTCGCCAGGCCGAGTACTCCGCCTGCAATGCCTTCAAACATAAGAACGAGAGTATCTTTATCCTCTTTAGTTATAAGTGATCGCTTCTCTTTTAATGTATTTACAATTCGCACAGCTTCAAAAAGATGGGCAATTGCAATAGGTGTATTCATATCGTCACAAAGGGCAGAATAAATGCCCTCTTTAAGCTCATTGAGGCCATCAATTATTGGACTATCTTCGGAAACCTTAAGTTTCGCAGCTTCATCTCCGGCAAGGAAAAGTCTTTTTAACCCCTTTTCTGCAGCCTGAAGTGCCTCGTTGCTAAAATCAAGAGTGCTTCGATAATGTGCTTGAAGTATAAAGAACCTTATTGTCATTGGTGAGTATGCCTGAACAAGTATCTTGTGGGAGCCGGTGAAAAGCTCTTCAAGAGTAATAAAATTGCCCAGAGATTTCCCCATTTTCTGGCCATTTATTGTAATCATATTGTTGTGCATCCAGTAACGTACGCCGCCATTGCCTCTGGAAGCAAAATTTTGAGCAAGTTCACACTCGTGATGAGGGAAAAGCAAATCCATTCCACCACCATGAATATCAAAAGTATCTCCAAGGTATTTTGCAGACATCGCAGAACACTCCACATGCCAGCCCGGGAAACCCTCGCTCCAGGGAGAAGGCCAGTGCATAATATGTTCAGGAGCAGCCTTTTTCCACAATGCAAAGTCAAATTGCGATCGTTTGTCGCTTTGTCCTTCCAGTACTCTGGTGTTGGCTTGCAGATCTTCAAGAGTCCGGCCGGAGAGAGCCCCATAATGATGTGTTTTTGCATATGCTTCAACATCAAAATAGACAGAACCATTGCTCTCGTATGCATAGCCATTGTCCAGTATACTACCGACCATTGTTATCTGCTCAATAATATGTCCGGATGCCCTGGGTTCAATGTTTGGAGGAAGTGTGTTTAACATTCTCATTGCCTCATGGTACCGGAGTGTATAGTGCTGAACAATTTCCATTGGTTCCAGTTGTTCAAGCCTTGCCTTGCGGGTGATTTTGTCTTCGCCGTCATCTGAATCATTTTCAAGGTGGCCAACATCCGTAATGTTTCTTACATACCTCACTTTATATCCTATATGCTTAAAAAGCCTTACCAGCACATCATAAGTTATACCCGGTCTCGCATGGCCAAGGTGAGCATCGCCATAAACAGTGGGCCCGCAAACATAAATACCCGCCATTCCTTCGATCAGGGGTTCAAAAAGCTCTTTTTTCCTTGATAGTGTGTTGTATAGGTAAAACTCTCTCATTTTCACAAAATTTATAGATTGGGAGGCACGAAAAGCCTCCCGATCCAATTTCGTGTAAAAATACAATAAAATTCTTATTCACCCTTTTCGTTATCGAGTTGTTTTATGCTTAAAGCAACAATCTCATATGTGTGTCTTTCCACTCCGGTTTTAGTCTGGTATTGAACAGGCTTTAACCTACCGGTGACAGACAGTGAATTTCCTTTTTTTATTGAAGCAAAATCGGGCATTCCTTTTCCTGCCCAGGCGACGATATTGTGCCAAATTGTCTCCTCCTGCCATTCGCCTTTTTTGTTCTTGAATGCTTCGTTGGTTGCAAGAGACAATCTCATTACCTGCACTCCTTCATCAAGAGAGTTAATTCTCGGATCGAATCCCACATTACCTCTCAGCTCCACTCTGTTGATTGACTTTTCCATAACAATATTTTTAATGGTTTGTATTACAAAGAAAAAGAGAGATAATGACAATATCTCTCTTTGAATTATTTGTTATCGTTTATATTCGTTTAAAAACGTCTCTTGGCGTATTCAATACTGTTCCGCTCTTTGACCTGAAAGTCTTTTCCGTCAAAAGTAACTCTTGATATGCTGCATGGGTAGAAAAACCCGTGAAGCTTCCAGTATTCGTTAAAATCAATTTTTTCAAAATGAGCCATTATGAGCCGGAGAATCACTGCGTGAGTAACAATAAGAATTTTCTCTCCTTTATGTATCGCGAACAACGGAAAAATAAAATCCAGCGCTCTTTTTTGAACATCGGTAAAGTATTCACCATTTCCCAAAGGAGTAAAATCTGCCGGGCTGGAAGCAAATGCCTTCATTCTTTCCGGATAGTCCAAGGTTGCGCTTGCAAAAGTTCTTCCTTCCAAATCGGCGAGATTAATTTCGACAAGCTGCTCTGATGTAATAATTTCCGGCAACCTTGTCTCTTTCTGAATTATATTTGCAGTTCTGTGAGCTCTAGGCAGAGTGCTTGAGTAAATGACCGAAATTCCCTCTCCTCTTAAATAAGAACCAAGTACCCTTGCCTGGGAAAGACCCATCTCTGTAAGAGGCGAATCAAGCTGTCCCTGCATTTTTTTGGCTACGTTCCACTCTGTTTGTCCATGCCGGGTAAATATTAGTTCTGTCATTCCAATTAATTATATACCCGGCAAATATAGTTTTTTAAATTTTTTAGTTAAAGATATTATTGACCGGGAATTTTTAGAAAAAGATAAATATCTATATAAGAGTAGATTAAATGCAGAATATCTTTAATTTTGAAATAAAAAAATGAAAGGATGTCTTGAGTGTGGCAGGGAGCTTTTAGGGAGATGCGACAAGAAGTATTGTAGCGACGGCTGCAGAAACTCATATAACAACAGGGTACACCGGGAGGAAATGGAAGAATCAAGATTGATTAACAGGATATTAAATAACAACAGAAAAATACTAAAGGGTCTGATTATTGCAGGTAGAAGAAGTTCCACTCTCCTTGAACTCTCGGAGAAGGGATTTAATTTCCGGTATTCCACTTCATTTGAAATGAAAAAGAATAGAAAAGTAGTTATTTACTGCTATAATTATAGCTACATAATAGGCTCAAAAGGAATTGTTTATGTGGCACAAAAAATTATTTAACACTCAATTGAAATAATATATACATTTGAAGTTGAATAAGAAGTCGCCGAATACGATTCAATTAATTAATTATCAATAACATGAAAAAGATTTTAGTATTATCATTACTTGCTTTTGTTGTTTTTTCTCTCTCGTCTTGCGTTGAGAGTTCAAGCAAATACAAAGCACTTCAGGCTCAGCTTGATTCGCTGGGTACTGCAAGTTCTACAAAGAGTGCCGAGTTCGAAGAGGTATTTGCAACTTTGAACGAAGTTGAAAACGGTCTTAAGTCTATCCGTGAAACCGAAAACATACTTGTTCTTCAGTCTCAGAAAGGCGGAGCAGAAGTTAAGGAAAATTCAAGAGAGCAACTTAAAGCCGATGTTGTTGCCATTGGAGAAGCAATTCAAAGCTACAAGAAACAGATTGACAAACTTAAAAACGACGGAAGAATTCAATCTTCTCAGTTTAAAAAGAGACTTGCAGCGCTTACGCTGGAACTTGAGTCAAAATCTGTCTTAATTGCCGATCTTGGAAGGCAGCTTGAGGAGAAAGACAGGCAATTGGTTGTTAAATCTCAGCAAATAGAAAGCCTGGACAAAGCTGTTTCAAACCTTAGGGATGATGTTTCAAGCCTCAGCCAAACTGCTTCAAGTCAAAAAGAGACAATTGCAAATCAGGAAGTTCAAATTAACACTGCATATTACATTATCGGCACAAAAGCAGAGCTCATCGCTGCAAATGTAATGTCAAAAGGTGGTCTGTTTAAGTCGGCCAAAATTTCCTATAATGCCGAACAGTCTGCATTTGTTAAAATTGACATCAGGGAAATTAAAGAGATCCAGTTGAATGCAGAAAAAGCTAAAGTACTCTCAATCCATCCAACCGGAACATTTACACTTGAACCCGGAGTAAACGGAATGCAGGTACTCAAGATTTCACAATCCACTACATTCTGGGAGCAGACAAAATATCTGGTTATTCAAACATTATAAAATATTTTTATGAAGAAAACAGGAATATTCACTGCTGCCATCTTATCAATAGTATTTAATTCATGTAATTCAAAGATGACAGAAGTTAACCCGTTGCTGGAAGCCTCGAACAATCCGTTCGGGGCTCCTGCTTTTAACAAGATAAAGAACGAACACTACAAGCCTGCTTTTGAAGCGGCTATTGCAGAGGGTAAAGCACAAATCGATTCGATTGTGAACAATCCGGCAGCGCCAACTTTCGAAAACACAATTGAAGCTCTTGAATTTGCAGGGAAGAAACTTACAACCATAGGTTCAATATTTTTTAACCTTAACGAAGCTGCCACCGATTCTGTTATGCAGAGTATTGCTCTGGAGGTATCCCCAATACTCACGGATTACTCAAACGACATTATGTTGAATGAGAAACTCTTTGCACGAATAAAATCGGTTTATGACACGAAAGACTCACTTAACCTTAATCCCGAGCAGTCACGCCTGCTTGAGGAAACCTATAAAGGTTTCGTAAGAAACGGGTCCAATCTTGAAGGAACAAACAGAGACAAATTCAAGGAGATAAATAAGGAACTCTCTCAACTGGGTCTTCAGTTCGGTCAAAACGTGCTTGCTGCCACAAACAAATTTTTCCTAAACATAACAGACAGCACCCAGCTTATTGGGCTACCCGAATATGTTAAAGAGATGGGAGCTTCCGAAGCAAAAGAGAGATCTCTTGAGGGCTGGGTTTATACACTTCAGCAACCAAGTTACGGACCATTTATGCAATATTCCGAGAACAGGGAATTAAAGGAAAAAGTATGGAGAGCTTCAAATACAAAATCCTTTAAAGACGAATTTGACAACAGCACAATAGTCAAACGAATAGCCGAACTTCGCATCGAAAGAGCAAACCTTCTCGGCTTTCCCACTCATGCCGATTATGTTCTTGACGAAAATATGGCAAAGAACCCCCAGATAGTAAATGCTTTCCAGAAAAATTTACTTGACAAGGTTCTTCCTTATGCAAAACAAGATGTTGCCGAAGTTGAAAAATATGCAAACAGCACAGGATTCTCGGGAAAACTCATGCCATGGGATTTTGGTTATTATTCAGAAAAGTACAAGAACGAGAAATTTGCAGTTAATGACGAACTTCTCAAGCCATATTTTAAACTTGAAAATGTTCAGACTGCTCTTTTTGCACTTGCAGACTCTCTTTACGGTCTAAAATTCAAAGAGAACAAAGACATTCCCGTATATCATCCGGATGTGATGGCATATGAAGTATATGATGCTTCCGGACGCTTTATGTCGCTTTTGTATATGGACTTCTTCCCTCGCGCAAGCAAGAGGGGCGGTGCATGGATGACCTCTTTCAGAGAATTGTCGGTAGAAAAAGGGACTGAAAACAGACCTTTTGTTTCAATGGTTTGCAACTTCACAAAACCGACTGAGACATCGCCTTCACTCCTCACTCATTATGAATTTACCACATTGCTGCACGAATTTGGCCATGCACTCCACGGAATGCTTGCCGAAGGAACATACGCTTCTATCACAGGAACAAATGTCGCAAGAGATTTCGTTGAACTCCCTTCTCAAATTATGGAGAATTGGGCATTCAAAAAACAGTTCCTTTCCACTTTTGCAAAACATTATCAAACAGGTGAAGCAATCCCTGAAGAGCTGATAAACAAGATAATGGCAGCAAAGAATTACCTGAGCGGCTATGCCAATACAAGACAGCTTGCATACGGCATTAATGATATGGCCTGGCATTCACTTACAAAAGTTCCTTCAACAAGTGTTGATGCATTCGAGAAGGAAGCCACTAAAGCAACCCAGTTGCTCCCTACCATTGATGGAACATGTTTCACTACATCGTTCAGCCACATTTTTGCAGGGGGGTACTCTGCAGGATACTACAGTTACAAATGGGCAGAAGTTCTTGAGGCAGATGCTTTCTCATTGTTTGAAGAGAAGGGCATTTTCTCAAAAGAGGTTGCTTCCAGTTTTAGAGAGAACATACTTTCAAAAGGGAATCTTATGGATGCCGACGTACTTTACAGAAACTTCAGGGGACGCGACCCTAAGCCGGAAGCTCTTCTTGTAAAACTCGGGATGGGTAAGAAATAATTACTGTATATTTTACTTAAAGGGACGGCTTGGATGTTAAATCTAAGTCGTTCTTTTTTTTGCCTGAACAGATTCTTGTATCCGGCATTTATACAGTGTACGGGAAAGGACAAGAATTATCGCAACAACAATAAGGATAAAAGAAAATTCAAATGCCTGAATCCCGGAAATCCATATGTATGCTGTAATTATTATACCTGTTGCGGCCAGACAGGTGAAACCAATGCACATCTTTCGCCATTTAAACAAAAGCGAAATCAGTATAATCAGATATACAGGATTACACCAAAACAAATTGTAGTTGCCAAGCAGCTCAACATGGTCGGTGATTATTACAATAAAAGGAAGTACAACTCCGAACAAAGATAGTATTCCCAGCAGGAGTTTGTCTACAAAAGCCAGCCTGTCAATAAAAAATGAAGCGAGCACCAATAGCAAAAGAAGGGAAAATACGAAGATGGGACTTAATAAAAAAAGAGTCCTTCCTTCCTTCGAGTCCCTTTTTACATCATTAAGCACTATTGTTTCCTTAACAATTTTGCCCCTGTTGTTTTCGGCTTTCCCCAGTTCATCCATAAGGTTATCCGGCAAGAACATTGTCTCATAAATTGTAACATCCCTGTCAAGGGAAGAGCCTAGCAAAAGGTTTATACCCACCTTTGTCCACTTCATATTGCCTACATAGACATTAATTAGCTCCCTGTGAGTTGTTCCGGTCATTTTCTCCAGAGAAGCTTTATCTATCTTTAGTTTGTCGTATAACATATCCCTTAACTCAGTAGTGCAGTTCTTAAAGAGAAAGCTGTAGAGATAGTTTCTGAACTGTGGCTGATACAGATACATCAACCGGTCGACAATCAGAATCTCTTCTTCTTCCGTCAAATCAAGTATCTGTTCATATACTGCCCTCCTGTCGAGTTTGTATGCCTCAATAAAATCCTGAGTGTATTGAACTCCGAGCATATAGTTCAACTTGCCCTGGGTAAATTTCAGGTAAAAATTGGGAGTGTTGAAATCAAAAAGGCCAAAGTTGAACACTATATCCTGGTTTCTGGAAGAGTCAACAACTCTGAGTGCGCTGTGACCAAAGGTAGAGTATAGTTCTGAGCCGCCGGAACAAGTTATGAGGCTTAACCTCAGAGTGTTGTTTGCAAATGTTATATTGTAAATAAACAGGAGTGAAATGAGAGTTATTAGGCTTCTTCTTGTCATTTTTTATTACCTGGTTTTACATTAATCTCTATGTAATTCAAGAATTTAGGAGCCTGACGATGCTTTGTTCCCTGTTCGAATGCATAGGCAATTTCCAAAAGGGTTGGTTCGCTCCATGCCCTTCCAAAAAATGATATTCCTACCGGAAGGTCGCTGATGAAGCCCATTGGAACTGTAATGTTCGGATATCCGGATATTGCAGCAAAAGAAGAGCTGCTTCCAAGAAAGTTGTCTCCGTTTACAAAATCTGTTTTCCAGGCAGGAGAGCCGGTTGGGGCAATGAGAGCATCCAGCTTGTTTGAATTCATAACCTTGTCAATGCCATCCCCTCTGGTGCCTTTTTGCATAAGAGCGAGAGCCTGTTTATATTTTGGATCGTCCAGCCCCCCTTTGGCCTGAGCAAGTTCAAGCAGCTGCTGGTCAAAAAACATAAGTTCAACAGAATCCTTCTTGTTAAATTCAATAAGTTCTTCGATATTTTTTATCGGGGCATTTTCTCCGAGAGATGCAAAATATTTATTCAGTCCGTCCTTAAATTCATATAACATAACCTGAAAAGAAGCTCCGCTAATCTCTCCCCTAAGTGGCATGGCAACATCGACAACTTCGGCTCCCGAGCTCTTCAAAAACTCAACAGCCTTTTTCATTAGCGAGTCAACTTTATAATGAAATCCGGAAATATTTGTAACAACCCCTATTCTTTTACCTTTAAGTCCGTCTTTATTCAGGAACTGAGTGTAATCGGAATAGAATTTTGCCTCCTTAGCCATTGTTTTTGAGTCAGATGTATCGGAGCCTGCCAATACTCCAAGGGCAATGGCAACATCCTCAACAGTTCTTCCCATTGGCCCGGGTGTATCCTGAGTAAAAGATATTGGAATAATTCCGGCCCTGCTTATTAAACCAACTGTAGGTTTAAGTCCAACAATACCGTTGTTGTTCGAAGGGCAAACAATGGAACCGTTTGTTTCCGTTCCTATTGCAAAACCACAC
The DNA here is from genome assembly GCA_003513895.1 of Rikenellaceae bacterium. Taxonomy (GTDB): domain Bacteria; phylum Bacteroidota; class Bacteroidia; order Bacteroidales; family UBA932; genus Bact-08. The sequence goes on from DOSU01000059.1 coordinate 16,896, forward strand.
AGGCTTGCAGAAACAGCAACTCCTGAGCCCGAACTTGATCCGCATGGATTCCTGTCGGTTATGTATGGGTTTTTAGTCTGGCCACCTACCCCGCTCCAACCGCTCGAAGAGAGACTTGCCCTAAAGTTTGCCCATTCGCTCAAATTTGATTTGCCAATAATTACTGCGCCCGCATTGCGCAATAGTTCGGCAACCTTACTGTCTTTAGTAACAAATGAGTTTTTAAGAACCGTGGCTCCTCCTGTTGTAGGCATAGAGTCCTTAGTATCAATGTTGTCTTTAAGAATAACCGGGATTCCATGAAGAGGGCCCCTAATTTTCCCCTCTTTCATCTCTTTGTCAAGCTCTTCGGCAATTTTTAACGCATGGGGATTTATCGCCAGGATAGAGTTGAGCATCGGTCCTTTTTTATCTATTTTGTCAATTCTTTTGAGATAATCACTTACAACTTTTGTAATTGTAGTTTTGCCGTTCCTGTAGTCCATACCCAATTGAGCAACTGACATCTCTTCAAGATAAGTTGTATCTCCCTTTTCCTCTTTCACCACCGGATTTGAACAAGAGATTAAAGTGGCAGAAAGAAGCATTAAGAAAATTGAGCCTTTCAGAACATTAAGAATAGTTTTCATCGTTCTCATATTTAAATACATAATTATTTGCCAACACGCCATCGGGTGAACATAGATTCTTCAAGAGGGAAAATTCCCTTTTGCCTCACTCTTACATCCTCTACTACATAAAATACCTCAGGATCAAAATCGGCTAGAATTTTTTCAACTTTTTTAAGATCTTTCCTTTCAATCACAGTCTCTACAATTTCTATCTTCTCTATTGATCCGGAGCCTTCAAGAAATGTTGATCCGAAATTTTGTTTGTTAAGAATAGAGACCAGCTCCATTCCTTTTTTTCTTGTATATACCCTGCATAGTATAATCCCGAAAGCAATTTTTTGCTCAATGAGTATGCCCACATAGTTTCCGCTGGCATAACCCGCAGCATAAAAAACATATGAAATTATACTATGTGTTTTAGACAGAAGTTCGGAGATGACAACTATCCAAATAAGAACCTCGAAAAATCCGATAATTGGAGCCTTATATTTTTCTCCTTTCGAAACAAAAATAATTCGAAGAGTTCCAAGTGAAACATCAATTATCCTACCAAAAAATATTATGAAAGGCAGCAAATAAGGATACTGGTCCAGAAAATCAAACATATCGAAAAAATTAATAGAAATAAGTTGTCAAATTTAACAAATATTATTCGATCTCAGTTTAAGGAAAGCAAAAGAGAGTGAGTCGCGGATATCTCCTGCCGTCATTGAAACTTCTCCAAAACGATCTTTTGCAATATCTCCTGCAAAACCGTGAATATAAACGCCCATAAGAGCTGCCAGTTGCTGAGAGTAGTTCTGAGCCAGCAAACCGAGTATGATTCCTGTGAGAACATCCCCGCTGCCTGCCGTAGCCATACCGGGATTCCCTGATGAATTTTCCCACAACTCCCCGTCGGGCATGGCAACAGTAGTTCCGGATCCTTTAAGAACAACAATGATTCCGTATTGCATGGCCAAACTTACCTGACGCTTTATTCTCTCATCCCTGTTACTGCATGTACCGGTAATTCTGTCAAATTCCGCAGGATGTGGTGTTATAACTGTGTTTGGGGGAAGGAGTTCTAAAAATTCCGGCCTGTGTGCGATAATATTTAGTGCATCGGCATCGGCTACAAGTCTGTTGGGTTTAAGCTTAAGCAGATCTTTAAAAGCATTTACTGTCTCATATGCCATTCCCAAACCAGGTCCGATTCCAATGGCGCTATATTTATCCGGATTAGGAACTGAAGAAAAATGTTCGTCCGATAAATCGACACTGCACATAGCCTCCGGTACGGAAATTTGCATTATATCATACAGCTTCGCCGGAACATGGGTTGTAAGCAACCCTACCCCTGAACGCAAAGCTGCACCGGAAGCAAGAACTGCAGAACCGCCCATTCCATACGAGCCGGCAATTAACAGAGCATGACCGTAATCTCCTTTATGCGAATCTTTGCTCCTGGCCGAAAGATGAGAGGATACATATTCTGAATTAATAATCTTCATTTCTTTACAAAATTAAGATCATGAAAATCATAGCTGAAATCGGTGAGAGGAGAAATTGCCTGCATCGTAAATGCCAAAGCAACTCCTTGATTGTCGAAAGTGAAGTTGGCATAGGAATCGGCATCGAAACTTCTGTCGAACCACTTAACAATAAATGTACTCCCTTTATAGAAAAACATCTCTCCCGAAATTTTCGGAGATTTTTCAGATGCAAATTGTAATTTACCGTCTTTGATTGAAATTTTAACGTCTCCGAACCAGTTATCCCGGAATGTACCTGTCAATATCTCGGGTTTCGGACCTGTAGTTCCATTATTTTTGTTTGCTTCAACTACTTTCCATATATCGTCTGTTACCTGTGATGCATTTGTCCTTGCTTTCATTAAAGAGGCAAGGTTATCGGCAACCCTGTCTACGCCTGTTATTCCAAAATAGCTGTCGAGTATTGTATTTGTTATAGAAGTAAATGCTTCTCCAATTTGCTGGTTTGTGAATACAATTATTCCAAGGTTAAGATCGGGGATGAGTGTAACCTGAGTGAGTGCTCCCGAGAGTCCGCCGGTGTGTGTCACCATTTTGTATCCGTTTACATCACTGATTCCCCAGCCAAGACCGTAGCTTCTGAAATGCATTTTGTATGTGGTCTTTCCTCTTACCGGAATTATAGTCTGAGGTGTCCAGAGTTCCTGATGTACCATAGGCGACAACAATGTTTTCTCAAGCTTTTCCCCGTATTTTCCTCTGTTAAGCTGCATAATTACCCACCGGGACATATCGGCAACAGAACTGAATATCCCGCCCGCGGCATTTGCTGCCTCATTAAGCGACATAGGAACAACCTGAAGCTTACCTTCTACTTCCACATGCGAACCGGCAACATTGCCTTTGTCTTTAAGTCTGTCGTACGACCCGGCGCTTCTTGTCATTTTAAGAGGTTCCATTATCCTTTTTTCCACAAACTCAGCCCAACTCATGCCAGATATGCGGGAAACCACCTCTCCGGCAACGATGTAAAGCAAATTATCGTAGTCATATTTCGTTCTGAAGCCCGATACCGGCTTTAGATATCTCATATTATGAATTATCTCCTGAAGTGTAAACGATGCCCCATCAGGCCAAATCATCAGGTCACCTGCTCCAAGCCCAAGGCCGCTGCGATGAGTAAGAAGGTCCTTGATTGTAAACTCTTCTGTTACATAAGGGCTGTACAGACGGAATTCAGGAATAAAATCTATCACTCTGCTATTCCAGGAAAGTTTTCCTTCATCCACCAGAATACCCAGAGCTGCAGATGTAAAAGCTTTGCTGTTTGAGGCTATTGCAAAAAGTGTATTTTCATTTGTCTTTTCTCCGGATTTAAGGGAACTCACACCATATCCCTTCATGTGAATGATCTTTCCGTCTTTTACAATTGCGACTGCAATTCCGGGAACATTAAAGGCGGCC
>DOSU01000059.1:20531-21811 GCA_003513895.1 Rikenellaceae bacterium
CCATCGTTTTTTCTACCAGTTTGTCTGTTTGCACCGGCGAAAGCGCCTGTGCTGTTGCAATTACTGTAAAAACAGTCAAGAATACAGAAGTAGTAATCTGTCTTAAAAAAGGAATCCGATTTTTCATTATATTTTTTTTATATGTGGACTATTCGTTTTTCAATTTTTTGCCGGAATTCGGAAATTTTAAATTCCGCTGCACTTTCGATGAGTGTTCCTGAGCGGATTAGTCTGGCAAAAAGAAGCAAGAGAGAGTAAAGGGCAGATGGCTCCCAGGGAACTGATAAAATTGCTTCTGCAGCTTCCTCCAAATGATTTATGCTAAAAGGAATTCTTTCCAATTTAAGATATTCACCTGAATCCTTTGCAGTTTTTGCTCCCTCAAAAATCTCTCTCCAGCTTTCTGCTGCTTTGTAGTAGAAACTAAACTGGAAATAATTCAGTTGAGTATCATAGCCAAATGATATCAACCCGACATTGTCCGGGTTTGGGCGAAAATTTATCTCTTCCCATGTTTCTCTAAGTATTCCGGCAAAAACAGTTTCATCGTCCCAGTCCAGGCTGCCGCTTGCAGAGTAAGTCCGGCATTTCCGGTAGGTATCAATAACATCGTGATTCGGAGTCATTCCAATAAGTACTCTTCCATAATCCTCATCGGCACAGTCTATAAAAATTCCTGCTCCACAGTGGTTTGAAAGCAGTCTGCTGCCAATCCACCCGATTTTCATTCCATCTCCCCAGTGAGATTGAGACGGAACTTCTCTGAAGCTCTTATAAATGCTATATTTTGTAGGATGAAAACCAAGCCTGAGCCTCTTCCTTTCGCGGTCAAAAGAAAAATATGTGAGTCGTTTTGTATCACTGTCGCCAAACTTTAAAGCAGATATTGCCTTTTTCTGAATAGACAAAAATGGTTCCTTTGTTATATAACTCCAGTATTCCCTGTAATTTTCCGCATTGTCGACTTCAAGGATCATATTATCATTATGGAGTACAATTTCCGGAAGAACTCCGTTGTTTTCAATGTTCATTAACTCGACAAACGGAATCTCCTCCTTGAAAATCTTTGCTTTGATAATTTGATTTTTCATACGAATAAAATTAACAAAAATTATGTAAAATATATACTTTAGTTTATTCATAACTTTGGTAAATGGCAAATTGCAGATTACATAGAGTACCTTTTATTGCATCTGTTGTCTTCTTGTTAATTAACACTTGCTTTTCCGGCGACCTTTATTCTCAGCACGCCGTAGGTTACTTGATGGGGTACGGAAGCG